>DHLZ01000062.1:0-16652 GCA_002405515.1 Planctomycetaceae bacterium UBA4655
AGGAAGAAGTCGAGCGACACGAACACGCCGAGCATGCCCGTCACGAGCAACAGAAACAGCACGAAGTAGGCCTTCACGTGCTTCGTGATGGGCCAGCTCGCGGCGCATGCCAGCATCGAAAGAAACGTCGTCAGCACGACGAGGGGCAGACTGATGCCATCCACCCCGATCAGATACTCGATGTTGAACGGCTTGATCCAGTCCAGCTTCACCACGCCCTGCATGGCGGGATCGCCGAGCGTGAACTGTGCGGGACTCACCGTCGAGCCGAAGA
This sequence comes from Planctomycetaceae bacterium UBA4655, assembly GCA_002405515.1. GTDB lineage: Bacteria > Planctomycetota > Planctomycetia > Pirellulales > UBA1268 > UBA4655. The sequence continues at coordinate 275 of DHLZ01000062.1, forward strand.
GCCCCGGAATGGCGATCCAGAGCGAGAGCAGGAATACCACTGCCGTGGTCGCAAGGGCGATCCAGCGGATCGCCTCCTCGCGGGCCTTCGGGATGATCGGCAGCGAGAGGAAAAACGCGACGAACGCGGGAAGGAAGACGAGCGTCGAGAGCGGCCAGAGGGCGGGCTGTTCAACGGGTGGCATGGTGGGCCTGCGGGGTTCTGCTGGTTCGGTGAAAGGGTGAGATCGGGTGACTGGAAAACAAGCAGTGGTCAGCCTGCGGCGACCCCTGATCGGAACAGAAGCGTCGCGAGCACGAAGATCGCCACCGTGCCGACGACGATGAACATGACGTACTGCCGAAGCCGGCCGGTCTGGATGCCGCGGAGCTTCAGTCCGGCATTCCACGTCGCGTTCGCCGTCGCGTTCACGAGGCCATCGACGATCGTCCGGTCGAACCAGGCGTCGATGCCGGCGAGCTTTTTCGCGGACCAGGCGATCCCGTCGATGATCCGGTCGATGAAACCGCGGTCGGTCGCCGACGCAACGGCCGCGATCCCCTTCGCCGGACGGACGAAGATCGCGTCGTAGAGTTCGTCGAAATACCAGCGGCCGGCCAGGAACTTGTAGACCGGCCGGAACACCGCCGCCACGACGAACGGAGATACGATCCGCCAGAGGTACATGACCGCCGCCAGGAGCACGCCCCCCGCCGCGGTCGTGAACGCCGTCATCGTCGCTGTCGCGTGGATGGCTGGGGCGTGGCTGTCGTGCTCCGCGGGAATCTTCAGGCCGCCGAACAGGAACCCTCCGTCGATTCCATCGGCCGTGCCCGCGGGCCTGGCCTGCTCGATGAGCGGCTCGATGCCGAAGCCTCCCGGCAGCTTCCAGCCTGCGACGACCGACAGGACCGCGAGGGCCACCAGCGGTGCCACCATGACCGCCGGCGACTCGTGGGCGTGCTCGGCGACGTGGTGGTCGCGTGGGCTGCCGGCGAACGTCATGAACCAGAGGCGGAACATGTAGAACGCCGTGAGGAACGCGCCGCCCGCCACGGCGAAAAACAGGATCGAGTGTCGCGGGTTCACCTGCGCGAACGAGAGGGCCTGGGCGAGGATCGCGTCTTTCGAGTAATAGCCCGACAGGCCGACGACGAACGGAATGCCCGCTCCGATGATCGCGAGGCAGCCGACGAGCATCGTGCCCGCGGTCCAGGGCATCACCTTGGCGAGCCCGCCCATCTTCCGCATGTCGTTCGTGTGGCAGGCATGGATCACGGATCCCGAGCAGAGGAAGAGGAGGCTCTTGAAGAAGGCGTGCGTCACGAGGTGGAACAGGCCGGCCACCCATCCCCCGACGCCGAGCGAGAGCATCATGTAGCCGAGCTGGCTCACCGTCGAGTAGGCGAGCACCCGCTTGATGTCGTTGGCCACCAGCGCGATCGTCGCCGCGATGAAGAGCGTGATCGCCCCGACGTAGGCGATGACGAGCAGCACGTCGGGCGAGAGCACGGGATAGAACCGCCCGACGAGATAGACACCCGCGGCGACCATCGTCGCTGAATGCACGAGCGCCGAGACGGGGGTCGGCCCCTCCATCGCGTCCGGCAGCCAGACGAAGAGCGGGAACTGGGCGCTCTTGCCGACGCAGCCGCAGAAGATGCCGACGCCGGCGATGAACAGGAGCCAGCGGCCGATCCCCTCCGCCCGCCAGCCGTCGATCCGTCCAGCCACCTCGCTGGCGGCGGCTTCGGGCGACCCGGCGTGCGTGCCGGCCACGGCGGCGACCTTGTCGACCGCGGCAAACTCGACCATGCCGTCCGGCACCCGCAGCGAGTGCCCGTCCGCGGCGGGCCGCACGAGTTCGAACAGGCGACCGAAGTCGAGCGTGCCGAGGGCGCCCCAGAGGGCCATCAGGCCGATGAGCATCCCGAAGTCGCCGACACGATTGACGATGAAGGCCTTGTTGGCGGCAGTCGAGGCGGTCTTCCGCTCGTAGTAGAAGCCGATCAGGAACCAGGAGCAGATGCCCACGAGCTCCCAGAAGACGAACACCATCGCCAGGTTGCCCGCGATCACGATGCCGAGCATCGAGAAGCAGAAGAGCGACAGCGCCTGGAAGAAGCGGTGGAATCGCCCAGGCCGGTGGAGGTGGCCACCGGCCGCGAGATGAACGTCGTGGTCGGTCACCTCGTGGAGTTCATCGTGCATGTAGCCCGTCGCGTAGACGTGGATGCAGGATGCGATGAACGTGACCACGACGAACATCAGCACGGTCAGTCCGTCGATGTACCATCCCAGCGACAGCTTCAGCCGCCCAGCCTCGTAGAGCGTGTACCAATCGCCGGTGGATGCCGGCACGGCCTCGGCATGGTGGCCCTGGCTCTCGGCGGCCTGGCTCTCGGCGGCATGGCTCTCGGCGGCATGGCCGACGACGGGATGGGCCCCCAGCCACGTTCCTGCCGCCGCGAGCGACAAGACGAACGACGCCACGATCGCCGCCGTCGCCAGCCACGCGGCGTTCCTGCCGTGCGGCCCCATCCGCGGCCCGAAGAACAGGATCGCGACGAACGAGGCCAACGGGAGCAGCCAGGCGAGGCCGAGCAGCTTCGGCAGCGACGCGACCGCCGCATCGGACACGTCGGCCGTGGCGAGCGGCAGCAGGGCGTCGGCGAGCAGGATGGGTGCCATGGGTTTGTTCAGGTGGTCGATCGGTGGTCAGGTGGTCGATCGGTCGATCCTCGGCCGACTTCAGCCGGCCGGTGCTTTTGCCTCAGCCCTTCAGTTCATCCGCCCTGTCCACGTCGACCGTCGAGTGGTTGTTGTAGAAGTTCAGCGTGATCGCGAGTGCCACGGCGGCCTCCGCCGCGGCCAGCACGATCACGAACAGCGCGATCACCGGCCCGTCGATCGCGAGCGGGCCCGCATCGGCCCGGAGCACCGGCGAGCCGAACGCGACGAAATTGACGTTCGCCCCGTTGAGCACGAGTTCGATGCCCATCAGGACGCCGAGCGCATTCCGCTTCACGGCCATGCAGACGATGCCGGCCGTGAAGAGCACGGCGCCAACCACGAGGTAGTGCACGACCCCGACGGGATCGACCAGCGGGTTCATCGGGCGGCCTCCGAAAGTTCACGGGACGACCTTCGCCGTTTGGCCCGGGCCAGGTATGCCGCACCCACGAGCACGACGAGCAGGTGGACGGACACGATCTCGAACGGGAGCAGATAGCCGCTGCGGCCGCCGGCGGCAGCACCACCGCTTCCATCGCCGTTCCCGCCACCGTTCTCCTGGGCCAACCCCGGAGACGGATCATCGACCCTGACGCCGACGAGCGCCATCCCCAGGGGCGTGGACATCGGCTCGACCACCCCCCCGGTGTCCCCGGGAAAACGGCCCGGCTCACGCCAGGCATGGACCGAAAACGCGGCCTGCAGGAGCACCGCGAGGAGCGATGCCGCCACGATCCCGGCGAGCACGCGGTCCCCGGTCGCCGTCTTGATCGACACGAACGGCGCCTGCGCCGTCAGCATCACGCCGAAGACGAGCAGCACGAGCGTGCCACCGACGTAGATCATCAACTGCATCGCCCCGACGAACTCGGCTCCTGCGAGAAAGAAGAGCCCGGCCGTCGCGCCCAGGGACAACACGAGGTAGAAGGCCATCCGCACGACGTTGTCGGCCAGCACGACGGCGACGGCCATGACGCATGCCACGACCGCAAAGGCGAGAAAGAAGAGCCCATGCCAATTGACGGCGGCCAGCGGCACCATCGCAAACCCACACGCCGTCCCCCCCCCAGCCACAAAGCCCAACAGAGACGTAGGGCCCAACAGGGACGCAGGGCCCAACAGGGTCGAAGGCATCATCGAGACACCCGCCTTCCGTCGTCCGAGTGAAGCGGGGCCGGCATCATCGCGGCCTCGGTGATCGGACGCGAAGAGACAACATCACGGCCTCTGCCACCGGGCCCCTTCAGCCACCCCTCGCGAATTTCCCCAGCCGGACGCGACAGAATGCGTCGGCCTGCGATGCCGACCAGCCCACCCGGCAGGAAAAAGCTCCAGAGCATGGCGCCCGCGAACATCACAGCGGCGATCGGAGTGCAGTATTTCAGGCAGGTGGTCATGACCTGGTCGATCCGCAGCCGAGGCAGCGTCCAACGCACCCACATCATCACGACCACTCCGAGCGTCGACTTGAGGATCAGGTTCAGGCAGCCGACGAGACGGACGAGATAGCCGGCCGTGTCGCCCGTTCCCTCGCTCAGCCCCAGGAGCGAAGCGATCGGCACGGGGCCGTTCCACCCCCCCAGAAACAGCACGGAAGCCAGGGCACTGACGAGGAACATCGAGCCGTACTCGGCCATGAAGAAGAAGCTCCAGCGGAGGCCGGAGTATTCGGTGTGAAAGCCGGCCACGAGCTCGCTTTCGGCCTCGGCCAGGTCAAAGGGCGCGCGGTTCACGCTCGCCACCGCACACGTGAAGTAGACCCAGAAGATCACGAAGGTGAACGGGTCGTGGAAGAGATACCAGTTCGTGAACCAGCCCGCCTGCTTCTCCGCAATCGTCACGAGATCCATGCTGCCGGCGAGCATCACGGGCACCACCACGCACATCCCCAGAGGCACTTCGTAGCTGACGACCTGCGCCGCCTCCCGCATGGCGCCGAAGAGCGACCACTTCGAGGCCGACGCGTAGCCGGCGAGGATGACGCCGAACACCTCCAGCCCGAGCACCGCCACGACGTAGAACACGCCCACGTTCAGCCGCTGTCCCACGAAATCAAACGCGAACGGCAACGCGATGAAGGCCGCGAACGAGGCACAGAAGCTCACGTAGGGGGCGATCCGGAAGAGGAGGCCGTCGGCCCCTTCGGGCATGAGGTCCTCCTTCGCGAGGAGTTTGATGCCGTCGGCCACGCTCTGGAGCCAGCCGAATTTGCCGCCGGTTCGCGTCGGCCCGAGGCGATCCTGGATGCGGGCGGCGATCTTTCGCTCGGCCCAGATGAACACGAGGGCCCCGACGGCCATCACGTTGAGGATCAGCGCCGCCGAGACGGTGGCGGTGATCGTCCAGGCCAGCCATGCCGGCAGGCCAAGCGTATTGATCAAGAAGGAAGCCATTGTGAAAAATTTCACGAAGTGTGCGCGAACCGCGGCCGATTCACAAGTCCCGGCCTAAAACCTCCCCGGCCCGAAACCGTTCCGCGCGGCTCAGCGATCACCGATCGATCTCGCCCATCACAATATCGAGGCTCCCCACGATTGCCGGAACGTCGGCAATGAGGCAGCCACGGCAGAGTTCGGAGAGCACCGAAAGGTTGGAGAACGAACTCGATCTGGCGCGGGCCCGCCACGGGATCGCCGTGCCGTCCGAAACGACATAGAAGCCCATCTGGCCCTTGGGGCATTCCGTCTCCAGGTAGGCATCCCCCGCCGGCATCTTCTCCGTCAGCTTGAGCGGCTCCCCGAGAGGCTCCTTGCAGGCGGAGTAGCGGTCGATCGCCTGCCGCACGAGATCCATCGACTGGACGACCTCGAGCATCCTCACGAAAAACCGGTGCCAGCAGTCGCCGAGCACGGCGTCGGACGGCACCGGGGGATAGGCGTGGTCCCGCGGGTAGTGGCCGTTTTTCATGACGGCCACCTCGAACGCATACCCGTCGTACATCGCCGTGTAGATGCTCTCGCCATCCCGCCGCATGTCCTGGTCCACGCCGCTGCCACGCAGCACCGGGCCGGAGCAGCCGTAGTCGATCGCCATCTCACGCGGGAGGACGCCGATCCCGGCCGTCCGCTTGACGAAGATCGCATTCGTCGTCAACAGGGCGTGGTACTCCTGGATCACCGGCTCGAACTGGTCGAGGAACTGTTCGCATTTCAACAGCCAGCCCGGCGGCAGATCGGCCGTGAGCCCGCCGACGGTGATGTAGCTGTAGGTCAGCCGGGCACCGCAGGCCTCCTCGAAGAGGTCGAGGATCTTCTCCCGCTCGCGAAACGCGTAGAGGAACGGACTGAACGTGCCGAGATCGAGACCGTAGGCCCCCATGCCGACGAGATGGCTTGAGATCCTGCCGAGTTCGGCGATGAGCACCCGCAGGTGCCTCGCCCGCTCGCTCACCCGGTGCCGCATCAGCTTCTCGACGGCGAGAGCCCAGCCGAGATTCATGTTCATTGCGGCCAGGTAGTCCATCCGGTCGGTGTAGGGAATCCACTGCCTGTGCGTGAGATTCTCGCCGATTTTCTCGGCGCAGCGGTGGAGGTAACCGATGTGCGGCTCGACTTCCGACACGATCTCGCCGTCGGTCCTCAGCACCAGCCTGAGCACGCCGTGCGTGCTGGGGTGTTGCGGCCCCATGTTGACGAGCATCTCGTCAGTGCGGACGTCGAACTCGATGATCCGCTGGTCGTCGAGCCGAGGGTCTTCGAGCAGGGATCCGCGGGAAATACCGCCAGGTTCATCCATTTGTCGATCTCCGGGTCGTCCGGCCTGTTTCTTCGTCGAACTTGTGCGGATCAACGGCCACGAATGCCGTGGTATTCGATCGGCTGCTCGTAGTCTTTGCGGAGCGGATACCCGACCCAATCCTCCGGACAGAGGATCCGCCGCAGGTCGGGATGCCCGGCGAAGTGAACGCCGGAAAGGTCGTAGACCTCCCGCTCGTGCCAGTCGGCCGTCCGCCAGACTCCCGCCACGCTCGCCACCTCCGGAAGCTCACCGGCCACGTCGTTCCGCCACCGAGGCAACTTCACCTTGAGCACGAGACTCGCCTTCGCGGCGGTGCTCCAGAGGTGGTAGACGAGTTCGAGGTGCGGCTGCCAGGAGACCTTGGCCGCCTTCTTGGGATCGGGCTCGAACCAGTCGACCGCCGTGATGCATTCGAGCGAATCGAACGCCGGCACGCTCGCGTGCTTCAGCCACCGGCACACGGGCTCGACCCGATCCGCGGCGATCTCGATCCACGGGTCGATCGCCTCGAGGTTTTTCCCAACGACCGCACCGGGGCAGGCCGACTCGAGGGATTCGAGAAACGATGAGCCTCGCATCGGGTCGGTTTCCTCGTCTGCGGTTCGGTGATGAAGGGATGCGGAACGCAAAAGGTCCGCCCGGGAAACGGATCCCGGGCAGTGATTTCAACTCGTCAGAATGGGCCTCGACGCGGCCGCCACGCCGGGACCGACCGCCGCGACCGCCTTCGGATTCGTCGCGGTGCTGCCTCGTTGGGCGGAAACCGCCCGCACCCAGTCGAGGTCGCCGCGATACCACACGTAGGCGAAGCCGACGAGCAGGACGGCGAAAAAAGCCGCCATGTCGACGACCGCCGTGCCGGCGAGCCGCCGACCGGTCCGTTGAAGGTCGGACCGCATGGCACTCGCCCGCTCCGCCAGCGTCGCGCCGGTCGCTTCCGGACCAACTGCGGTCAGGACGGGACCGCGGAACCCGAGTTCCTCGAGCAGGCCCGCCGCCGCCGGAGAGATGGCGGGGCCGTCCGCCTGTTCCACAACGGTCACGAGCGTCGGATCGCTGAGCTGGGTCGCCTTGCCGAACACGGTCGCCCAGGGGAAAAAAACCGCCACTTCGACGTCGAAGATGATGAACAGCAGCGCGACGACGTAAAACCTCAGGTCGAACTGGACGAAGCTCGACCCGATCGTCGGCTCGCCGCATTCGTAGACCTCGAGCTTCTCGATGTTCGGAGCGGACGGCCGCAGGAGCCAGCCGAGCAGAAGGTTCACGCAGAGGAACGCGGCACCCACGGCGACGAAGAGGGCGATGTAGCCGGCGATCAGGACGGGATGCATGTTCGGTGCGGACGGTTGGGGTGGCCGACGGGCTTTTTCGGGGCTGGTTTTTCGGGGCTACTGATTCGGACCGCCATGGACGGGTTCAACGATCACTTTGCTCGCCGCGACGGCCGTCGGGTTGAGCGTGGCGCGGCCCCAGGCCACCTCCACCGGAAGGCGGGCGAAGTCGACGATCGTGCCGTCCCGGCTATAGCAACTGAGATCGTGGCTGGAGCCCATGAAGATGCAGTCCACCGGACAGGGCTCGACGCACAGCGCGCAGAACATGCACTTCGAGTAGTCGATCGTGAACCCCGTCACCATGAAGCCCTTGCCATTTGGCACCCGCTCCTTGCCGATGTAGATGCAATCGACCGGACACGCCTTCGCGCACTGGTCGCAGGCGATGCAGGTGGTGAGGTCGTAGCGATGGAACCCGCGGTAGCGGGCTGCGACCGGCACCGGCAATTCCGGATACTCGAACTGCTCGGTGAACGTCCTTCGCTTCGGGTCGTACGTGCCCGAGAAGACCCGCAGGGTCACAAGCATCCCCTCGATCACGGTCGATACGGCGGAGAACAGGTTCGAAAGCCAGGCTTTCATTGGGGTCCGGGAGATTGGTGGCCGAGGGGACGGAACGTCGGGATTGAAAGAAAAAGACCGGATGGGGGGAGTATAGGTTTCCGCTGAAATCCAACAAGCGGCCGCGACCGTGGCCGCCACATCGTGTTTTTCGGCGATTGTTGGCCCGAAGGCTCCCCGAGGTGTCCGCTGCGGGAACGCGAAAAAACCCCATGAAAAACGGGTGAAAAGCTTGACGACAGGCCGAAAACCCGTACATTTGTTCGTTGTCGCCGCGCGCGAGGCGCGGAAACCAGGGATCGGTCCATGCTCGTTCTGTCACGAAAAAAAGACGAGTGCATCGTCATCAACAACGACATCACGATCGTCGTGGTGGAGATTCGCGGTGACAAAGTGCGGCTCGGCGTCGAGGCGCCCAAGGAGGTTCCGGTCCACCGACGAGAAGTCTTTGACGCGATCACGCGGGCCGCGGGTGACGTGCGGGATGGTTCGTCGAATTCCAGCGACCCTGCGTGTGTCGAGCAGCACGCGGCGTGTGTCGAGCAGCACGCGGGGCCCGCCACACCGCAGGAAGGGAAATCGAGCGACGCGACCGGTGAGATGGCCGTCGAACCAGCCCAACTTCATGTTCACGGGCAGGTCGATGTTCACGGGCAGGTTGAACTCGAGTCCCGCATCGACGGCTGATCATGAGCAGGGCCCCATCGTCTAATGGTTAGGACATCGCCCTTTCACGGCGGTAATCGGGGTTCGAATCCCCGTGGGGTCACTTCATCCGGTCTGTCGTCCGACGATTCCTCTGCCGTGCCGTGCCTCTACGACGCGGTGCTGTTCGTGTCGTTCGGCGGCCCGGAGGGGCCTGACGACGTCATCCCCTATCTCGAAAACGTCCTCCGCGGGCGGAACGTTCCGCGGGAGCGGATGCTCGAGGTCGCCGAACACTACCAGCACTTCGGTGGAAAAAGTCCGATCAACGAGCAAAACCGGGCCCTCATCGAAGCGTTGAGGGCCGAACTCTCGGAGCACGGCCCGAACCTGCCGGTCTACTGGGGCAACCGCAACTGGCACCCCCTGCTCCCAGACACGATTCGCGAGATGACCGCCGCCGGCGTGAAGCGTGCGATCGCGTTCGTGACGAGCGGCTTCAGCTGCTATTCAGGCTGCCGTCAGTATCGGGAAAACATCGCCGCAGCATGCTCCCCGCTCGGGGCCGACGCACCCCAGATCGACAAGATCCGAGTGTTCTTCAACCACCCGGGCTTCATCCACCCGATGGCGAGGAACGTGCTCGCCGCGATCGGCCGCCTCGACCGCGAGCCGGGATTCGACGCCGCCGGCGAGGGTCGTTTGCCCGAACGACTCCGCGAAACCATGGTGCTCTTCACAGCGCATAGCATTCCGACGTCGATGGCCGACGGCAGCCGCTACGTGCCGCAACTCACCGAAGCCTCCCGGCTCGTCGCCGAGCGGGCCGGGCTCCCCCGGTGGAGGCTCGTCTACCAGAGTCGCAGCGGCCCGCCGGGCCAGCCCTGGCTGGAGCCGGACATCTGCGACGCGATCCGCGAGATCGCTGCTTCCGGAGAGAAACGGCTCGTGATCGCGCCGATCGGCTTCATCTCTGACCACATGGAGGTCCTCTACGACCTCGACACGGAGGCCGCCGCGGTCTGCCGGGAACTGGGTGTGGCGATGGAGAGGGCGTCGACCGTCGGCACGGATCCCGAGTTCGTCGGCATGGTCCGCGAACTCATCGCGGAGCGGGCCTGGCAGCTTCCGGAACGCGTTGCGATCGGTGAGTTGCCGGCCAGCCACGACGTCTGCCCCGTGGACTGCTGCCCCGCCCCGGTTCGGCCGGCTGCCGGCCGCCCTGCGGCCACGGGCCCCGCGGCTGATGTCTCGAAGGGCCCATGAGGGCCCGGCGGGACAGCCCCATGAAGCGATGCGATGACCCGCGGCCGCTGGTCGTGCTCGTGCATGGGTATCTCGCACATCGCGTTCACCTCTCGCTCCTGTCCTGGCGACTCCAGGCCGAGGACTTCGAGACGCTCAACTGGGGCTATCCCACCTTCCGCCGCTCCCTCACGGTCGCCGCGGAGAGCCTCGCCTCGACCCTCGAACGCATCGACGCCGAGTCGTCGGGCCCTCCGATCCACCTCGTCACGCACAGCATGGGAGGGATCGTCGCCCGGGCGGCGCTCGCGCGATTCCGTCCACGCCGGCTGGGCCGGTGGGTCATGCTGGCACCGCCCAATCGCGGATCCGACGTCGCCCGACGGCTGGAACCGTTTCTGGGAAGCTGGAGCCCCCCGGTTCGCGAACTCTCGAGCGGCTCGAGCGGCCTCGTGCACTCCCTCGGCATGCCGGCGGGGGTCGAGGTCGGCGTGGTCGCCGCCGGCCGTGATCTGCTCGTGCGTGAGGAGAGCACCAGGCCCGACGCACCCCACGAGCACGTCACGATTCCCTGCTTCCACTCGACCCTTCTCGTCCGCCGCGACGCCCTCCGACAGGTCGTGGCGTTTCTGCGCACGGGACATTTCCTCACCATGGCCTGATTGAACAGCTGATCTGGAGGGGCTGATCTGCATGACGAACGGGATGCATCGCATGAACGAATCGACTCGGGAACTCGGCTCGTCGGCCTTGCACCTCGGGCCGCTCGGCCTCGGCTGCTGGCCCCTGGCCGGCATGACCCGCGAGGGCGTGGACCGCGAAACGGCGGTGACGACGGTCGAGGCCGCCCTCGAGGCCGGCATCCTGCACCTCGACACGGCCTACTGCTACGGCGAGCAGGGGGAGAGCGAGACAGCGATCGCGGCGGCGATGCACCGCAGCGGCATCTCCCGCAACCGCGTCGTGATCGCCGGCAAGTGCGGCATCCACTGGGAGCGTGATGCATCGGGATCGCCGCCCCGCAGGCAGTGCGTCGACGGGCGGCCGGAGCGACTGCGATCGGAGGTCGAGGAGAGCCTGCGGAGGCTTGCGACCGACCGACTCGACCTGCTCTATCTCCACGCCCCCGACCCGCAGGTGCCGCTCGCGGAGTCGGCCGGCGAGCTGCGGCGGCTCCGCGACGAGGGGAAAACGCGGGCCGTCGGCGTTTCGAACGTCAAGCTCCACGAGCTGGAGGCGTTCGCGAGCGAGTGTCCTCTCGCGGCTTGCCAGATGCCGTTCAACATGCTCCAGCGGGACATCGAACGGGACATCCTCCCGTGGTGCCGCTCCCACGGCGTGGGAGTCGTCGCCTACTGGCCGCTCATGAAGGGGCTTCTGGCAGGCCGCATGGGCCGATCGACGACATTCCCCTCGTCCGACAGCCGCCATAAATACCCGCTGTTCAACGGCGACGAGTTTCAGCGGAACCTCGACTTCGTGGAGAAGTTGCGACCGGTCGCCAGGCGTCTGGGATGCGAGGTCGCCGACGTCGTCCTGGCATGGACGGCCGAACAGCCGGGGATCGCTGCCGTGCTGTTCGGTGCGACGTCACCCGAGCAGGTGCACGAGAATGCCGCGGCGATGGATTGCACGCTCGACGACGAGGCCCGCAGGGGCATCACGGAAGCCATCGCCTGGCGTGGTCCGGCCGCGGCCAGGGTCAGGCACTGATCAGTTCAGGCACTGGCCTTCGCCCCACTCGGATTTGAGGCACTAGGATTTGAGACACTGAGATTCGAGACGGCCACGTACGACTGGCGGACCTTCAGGCAGGCCTGCCGAAAGGCCTCCGGCCGAGAAACGCCCGCCAGACGGAGCGTTTCCACGGGGCCGCGTCGGAAGACGAGATCGCCCGCGTGATACCACCCCTGCCCCGGAAGCACATCGATATCGATGGCGTCGAATCGATCGAGATCGACATATTGGACCACGGTCCCAGCCACCCCCTGCTCGACGGCCACCCTGCGGTTCGTGAGCCGGTAGCGACGGATCGCCCAGGGCATCCGGGTCGAAAAATAGAGCGGCAGGCCCAGTGGCACGCAGGCAAGCGCCACGAGGCGGCCGACCGTGAACGGGCCAAATCCACCCTCCAGCCTGCACAGCCGGCCAAGCCAACGGCCGACCTGCGTCGCCGCAAGCGACGGCCAGACGGTCATCACGGTCGCCTCCGCCGTGGACGGGGGAACGACACCGGCGATCGATTGGCTGCTCATGCCGCAGATCGTACCCGCTCATTCCGTCACGACAAGGAGCGGGGAATCGAGGAAAGGCCGGATGGTGGCAAATAGAGGGGCCATCAAGGTCTCGCGTGGGTCGGTGGTGCCCCTGCCACGTCGCCGGGCTCTGGAAGCAAGCGCAAAAAAGAAACCCGCGAGGAGGCTTTCGCCTCCCCGCGGGCTCTTCGTTCGCTTGACGCCGTCTTGCGACGGCCGGCAGTTCACCCACCCGGTTATTTTTCAATTACCGGCGGGCGAAAGGCCTTTTCAGGCCCAATCTCTTTCAGAACGACCGGACGAATCGTCTCCACATTCTGTTGCCCCTGGTGCTTTGTCGCCGGACCGAATCGCCGAAGCGACGTGACCGACGATTCCACAGCCAGGGTTGTCGATCGAACCGTGAGGTTCGAAAGACGGTTTCCTTTAGAAAGGAGGTGATCCAGCCGCAGGTTCCCCTACGGCTACCTTGTTACGACTTAGTCCCAATCGCAGAGTTCATCTTAGACGCCTGGATCCTTGCGGTTTCCTCAGCGGCTTCGGATGCCCCCCACTTTCGTGGCTTGACGGGCGGTGTGTACAAGGCTCAGGAACACATTCACCGCGGTATGCTGACCCGCGATTACTAGCGATTCCAGCTTCATGTAGGCGAGTTGCAGCCTACAATCCGAACTAGGGCACGTTTTTTGGGATTTGCTAACTCTTGCGAGCTTGCATCCCTTTGTGCGTGCCATTGTAGGACGTGTGCAGCCCTAGTCATAAGGGCCATGAGGACTTGACGTCATCCCCACCTTCCTCCGGTTTAACACCGGCGGTCTCTCTAGAGTCCCCGACTTTACTCGCTGGCAACTAGAGACAAGGGTTTCGCTCGTTAAGCGACTTAACGCGACATCTCACGACACGAGCTGACGACAGCCATGCAGCACCTGTGTATGTTCCACCCGAAGGCGTGGCCCTGCTTTCACAGGGTTAATCCATACATGTCAAGACTAGGATAAGGTTCTTCGCGTAGCCTCGAATTAAGCCACATCCTCCACCGCTTGTGTGAGCCCCCGTCAATTTCTTTGAGTTTCAGCCTTGCGACCATACTCCCCAGGCGGAGCACTTAACACTTTCGCTACGTCTGAAAGGCTATGGAGGACCCTTCAAACAAGTGCTCATCGTTTACAGCTAAGACTACCGGGGTATCTAATCCCGTTTGCTACCTTAGCTTTCGTGCCTCAGCGTCAGAAGAGACCCAGTAAGCCGCTTTCGCCACCGGTGTTCCTCAAGATATCAACGCATTTCACCGCTCCACCTTGAGTTCCGCTTACCTCTGTCTCCCTCGAGCACGGTAGTTTTGAGTGCAATTCCTCGGTTGAGCCGAGGGCTTTCACACCCAACTTTTCGCGCAGCCTACGCACCCTTTAAGCCCAGTAATTCCGAGTAACGTTTGTACGGTTCGTCTTACCGCGGCTGCTGGCACGAACTTAGCCCGTACTTCCTCCTAGAATAGGTCAAACAGAGGGGAGAACCCCCCTGCACTTCCTCCTCTACGACAGCGGTTTACAACCCGAAGGCCTTCATCCCGCACGCGGCGTCGCTCGGTCAGGGTTTCCCCCATTGCCGAAGATCCTCGACTGCAGCCACCCGTAGGTGTCTGGGCAGTGTCTCAGTCCCAATGACGCGGGTCATGCTCTCACACCCGCTACCCATCGTCGCCTTGGTAGGCCGTTACCCCACCAACAAGCTAATAGGATGCAGGCCCCTCCCCAGGTGGAATCACACCTTTGGTCCGGAGACATTATTCGGTATTACCTGCAGTTTCCCGCAGCTATCCCGAACCCGGGGGTAGGTACCTACACATTACTGTCCCTTTCGCCGCTGTCCCCGTATTGCTACGGTTCTCGCTCGACTTGCATGCCTAATCCACGCCGCCAACGTTCACTCTGAGCCAGAATCAAACCCTTCAATTGAGTTTCGAAACAGTGCCTTGCCGAACCACTCCTTTTGGGAGCGAACCGACGCAGCACGAATGTCGCGAAGCGATCGAAAGATCCGATCAAGCTTTCATCAATTTTCGTTCCCGGACATGAACAAAAGCCCACGTCCGGTGCCGGTCACGATCGCGTGCCGGCCGAAACTGAAAGAGATTTCTGCCGAATTGTCAAAGAACACATCGAAGTGGCCGGATCGGCCAATCGACTTCGCGAATCATACCAGCCTTACGAAGTCGGTCAAGCGGCTGTTCGCGGACGGTTCCTATCGGATTTTTGGCCGCTGCGATCCACGGCTTTCTTTTGGCCGCCCCATGTTCTTCCCGTCCGGCACAACCGTCACGAACATCGGGAAAAACAGCTCATCCCTCGGATCCGAGCACGACCGGAATGTCGAGCTGCCGCCCCTCCCGCCGCACCGTGAACAGGACATTTTCGCCGGGACTCTTGGTTTCGACGGCGGAAAGAAAATCGTCCACGGTCCGCACCGGCTGACCGCCGACGGCGACGACGAGATCGGCACCCTCGCGATCGATCCGAGTCACCTCGCTCACGAACGGCCCCTGCCGGCGGCGTTCCTTCGTCACCCGAAAACCCCGGATTCCAGCCCGTGCCGCGGGTCCGTCCGGCACGAGCGCCGCCACGAGGAGTCCGGCGTCGGCCTGGTAGACCCGGGCGATACCGGCGTCGGGCCGGATCACCTTGCCCTGAGCGGTCAACTGCGGCACGACCCTGGCGAGCGTGCTCACCGGGATCGCGAACCCCACGCCGGAACTCTGCCCCGTGCGGCTGGCGATGGCGGTGTTCATCCCGATGAGACGAGCCTCGCTGTCGAGCAACGGGCCGCCGGAGTTGCCCGGGTTGATGGCGGCGTCCGTTTGGATGATCGACTTGATGGCCCTCCCTGACCGCGTGGGGAGCGACCTGTTGAGGCTGGAAATGATTCCGGTCGTCAGTGTCCTTTCGAGGCCGAACGGGTTGCCGATTGCGAAGACCCGCTGCCCCACTCGCAGGTCCGCGCTGCTGCCGAAGGTGACCGGGTGCAACAACTCCGGCGGCGCGGCGACCTTGAGAACGGCGGTATCGGTCGCAGGATCAAATCCCACCACCGTCGCCGGATGCGACGACCCGTCGAACAACAACACGTCGATCTCCCGGGCGTTTTCGACGACGTGGTAGTTCGTGAGCAGGTGGCCCCGCTGATCGAGCACGATGCCCGATCCAGCCCCTTCCGAAGGCACTTCCACGAGAAACAGACCGGCGGCAACGGCCCCCCGGGTGTTGAGATTCACGACGCTCCGATTCACCGCCTCGTAGACGGCGATGTTCGTACGCTCCTCCGGCGTGAACTGCCTCTCCGGCCGAACGGGTTCCGCGGCGAGGACGTCTCCACCCCGGCCCGAAACGCCCGCGGGCCCCAAGGAGCCCTGGACCCCGACGCACACCAGCAACCCGATCGCTACTGAACGCATCGTCGTCAATCTCCTCTCCACGGAAAATCCCTGAAAACTGATTCCATCCGGCGGCCGCGGCCATGAACGTGTCCGGCCCGGAGAGCCGCCGACGCAGACGGACCCATCACGAGTATCGTCCCCAAGGCAAAACCCTCCAATATCGGCATGGAGCCCATGGATATCGACGTTGGCGAACCGCACGGGGCGGACCTATGCTTTCCTATGGAGTTCACGCGTCGATCCTGACGAACTTGAAGATTGCAATGTTGCCCGGGAGCCACTCCATGAGACGCCCCTCTTCGATGCCCTCAGGCCTCGCCGCGGCTCTCGCCGTGACGGCAGTCATGGCGATCAATGCGACCGCGGTCACCGGCGGGCCGCCGACCGTGGAAGTGTCGTTCACGCAGGCGACCGAGATGAGCGGCAGGTTCGGACCAGCGGGCGGACCCGTTGGA
>DHLZ01000062.1:16866-20733 GCA_002405515.1 Planctomycetaceae bacterium UBA4655
GTTGGACCAGCGGGCGGACCCGCGCGCACAATCGCCGCCATCGGACTGCGGGCGTCCGGCGTTGACCGCGCCCCTGGGCCCTGCGACGTCGTCCTGCTCATCGACACATCCGCGAGCCAGATCGGCAACAACCGCCTGCGGTCCCTCGAGGCGGTCTCGCGGATGCTCGGCGGCGCGGCCGAAAAGGGCCGCCCGGCCCAGGCGAGATTTCGAGTCGCTGCGATCGACGTGACGCTCGTGCCGCTGTCGGATGCGTTCTCTGCGGGCGATTCGGCGGCGAACAAGGAAGCCCTGAAGCGGCTCGACGCCCGCACGCCGCTCGGCTCGACCGATCTCGTCGAGGGACTGCTCGCCGCGGTGAACCTGTTCGATGCCGCGGTCGCCGGCGGCGAGACCGCAGACGTCGATCGGCCCGCAGCGACCCGTCGGCACATCGTCTATGTCGGCGACGGGCCCGGGCTGGGCGGCGTCGACGACGCCGCCTTCCAGGAACTTCTCGAAACGCTTCGGGCCGAACGCATCGGATTCTCGGCCGTCGGCATCGGAGACCGGATCAACTGGCCTTGCCTCGCCGCGATCGCCAACGCCAGCGGGGGCATGCTCGCCGTTCCGCAGGGCGACACCTCGGCGGCCGACGCCGGCGGCCGCATCCTCGCCATGGCGACCGCGCCGGTGCTGTGGACCGACGACGTCGTGATCTCGAGCGAATCACACGCCGCAGCGATGAGGATGCTGCCCGAGCGGATGCCGCCGCTCCGCACCGACCGCGACACGGTCGTCCTGCTGGAGGGAACGCTCGAGAAGGTGCGGATCGAGATGAACGTCGTCGCCGACGGCGGGGCTGCCCGACGGGTTGAAATCGCGATTCCTCGCGTCCCGCCGAAGTCCGACAACGCCTACATCGCGGAATTGGCTCGCAACGCCTCGGCGAGCGGCGGCATCTTCCTGCCGACCCTCGGCCGCGAAGGCCTCGAGTTGTCGCGGGCGGCGGTTCGTCAGGAGGCTGCGGCACTTGCCGAGTTCGGCCGGCAGGCCGAGGCGGTCGGAGCACGCGATGCGGCGATCCGGCTGGCCGATGCGTCGTTGCGACGAGACCCCGACAACGCGCAAGCGGCGATGGTGCGAACGGCCGCGTCCCGCCCCGAGGCGAGACAGATCGCGATGCGTCGGGCCGACGATGAGGCGAACCCTTTCGACGATCCGACTGACCGTGGAACTCCGGCCGTGGTGGAAGACCTTCCGCAGCGGCGGCAGCGGGCCGGCAGGGACACCGTGGACAGCACCCTCGCCGACGGCACCGAGCCCACCGGCGACGAACTCCTGCAGTCGGAGAAGATGCGACGCGTCCGGGCCGGACGGCTCGAGCAGGAGGCGGCCGTGCGGCTCCGCGACGCCCGAACTCGGTTTTCCACCGATCCGACCGCCGCTGCGGCGGACCTCCGGGAACTCCTCCATGAGGTGGCGTCGTCCGACGACCTCGATGCCGGCCTGCGGGACCGCCTGCGGCGGCAGGTCGAGATCCGGATCCGCGAGGCGGACGTGAGGAGCCGCGAGAAAACGCAGCGGGATCTCGACGCCGAAAAGCGACGCTCCGCCTCGCGAGAAAAACTCGAACTGGTCGATGACCTCAACCGCCGCGAGCAGCGGTTCAAGGCGCTCACCGAACGCTATCACTCGCTCGTGGAGGAGGGCATCCGCGTCGGCTACCAGCGGCCGACCGAGGCCTTCTCCGACGCCGAACTCAAGGTGGGGATCGGCCCCGACGGGCTCGCAGAATCGGCGCCGAACCTCTACGCCGGACGGGGCATGCCGATGACGGCCCGCGTCGTCGCCCGCACGGCGCCGATCGTCGCCCGGATTCTCGACTACGACGCCGAGAACACCCGCGTTCGCCGCGCCCAGGAACGTGGCTTCATGGACGCGCTTCACCTGTCCGACGTCGCGTCCATCCCATTCCCCGGCGAGCCTCCCGTCGTCTACCCGTCCGCCGACCGCTGGCGGGAGATCACACGACTGCGTGAAAAGTACAAGTCGGTCGATCTTGCCAACCCGGGCACCGCCGAGAAGCGGATCTACGACGCACTCGACAAGCCCGTGGAGAACTTCAAGTTCGCGGAGACTCCGCTCCGCGACGTGGTGAACGCGATCGAGGACAAGCAGGGGATCCCGGTGGAGCTCGACACCCGCGCGCTCGAGGACGCCGGACTCGACCTCGAGACGGCGGTGACGAAGGACATCAGCAACGTGTCGCTGCGATCGGCGCTGCGGCTGCTGCTCACCGATCTCGATCTCACCTACATCATCAAGGACGAGGTTCTCCTCATCACGACCAAGGAGAAGGCCGGGGAAAACCTCGTCGTGAAGGTCTATCCGGTCGCGGATCTCGTCCTGCCCGTCAACCCGCAGGGGGGCATCAATCCGTTCCAGCCCGGCGGCGGTCTCGGTGGCCCCGGCGCAGGCATGGGCGGAATGGGCGGCATGCCTGGTGGCGGCATGCCTGGTGGCGGCGGCATGATGCCCGGCGGCGGCGGCATGTTTCAGATCGCGGATGCCCGCGCGAGGCTCACCCCCGGCGATCGGCCGTCGCCGTCGAAAAAAGCCGACGAGGGGCTGCCGAACAGCGTGCTGTCATCCGACGACCTGCGGTCGAGCGTGTCGACCTACCTGCGGCAGGCCGACGGCCCGGCGGATCTCGAGAAACGGCTCGCCCACGTTCGGCGTTCCGCGCTCGATCTCGGCGAGCGGCAGTCGTTCGCGAAGGCGGCGGCGCTGATCTCGGGTGCGATCGTCGCCGGCCATGCCGAGCCTTGGATGTACGAGGCGCTCGCCACCGCGGCCGAGGCCGCCGGCTGGAAACGCGACGAGATCGATCGCATCCTGCTCTCGAGCGCCGACTTCGCGACGAGCCCGACGGAATTGATGGCCCTGGCCCAGTATCTCGCCAGAACCGGTTCGGCCGCCCACGCGATCGGGATCTGCAGGCGGGTCGCTCGGCTCGAACCGTCGAACCGCGAGGCCTTCGCTCTCGCGATGACCCTCGCCGCGAAGGAGGAAGACGTGCGGGCCCTCCAGTGGTCGTGCGCCGGCGTGCTCGGCCGCGATTGGCCGGCCGGCCAGCAGCAGATCGCGACGCGGGCGGCCCGTCTGGCGAAGATCACGATCGAGAAACTCACGTCTGAGGGGCGTCGCGAGGACGCCGCAAAGTTTCGAACCGCCATCGACGAGGCCCTCGTTCGGGATGTCGAGTTCACCGTCACCTGGGGCGGCGATGCGGAAATCGATTTGATGGTGGAGGAGCCGACCGGCGCCGTCTGCTCGCCTTCGACCCCGAGGAGCACCAGCGGCGGCATGCTGCTTGGGAATGCCGACGGCGGCAGCGAGCATCGCGAGCGGTACGTCTGCGGGGAGGCTTTCCCCGGCACCTACCGGATCCTGGTCCGCCGGATCTGGGGCAATGTCGAGGCCGACACCATTTCCGCGGAACTGGTGCTGCACCGCGGCACGAAACGCGAGGAGCGGCTGCGGAAAAAACTGACGATCGGATCCGGCGACCTGCTCATGAACGTGCACGTGCCCGAGGGGCGTCGCCGAGAGCCTCTCGACGACGCGACGGTGGCCCAGGACGTGGTCGCGCAGGCCGCGATCGGCCGGAGCGTGCTGGCCCAACAGCTTGCAGGCTTGAGCGACCCGACTGCCGCCGCATCGTTTGCAACCAGCCGCTCCGCATCCCAGTCGGGCCAGGCGGCAGGCCTGCCTTTCTTCCGGCAGGGGGCCGTCGGTTACCAGCCCCAGGTCTCTAGTCTGCCGGAGGGTGTGAACATGTCCGCCCGGGTGGTCATCTCAGCCGATCGACGCTACGTGAGGGTG
>DHLZ01000167.1 GCA_002405515.1 Planctomycetaceae bacterium UBA4655
GGGCACCTGTTCTCCTGCAGGGATTCTTGCGCCTCGGGCGTCCGTATTGGGCACCTGTTCGCCTGCAGGGAATGTCGACGATTGGTTGCTCCCGGTGGGATCAGACGTCGCAGACCGCCACGGCTTCGCGGAGGCCGGCGAGCGGGTCGCGGGTCGGGATGAATTCCTGGCCGACGTAGCCCTTGTAGCCGATGTCGACGAGCTTCCGCATGATCGGCGGGTAGTTGATCTCCTGAGTGTCGTCGAGCTCGCCGCGGCCGGGATTGCCGGCCGTGTGCACGTGCCCGATCACGTCCTTGCACTCCTCGATCCGGCGGATCACGTCGCCGTTCATGACCTGCACGTGGTAGACGTCGAAGAGCATCTTGAGCCGTTCGGAGCCGACGCGGCGGATGATGCCCGCGACGTAGTCGACGTCGTCGCCCTGGTAGCCGGGGTGCCCCTTCATCGGGTCCGTGCCGTCCCTCGAGTTCAGGTGTTCGAGGCAGAGCGTGACTCGCTTCTTCTCCGCGTGGCCGACGATCTTCTTGAAGCCGGCGACGCAGCTGTCGGCCCCCTCCTCGAGCGAAATCTCGCCGCTCTTCGGGTTCTCGGCGTCGCGAAACTTGAACCCGGTGAACGCGATGACGGCCGGAAATCCGGCCTCCGCGCAGGCGTCGATCATCTTCGTCGTCGACGCGATCACCTCGTCGTGGTACTTCGGGTTGTTGAACCCCTTCATGAACGGCGCTCCCGGCATGCCGTTGGGGGCGATGGCGGAGGTCAGCCCGTGCTTCTTGATCGTCGCCCACGTCTCCGGCGGGGCGAGCTCGACCGACTTGCAGCCGAACTGCTTCGCGACCTCGCAGATCCTGCCGATCTCCCACTTGTCGCCAGCGACGTTGAAACACCAGAAGACGATCGACTGGTTGATCCGGCCATTCCGAGGCTCGTTGCCGCGGGGCTCGGCCGCGACCGCGGCGGCGGGGAGTCCGACCGCACCGGCGGCGGCTGAACGGATGATGTCGCGACGGTTCAGTGGCAGTTGCATGACGTGGCTCCTTCAGCGATGGGCAGCAGGAAGGGGGATCGATTCGATCTCGGGCGTCGAACGGGTACCCTAGCATGCCACACTGTGACGCGGAACGGGCTCGCGGTGCCGTTGGCTTCGATGCTCGTCCGATCGTGGCGGTTGGCCTCGGTGGCGAGCCGTGGCAGACTGGTGGATCATGAAGCCGTGCTCGGACCCCTGCATTCGGAGCCCCTGCGTGATGTCGCCCGCCGTTGCCCTCTGGCTCGCCGCCGCCGGGGCGGCCGGCACGCTCCTGCGGGCCGGCGCGAAGGTTGACAGGCCGGCTGGCTACGCCGCGGCCCTGGGCTGCCGTGATGGCCGATCTGCGTCGTCCTCGACCTGCCGGCAAACGGGCTGGGCCACGACGCTTCGGGCCCACTGGACGAGCATGAAGAGAGCCCAGAGTTCCTTGTAGCAGTTGGCCTCGCGGCGATCATGCCTGCTCCAGAGGTCGGCGATCGCGGGCCGGCTGAGCATGCCGAGCGGCGCGGGCAGTTCGCCGAGCAGCGCGTTGCGAAAGTAGCCGCGCAGCTCTCCCCGCATCCACTTCGCCACCGGAATCCCGAACCCCTTCTTGCGGCGGTGCACGATCGCCGGCGGCAGCAGCCCGCTCCGCACGGCTGCGTCCTTGAGCAGCCTCTTCGTGACGCCACGGTGATACTTGTAATGGCTCGGCAGAGCGTTGACATATTCCGCGAGCGCCTTGTCGAGGAAGGGCGTGCGGACCTCGAGCGAGTGGAGCATGCTCGCCCGATCGACCTTCACGAGGATGTCGCTCGTGAGATACGACGCCTGGTAGAAGTCGAGGGCGACCGCGATCGCGTCGGTCGAGATCGCCTTCTCTTCCTGCATCGCCTCGGGATGCGAAGGGAGCCTGGCGTCCGGCATCAGCGTCGCCAGCTGCGCGGGCGAGAAAGGTCCCATCCAGGTGCGGATGCGTCGATCGGCCGGCTCGTGCATCCCCCGCAGGAATCGATCGATCTTGAACGCCAGCGACATGTTCGCGCCCGAGTCGGGCAGCAGGTGGGCGAGTGGCCTGACGACCTTCTCGTGGACGAGCCTCGGCACGAGCCGCTCGTACCAGGTCGCGGGTCCGATCGCCTTGAACGGGTCGTATCCGGCGAGCAGTTCGTCGGCGCCGTCGCCGCCGATCACCGTCTTCACGTGCTCCGCGGCCAGCTCGCAGAGAAACGACGTCGGCATGACCGAGGGATCGGCGAACGGCTCGTCCATCATCCACGCGACCCGCTCCGCTCGGGCCACGAGCTCGGCGGTCGTGAACACGCGGTGGTGGTGATCCGTGCCGAAGTGCCGGGCCACCTCCACCGCGAACGGCGTCTCGTCGAACGACTCGTCCTCGAAGCCGATCGAGAAGGTCTTCAGCGGCAGGCAGCCGGTCCGCTTCGCGCAGGCCACGATGCTCGACGAGTCGATTCCGCCCGAGAGCAGCACGCCCACGGGAACGTCCGCCATGAACCGCCGCTTGACCGCGCGGTCGAGCAGTTCCACGAGCCGGTCGCAGGCCTCCGTGTAGGAGGGCGGGGCCGCCGCGGGCGGGGCGTCGTCCCGCGCGATCTCCCGCCGCCAGAACATCCATTCGCGATAGCCCTCCTGCCCGCTGCCCGGCAGCCCATAGACGAACGCCGAGCCCGGCCCGACCTGGGCGATGCCGTCCCAGATGCTCCGCGTGCCCGTCACGTAGTCGTTCAGGAGATAGGACCGAACCGCCTCGTCGGAGATCGAGACGCCCGCGGCGATGTCGGGGCAGGCCCGCAGCGACTTCAGCTCCGAGGCGAACGCGAAACGGAACCGACCGAATGGGCGGGTCGTGTGGTAGAGCGGCTTCTTGCCGAACCGGTCACGGGCCCCGAAGAGCATCCGGCGGGAGCGGTCGTAGAGCACGAACGCGAACATGCCGTCGAGGTGGAGCACGCAGTCGGTCCCATGCAGTCGATAGGCCCGCAGGATCGACTCGGTGTCGGAGGTCGTCCGATAGGGCCGCTCCTTCGAATACCTCGCGTAGAGCTCGGGATGGTTGTAGATCTCGCCGATGAAGACGACGACCACGTCGCCCGACTCGTCCGCCATCGGCTGGCGGCCCCCTTCGAGGTCCACGATCGACAGCCGCCTGTGGCCGAGCCCGACGCCGTCGTCGAGAAAGAAGCCGTCGGCATCCGGGCCCCGATGGGCGATCGCGTCGGTCATGGCCCGGAGGGTGCCGGACCGACCGTCGCCGACGAAGCCGCAGATTCCACACATCCGGGAGACTCTCGCGTTTTTTTGGGATCGAATCCGTGGTCGCGGCGAGCCGGTGCGTACAGCGGGATTGCCCCGCACGGTAGGCCGCGGGCGAGGAAACGTCGAGGGCATTCGGCCTCCGACCGCCCTTGACCACCCGCCGCGGGCCCCCTAGTTTCCCGGCCTCCTTCACGAGGGCGTTGCATGACGATCATGACGGTGTCGGGGGCGCGGGAGCGTTTCCTGTCGGAGTCGACACGGCATCAGCTGCTGCTGCTCCTGCTCTGCGGCATCGCGTTCCTCCCGAACCTCGGCGGCACCCACCTCTGGGACGAGGACGAGGCCTATTTCGGCAGCGCGGCGATGGAGATGATGCGCCGCGGCGATCTCGTCGTTCCCTACTTCAACGGCGAGCTTTCGCTTCACAAGCCGGCCTTCATGTACTGGGTGATGATGCTCGGCACCCGCCTCTTCGGCACGGGCGAGTTCGCGATGCGGTTTGGGTCGACGGTGTTCGGCGCCGGCACGGTGCTCCTCACCTACCATGCGGCCCGCATGCTCTTCTCGCCGCAGGCGGGTTTCTGGAGCGGCGTGGCCCTGGCGACCTGCCTGCAGTTCATGATGCTTTCCCGCGCCGCCGTCTCCGACACGGAGCTGACGTTCTTCTGCACGGCGGCGATCGTGGTGTTCATCGCCGCGCGCCGGCGTAGCGGCGACGACGTCCCCCGCTCGGCGGCCAGGGGCGACAGCGGCCTCTCCTGGCTCGACTGGGCGATCTGCCATGCGGCGATGGGGGCGGCCGTGCTCGTGAAGGGTCCCGTCGGGGCGGTCTTGCCCACGGCCGCGATCGGCCTCTATCTGCTCTTCGAGCACGCCGACCTGGTCGTGAGCGAGCGGCGAGGCTCGCATCCGGCAGCCGGGCTTCTCACGCGGCTCGCGGGGTGGCTCGTGGCCGCGTTCTCGCCGCTGACGATCCTTCGCACGATGCTCTCGATGCGACCGTTCACGGCCCTGCTTGCGATCGCGGCGGTCGCCGGCCCGTGGTACGTCTGGGTCGGCCTCCGCACGGACTGGGAGTGGCCGCTGGGGTTCCTCTTCGTCCACAACATCGGCCGCTTCTCCCGCACGTTCGAGCACCACGCCGGGGGCCTTGCCTACTATCCGCTCGTCGCGGTCGTCGGCATGTTTCCCTGGTCGATCTTCCTCTACCAGAGCGTCCGCGGGCTCGTCGCGAATCTCGCCGACGACGGCCCGAGGCGGCGGGCGGCGCTGCTGCTCTCGGCGAACATCCTCGTCTGGATCGGCGCCTTCACGCTCTCGAGCACGAAGCTGCCGCACTATGTTCTCCCAGCCTATCCCTGGATGGCGATCGTGTGCGGATCGTTCTTCGCCGGCTGGGTCTCGCGGGAGATCGAGGCGAGCCGGGCATGGCTTCGCGTCTCATGGGGCTCGCTCATCGCCGTCGGCGTGGCGGTGATCGTCGGCATGGTCCTCGTCCTGCGGATCTTCCTGCCCGGCGAGACGCACCTCGCGGTCATCGGCGTCGTTCCGCTCGTGGGCGGGGTCGTGGCTGCCTGGGCCTACGAGGCCGACCGCCGCCGGCTCGTCGCGGCGACGGTGGTCGCGACGGGCACGGCCTTCCTGCTCGCCCTCCTCGCCTGGGCCGCGCCGGAGGTCTCGAAGCACCAGAACAGCCCGCACGTCGCGGCGTGGGTGCGACGGCACGCGGTGACCTCGTCGCCGGAGTTGAAGAGCCACAGGCTCGGACTCGAGAGCCTCGTCTACTACTTCGGGGAGCCGGTCAGGGAGTGCGTCGAGCCGGCGGGTGTGGCGGAGTTCTTCCGGGAGCGGCCGCAGGATGCGTTCCTCGTCACGACGAGCGAACAGGTTGCGTCGCTCGAACCGCAGCTGCCCGAGGACGTCGTCCGGCTCGAGTCGATGCCGCTCTTCCTCGGCAAGGGCGAGATCGTCCTCCTCGGCCGGGCCGCGCGGACGGCCGATCTCCACGAGGCCGATCGGTCGCAGATCCGCTGAGCCGCCGCCGCGGCTGACAGCCGCCGAAGGGCGTGGTAGACAGGTGGTCGTCAGCCACATCCGGGAGCCTCCCCGACCATGCCCTCGATCAAGCGGATCCTCGTCACCGGAGGGGCCGGGTTTCTCGGCAGCCATCTCTGCGAGCGGCTCGTGGGGGAGGGGCACGACGTCATCTGCCTCGACAACTTCTTCACGAGCCAGAAGACGAACGTCGCCCACCTGCTCGGCTGCGGCAACTTCGAGCTCGTGCGGCACGACATCATCCATCCGCTCTGGCTCGAGGTGGACGAGATCTACAACCTCGCCTGCCCGGCCGCGCCCGGCCACTACCAGTACAACCCAATCAAGACGATGAAGACCTCCGTGATGGGGGCGATCAACGTGCTCGGGATCGCGAAGCGGTGCCGGGCGAAGGTGCTCCAGGCCTCCACGAGCGAGGTCTACGGCGACCCCGAGGTCCATCCGCAGCCGGAGAGCTACCGCGGTTCGGTCAACCCGATCGGGCCCCGCGCCTGCTACGACGAGGGGAAGCGGGCGGCCGAGACGCTCTTCATGGACTACCACCGCTCCAACGGCGTCAGCATCCGGATCGTGCGGATCTTCAACACCTATGGCCCGCGGATGCATCCCTTCGACGGCCGCGTCGTCTCCAACTTCATTCGCCAGGCGGTCTCCGGCGAGCCGATCACCATCTTCGGGGCGGGCACGCAGACCCGCAGCTTCTGCTACCGCGACGACCTCGTCGAGGCGATGGTGCGGATGATGAACGGGCCTGACGATTTCGTGGGCCCGGTGAACATCGGCAACCCGGGAGAGTTCACGATCCGCGAGCTCGCGGAACTGACGCTCGCACTGACCGGCTCGAAGTCGCAGCTCGTGGAGAAGCCGCTGCCGGTGGACGATCCCGAGCGGCGGCGGCCCGACATCACGCTCGCCAAGAAGCATCTCGGCTGGGAGCCGAAGGTGCCGCTGCGCGAGGGACTGGCGAAGACGATCGAGTGGTTCCGCTCGGTCAACTTCGCCGACTTCCGCGCCCCCACGCCCAACTACTGAGAAACACGAGGCCCGAGCCGACCGCCAGGCCGATGCAGTCGTAGACCCAGTCGACCACCTCGGCGTTCCGGCCGAAGAGCGGCTGCGTGAGTTCGTCGAAGATCGCGGCGATCGCAAGCACGACGAACAGCCGCACGAGCGTGCCGACGTCCCGCCGGCCGTAGGCCACGAGCGTCGCGGCCACGAGGCTGCCGAGCAGTCCGTAGGCGACGAAGTGCATGAGCTTGTCGGACGGCAGCGGGCCTCCGACGAGCTTCTCCGGCTTCGGGTAGTGGGTTGCGAAGACCAGGAACGCCGCGTACCCCCCCGTCGCGACGGCGACTCCGCGTCTCGCGAGGCGGAGCCAGGAAGGCCATTCGACCGCCTCGATGGGGTTCGTCGGCATGAGGTGAACGGGCCTCCGGGAGCGTGAAAGGCCCAAAGATACACGTTTTTTTGATCTTCGCCCTCCCCGTTCGATCCGCTACCCTCCCCCGCCGGAAATCGATCGGCAATCCCAGAGGCACCACCGACATGACCCGCAAGGAACTCGCAGGAATCGTCCACGAACTGCTCGAGAAGGAGACCGGGGAACACTACCCCGACCTCGAGGAATCGACCACGCTCAAGGGCGGTCTCAATCTCGACTCGCTGGACATGGCGGGGCTGATGCTCCACATCGAAAGCCGCTTCGGCATCGCGGTCGAGACGGAACTGCTCGAGAACATCACCACAGTCGGCGACATGCTCGACCTGCTCGAGACGAAGATAGCTTCGAAGGGGACACGCGCCGCGGCCTGACCGGCGGACGGGATTCAGGGGTGCATGCCGTGCGCGAACGACCGGCCGGAAACGCCTGTTCGATCCTGACCCATGCGGCGGTCGAGGTTCGGCTGTCGGAGATCGCGGCCCTCCGCGACGCACCCGGCCTGGCGACGGACCCGCCCCTGCCGAAGCGGTTCCTGCGGCACTGCGACGAGCAGACGGTCGTCGGCATGGCGGCGGTTCTCCGGGCGATCCACCGGCTCCCCGCCCCGCGGCCGACGTTCGATCGGTGGGGCGTGCTCGCGGCCTCCTGCCAGGCCGGGCGGATCATGGGGGCGGCCGCGTTGATCGGCGCGAGGAAGATCGGCCCCCAGGGCGTCTCGCCCCATGTCGTGCCGCAGAGTTCGCTCCATTCGCCGGCGAGCGCCGTGAGCGTCGCGCTCTCCATGCACGGGCCTCACTTCGGCATCGGCGGCGGACCGGAAGCCTTCGACGAGGGGCTGCTCGCGGCCTGTTCGATGGTCTCGCAGCCGCATTGGCTCACCCTCACCGCCTGGGAGATGGAGCCGTCGCTCGACGCTGAGGGAAGCCCGATATCCGACCCGATCTGCCGCGGCCTCGCGATCGGCCTCGTGCCCGGCGAGGCCGAGGCCGCGGCAGCGACGATCACCGTCTCGCCGCGTGCTCGTCGTGAAGCCAGGGCGATTCCCGAGGAGCTTCCGTCGATGGCCTCCCGAATCCGGTCGCTCGCCGAAGCGTTGTCGGGCGAATCGACGGACTCCCTCGCGACGCTTCCGCTGCGTCATGGCTTCGCGCTCGAACTGCAGCGCAGCGAGGCGACGAGCCCGCTCGCCCTGGAGGCCGCATGATCCGTCGGGCAAACATGGCGGCGTTCGACACGAATGGGCCGCGAGCGAGCGACCCGGTCGTGATCACCGGCATCGGCGCGGTGACGCCGCTCGGTCATTCGTTCGAGGCGATCGCGACCAACCTGCTCGCCGGCGTCTCGGGCGTCCGACGGATCGAACTGCCGCTCTTCGGGCCCGATCATGTGCAGTTTGCGGCGCCGGTCGACTCGATCCCCGTCGCGGCGGGAGTCGATCCCGCACGGCCGGCGGGCGGCGGGCGTTTCGAGCGGATGTGCGTCGCCGCGGTCGCCGCCGCCATCGCCGACGGCCACGTCGCGGGCATCGATCCGCGTCGGATCGGGATCGTGGCCGGGATCGGCGCGGAGCAGTTGAAGGGTTGGGAGACCGACTACGCGTCGGGAGGAAGCCGCGTGCTCGAGGCGGAGATCGATCCTCCGATGGTGCATCGCGTCGCGCAGCTTGCGGGGATCGAGGGGCCCGCAGCCACGGTCGGCGCGGCTTGCGCCTCGAGCGGATATGCGATCGCCATGGCACGCCGGTGGCTCGAGCTCGGCTGGGTCGATGCCTGCCTCGCCGGCGGGTGCGACGTGATCACGCCGAGCGCGATCGCCGCCTTCCACAACCTGCGGGCGCTCTCGCGGCGGTCCGACGACCCCGGCAAGGCGTCGCGGCCCTTCGACCGGGATCGCGACGGTTTCGTGATGGGGGAGGGAGGGGCGTTCCTCGTGCTCGAGCGGGCGGCCGACGCAGCGGCCCGTGGAGCGAGAAGCAGGGCAGAGGTCGCCGGCGTGGGGATGTCGAGCGACGCCTGCCACATGGTCACTCCCTCCGCCGACTCGCTCCACGCATCGCGGGCGATGGTGGCGGCCATGAGCGACGCGAGGATCGATCCCGAAGACGTCGACTACGTCAATGCCCACGCGGCCGGCACGAGCGTCGGCGACGCGGCGGAGGCCACGGCGATCCGGATGGCGCTCGGCGAACGGGCCGATCGGGTTCCGGTGAGCTCCACGAAGAGCATGTCGGGCCATCTGGTGAGCGGGGCGGCCGTCTTCGAGGCGATCGCCTGCCTCGTGGCGATGGACCGCTCCGCCGTGCCGCCGACGGTGAACCTCGACCACCCCGACGAGTCCTGCCGGCTCGACCATGTCCCGCTCGTCGCGCGTCCGCATCCGGTCCGCGTCGCCCTCAGCAACAGCTTCGGCTTCGGCGGCGCGAACCTCTGCCTCGCGCTCCGTGCCGCCTGACGCTCCCATCAACGTTCGCCCGAGCATGACCGTCGAATTCCGCCCACCCTCCGAGGAGCACCAGCCGATGCCCGCCACCGCGTCCCCCAGGAAGCCAGCCAGCGCCGCTCTCCACGCTCCCCCGGCCTCGGCCGGCGACCTCGACCGGCTGCTCGAGTCGCTCGTCGCCCGGTGGCACGAGGTGGAGCCGTCCCACGGCGAGAGCGGGCTTCGGGGCCGCGTCTGCGACCTCCACCGGTTCAACTTCCTCCTCTGGCACGAGGAGGATATCGCACGGTCGCCCTCGGTCACCGACGCTGAGATCGCCGCGGTGAAGCGGGCGATCGACAGGTACAACCAGGCGCGAAACGACGCGATCGAACTCGTGGACGATTTTCTCGTGGCGGAACTCGCCGGCCGCGGTATCGAAGCGGCCGCGGACGCTCCCGCGGCGACGGAGACGCCCGGCGCCGCGATCGACCGGCTTTCGATCCTCGAACTGCGTCGCTACCACATGCGGGAGCAGATCGACCGGGCAGACGCCACGCCCGAGCACCGCCAGAAGGCCGCCTCGCGACTGGAGGTGCTCGACCGGCAGCGGGCGAATCTCGTCGCGGCGATCGACCACCTGCTGGGCGAGATCTTCTCGGGCCGCAGGCCGCTGCGGGTCTTCCGGCAGATGAAGATGTACAACGACCCGACGATGAACCCGTATCTCTACAAGCAGCAGGCCGGGCCGCAGGGAAGCTGACCGAGGCGAAACGATCCGGCGGCGGGGTCGCATCTCTTCGGCCCCGCGAAGCTTGTTCCCCCTGCGGGTCGTCCGTATGATCGCTCGGAACGCCCCCGTAGCTCAGTGGATAGAGCGACGGTTTCCTAAACCGTAGGTCACAGGTTCGATCCCTGTCGGGGGTAGTCGATTTTTGGGTCATCCTCCACGTCTGGCGATTTTTCGCGGGCGCGGTGAAGGGATGACGGCTCCTGAACACCGCTGAACGACGTTGGGCGCGCCGGAAAGCGCACTGATTTCCCGGTCACCGCCGCCCAGTCCTCCGGCCGCACGGCGTGGTAGTGCCGCTGCCGCATGCGGGCGGTGTTGCCGACCCATGCGTTGATCGCCTTCTCGGCGACGCCCTGCCGCTCGAGATCGTCCGAGCAGTTGCCCCGCATGTTTACGAACAACTTCGGCCACGGCTTCACCCCGGCTTTCTCGATGATCCGCTTGGCCTGGGTGCCGAGGTTGGCGCCGTGCCGGGTCCGCGGCACCACGTGGACGGCGCCCGGGGCACGCTCGCGGTAGGCCCGCTCGAGGTGCGGCATCGATGCCTCGAAGATCGGCACGACCCGCCGGCCGCGGCTCGGGTGGTGCTCCACCTTCTTCTCGTGGACCGTGAACCGGGAGTTCTCCCAGTCGACGTCGGACCACTTGAGATTCTCGACCTCGCTCGGGAAGCGGAGGCCGCCGTACCGCGGCAGCGCGAAGATGAGCCGCCAGTCGCTGTCGGGGCACGCCGCGATGACCTGCTCAATGTCCTCGACCGTCACGTAGTAGATCCGGTCGTCGTTGACCTGCGGGCCGCACGGCACCTCGGCGAAAGGGTTCACGGCGATGAGACGCCGGCGGACGGCAGCCTTGAGAAACTGCAGGGCCCGCCGCAGGTCCACCGACGCCGATGCCGGCGCGTAGCTGGCGAGGAGCCACCGCTTATAGGCGTCGGCATCGCCCTCGGTGATCGAGTCGAGGGTCCGGTCCTTGCCGAAGAATTCCTCGAGCAGCCGCCTGGCCCTCGCGTAGTTGCGGGCCGTGGTCGGCTTATGCTTGCCGAGGCTGCCGAACAGATGCTCAAGGTGATGGCCGGGCGTAACGATCGTCGTCGAGGTCTGTTCGCGAGGCGGGACGAGCCCGGCCCGCGCGAGCCGCGAATGGATCTCGTCGCCCAGTCGGCCGACCCACTCCGCCGTCTCGCGGTCGGGCGAGTGGCCCGCGGCCTTGGCGGACTCGAGCGACTCGATCATAAGTCTCGCCGTCTCGGCGATCCGTTTATTGACCCGACCAAGTCGAATGGTATGCCGTCTATTACCCGGAGCTCTGCTGATGACGCGGTAGCTCGTCCCGCGTTTCCCTGAATCACCACACAATGATTCCATAACGATTCTCCTGTACTTGGAGGACTAGAACCCTCCGCCTGGGCCCACGCGGGCTCAGGCGGTGTCTTGTGGTTCCCGCTGCTCGGACTCGCGCAGGAACTGGTCGAGGCTGGCGACGCGAAAGATCACCGCGCCGTCGAGCTTCACGAACGGGATGCGGCCCGCCACACGTAGGCGATAGAGCGTGGTCACGCTGATGCCGAGTCTGGCCGCGGCCTCCGCCGGACGTAGGCCGATCGGCTCCCCGGCTTCGTCGCCTTCGTCCGTGTAGAAGCTCTTGGAATCCATGCGGCACCTTGCGGGCCTTCACGCCCGCCCGATGCATCGGGCCCGCATCCATCGCGAGCCTCGACGCTGGATTCAATGATCGAAAAAGCGGCCCCTCCGCAGAATCACACGAGCGCCCGTGCAGCGACCCTGCTCAGGTCGGCGCCGCCATACAGGGGCACTCGAGGCCGGTCGCCTATTTTCGCGTCCGTTTCGTCGGCTTCGCGGCCTTCGGCTGCACGATCTTCTGCCAGAGGAAGCCCGTGCCATTGCCATCGCAGGCAAATTTCAGCAGCGTCGTATCGAGCCCCCTATTGAGGTTGCTCACGTCGCGACGCCGGGTCTCGTCGTTCGTCTTGCGGCCATGTGGATCATCGATCCGCGGGGGCCAGCCAGCGGCCTCGAAGGCTCGCAGAATCTTGACGATGTTGTAGGCCTGTCGCGGCCGCTTCACGACTCGGACGACGCGACCGCGGTACCGCAGTTCACGAGCTTCATCGTCCCAGTGCGGCACCGCCGCTTTCAACCGCCGTCAACAGTTCTCGACCTGCGGAAGATCCGCTCACTCGCCAAGGGATAGAATCCGCGCCGGGGGCCGCAGGCCCCCGGCGCGCGGTTTTTCACAGGCACGGATCGGGGCGGGTTTGCATGGGAAGCTTGAGCCTGAAGGACGACGAGGCGATCCGGCAGGCGTTTCCCAACGAAAAGCACCGAAAAACCCGTGGTGTGAGGAAGCGGGAATAAGCGAGTTACCCGTTCGGGAAACGCACCTATTCCCGGCTGCTCATGGCGCTCCCAAACCGCTGGTTTTCCTGCGGTTTTGGGATTCTTACTGGCGGTACCGCAGCCCGCCGGTGGCGAGGTACGCTATTTTGCGATTATTGCTTCGCAGGCAATTATGCAGAAATAGAATACCTCCATGCCCCGGAAGCTTGGCCAACTCGAAACCGCCGCTCTCGCACTCGCCCAGATGCGGAATCTCCGCACCATGCGCGTGGGTGAACTGGCCTCCGGGCTACGCCTGTCGGCGAAGCAGGAGCGGGAGCTCCTCAGCCGCATGTCGCGATCCGGCATGATCGCCAACGTCCGCAAGGGGCTGTACCTGTTTCCGCCGAGATTGCCCCTCGGCGGCATATGGACGCCGGACGAGGCCACCGCCATCAACGCCCTGATGGCAGACAAGAATGCCCGCTATCAGATCACCGGGCCCAAGGCCTTCAATCGGTACGGCTATTCGGAGCAACTCCCTGCTCTCACGACGATCTACAACGACGCAATCTCCGGCGAGCGAAGGGTTGGGAGCGTCTCGCTGAAACTCATCAAGGTCGCCCGCGACCGGCTCGGCGGTGTCGAGAAAGTCCGAATGCCTTCCGGCCAAACTCTCGTGTATTCATCCCGCGCCCGCACCCTCGTCGATGCCGTCTACGATTGGTCCCAATTCGATAGCCTGCCCGAAGCCTATGACTGGATACGAGCCGACATCGCCGCCGGCAGGATCACAGCAGACGAGCTGGCCCGGGCTGCCGTGCAATACGGGAACATGGGGACGATGCGCCGTATCGGGGCGATCCTCGAACGGATCGACGCGAGCAAGGCCGCCAGGTCTCGGCTCGAACGAGCAGTGACGGCAACGACCGCGAAGATCCCGCTGGTACCAACGCGCCCAGCCCGCGGGCCCGTCTCAAGAGCGTGGGCAGTTGTGATCAATGCCTGATGGACTTCATAGTCGCACTTGCTGATACAGCAGAACGTTCATAGAGTGAAATGGAACACTCGCCTTCTTGGAGCCCGCTATGAGTTCAACCAAATACAAAATCATCGTGGAGCAGCATGAAGATGGGTTTGTTGCATACCCGCTCGGGTTTGCTGGCTGTGTCATTGGTCAGGGAGACACAGCAGATGAAGCGCTTGCCGACGTTCAGTCAGCGATCCGGTTTCATATCGAAACCTTCGGGAAGGATGCATTCGCGGAGGATTCACCGCTCCTGCATGCCTACATGACCGAGACCGAACTCGCGAACGCAGACTGATGGCCAAGTTTCCCAAAGACGCCTCGAGGGCGCGCGTGGTGGCGGCACTCGAAGCTCTCGGCTTCCAGATCGTGCGTGAGCGTGAGCACATAGCAATGGTTCGGGAGAATGCCGATGGCACAAAGACGCCCCTGACTCTTCCCAACCACAAGACGATCAAGTCCTCGACTCTCCGGATGATCTGCCGTCAGAGTTCAATATCGCGAGAGGACTTTGTGAACGCTTACGAACAGTCGTGAGCGACATCGGATCGGTGTTACCCGCAACGGCGGGTGAGCTGCCGGGACTGAGCACGCCGTGAGGCGTGGCTTCCCAAGAGATAGACGCCGCGACCGGCCAGCCACTGGGCCAGCGACACGCGGAGATGGCGAGCGCGGCCAGTGGGCCGCCGCTCGTAGAGTTTCAGGATGACCGAGCCGTCGGGCATGTAGCGAACATGCCGCACTGGCCGGTCGTTGAATGTGGGAGTCCTTGCAGCAACAGTGTAATTTCTACTCCGGACAGCAAGGCGGGCGGCCTGGGGCGTTCAGGCAAAGGCCTGTTTGCGGTGCCTGAGGCTCCGAGACGCCA
>DHLZ01000122.1 GCA_002405515.1 Planctomycetaceae bacterium UBA4655
GTTGCCCGCAGAACAATGTCAACTACTGGGTGCTCCCGGTAGTGACGCCCGCGACTGCACCGGACTCGTGCTCGAAATAGTGTATCTCGCCGGTCGAGCCTCCCTTGAGCACCTTTCGCCATTGTCCGGGCCGCAATTCGCGCAGGTGCCTCAGCAGCGAATGATTGTGAACACGTAATTTGATCGGAGAAAACCGGTCTGGGAGCCAGTCCGCCGGCACCGACCCAGATGCACGAATGTTTCCGAAGAGATGCAACGGCATGCACCAGAAAATACATATACAGTACTTATGTCAATGCATGAACGTCGCCGGACCATGCCTTTCCTCACCTCTGCCGGGCGAGGAGTTCGACGAGGCGGGATTTCATGATGGCGGAAGCATTGTCCGAAAGGCACCCACGATCTTCTCGGCGTTTGCGATTGAATCCGCGGCGTCTACCTTCGAAACGGGCGACGCATCGCCGTAGTCGCTCTTCAGGCGTGATTGGTACAGCCCGCGAATGAGCGACGTGAATTCCGGCGGAAGTTTTCCGGTCCTGACGAGCTCCGTGTCGATGGCCGCGAGCAAGGCGGAGTGTTTTCGAAAAGACTTGTCGATGCTTGCAAAGAAGGCGGTCGCGGCGTGAAACGCGGCGCAGTATGCCCGCCCGCGGACGAGCCTGCAGAAGCCCCCTTGAATCGCGTACCTCGCCTCCGCCAAACACTCTTCGGCGCGGGCGAGCTCGTCGGCCACCGTCGCCGATCGTGCCTCATTTCCGGTCATCGGCAATACACCTCGATGCCGTCCTGGTCGATCTGACGCCTCAGAGGGGTGGCTTGGTCGATGCCGTGCCACCATCGCTCATGCGAGCGGATCACAAGCTGCACGACCTTGCCGTGCTCGATGCCGGCATTCCATGCAACGTCGTTCATGGCGGCCTCGTCGTCAGGTGTCACCTCGTCGGTCGTGATGACAAGGAGGTCGATGTCGCTCTCCGGGTCGTCGTCGCCGCGGGCCTTCGATCCAAAAAGCACGATCCGCTCGACGGGCCAGGCGGCCGAGAGGCCGGCGATCGTGTCGGTGACCGCCCGCCGGTCGGCGTCCGAACTCAGCGTCTTTGGGAGCGAAAGCGAAATGGACATCGTCTTCCACCTTCACGAAAATGAACAACCGTCCATCATCCTACGCTTCGCTTTGCCAGCAGGCAATCACCCGCTCATTACCGGGAGCACGAGCAAGTTGACGGCTCGTCGATCTTGGCGGGCTGACCCATCGGATGCACGGAAGCCCGAGGCGCGAGCCGAGAGGGGCGTTGACCCGCCGCTACTCCCGACGTCACGTCCGGGGAAACCTTCCGGCGCACACGGTTCCTTGCCGCTGTCCGTTGATTTGCTACCACCCCAACGCCCCTCTCGGCTCGCGCCTCGGGCTTCCGTGGGAAAGCGTCAAGCTTCCTCTCGGCTCGCGCCTCGAGCTTCCGTGGAAAAGCGTCAAGCTTCCTCTCGGCTTGCGCCTCGGGCTTCCGTGGAAAAGCGTCAAGCTTCCTCTCGGCTTGCGCCTCGGGCTTCCGTGGAAATTCGTCAAGCTTCCGGATTTGGTCATCTGTGCCGCAGCGTGCCATTTTCCCATCCTCACCGCTGCCGGGCGAGGAGGTCGACGAGTTGGGCGAGGATTTCGGCGCGGTCCTTGCCGGAGAGGCCGAGAGCGAGCTGGGCGAGGAGCAGGCCGTAGGTGACGCCGAGGTTCGAGCGGCTGCCCTCGATCTCGTAGGCGAGATACCGCTCCTGCGCGGCGAGCTTCGCGAGGGCTGGCGAGAGCTGGCGGTCGCCGACATCTCCGATCGCGTCGAGGATCGGGTAGATCGCGGGCGTGAGCACGTGCATGCCGAAGAAGCAGAGGTAGTGGCCGGCCCGCAGGCCCGGCACGATCAGCTCCTGCTCGGCCTGCGTCGGCGTCGGCTTCTCGACGACGGTGTCGATCTCGTAGAGCCCCTTCCGCTGCGGCACGAGCCTGCCGCCGACGGTGCCGAAGTAGGGGAGCATGTTCTCGCGGGTCGGCTGCACGGCCGAGACGGCGCAGTCCTCCGCCTCCGCCACCTCGACGAGCTGCCGTGCGCAGCGCACGACCTGCCCATCGGGGCGAACGACGCCATCGGCCCCGCCATCGGCAGGCCGTGTGCTCACATAGAGGTGATCCCCTACGAGGTGCAGAAACGGCTCGTCGCCGACGAACTCGCGGGCCATCTTCACGGCGTTGCCGTAGCCGAGCGGCTCGGGCTGCGGGATGAGCGCGAGCTTCGACGGGGCGTTGCCCGCGGCCGCGCGGAAGGCGACCTCGTCGCCGGGCCTCACGACCACTGCCACCTCATGCGCCCCGGCGGCCACGGCCTCCTCGACGATGATCTCGATCGCCGTCTTCGTCACGCCATCCCGGTCGACGAGACGCTGCAAGGGCAGCCTCGCCTCGTCCCGTCCGGCGGCGGTGATGACGGCCCGTTTGAGTCTCATGGAGAATCCCTCAGTCGAAGCAGTCTATCGAGGCAGGGAACCGCATACAGCGGAATGTTCAGGAGCCCTGCGTCGATCCGCAGGTTTCGCAGGCCCGCCCGCACGGCCGCGGGCGGATCGAACTGCCGGCGGTAGTGTGCCAGGCTCTTGCTGCGGGCGTTGACGCCGGCCTTCACCTCGAGCGGCACCACGCCACCGGCTTCGACGAGGAAGTCGATCTCCGTGCCGGTGCTCTCGTTCCGCCAGTAATACAGCCGGCCGTCCTGTTCGCCGGTCGTGCGAGAGGCAAGCTGCTGGGCGACGAACTGCTCGGTGATCGCCCCCTTGAACTCCTCGAAAACATCATTGCCGTGAAGGATCGTCTCCGGGGCGAGATTCGCGGCGGCGGCCAGGAGTCCGACATCCAGTGCAAACAGCTTGAAGAGCCGACGATTGCAGTAGCCTGCCAGGGGCAGCTTCGGCACGCTCAGGGCAAACGATCGATGCACCAATCCCGCCTGCTCGAGCCAGAGCAACGCGTCTTCGTAGTCACGAGCCCTCGCCCCGCCCCGTACCGCCGAAAACAGAAACCGCCTGTTTTCCCTGGCGAGCTGTTGCGGGATCGATTCCCAGAGCATCACGAGCCTTGGGACGAGGCTCGCCGGCGCGTGCTTCGCGAAGTCGAGCCGGTACGCGGCCACGATGTCACCCTGGATCCGTCGCACCGCCGCGAAGTCGCGGCGTTCGGCGAACGCCTTCACCGCCTCGGGCATGCCCCCCACGAACAGGTATTCGCGGAGGGCCGCGGTGAGCTCCGCATGCAACGCTTCCGGCAGCGGCGCAACCTCGTCGATCGCGTCGAGTCGCTCGCGACATCCGCTGCGGCCGGTGCCGTCGAGAAACTCATGGATCGTGAGCGGATGGAGCGTGTGCAACTCCACCTTGCCGGCCGGAAACGAAGCTGCCTTCGCGAGCTCGACGCCGAGCAGGGAGCCGGCCGCCGCGAGGTGCACCTGCGGCGCCTGTTCGCAGAAATACTTGAGGCTCGTGATCGCCCTCGGGCAGGCCTGAACCTCGTCGAAAAGCAGGACGGCACGGCCGGCAAGCACGTCCGCCGGATCGAACCGGGCAACAAGGGCCAGATCGGCCACGAGCCGTTTCGGGTCCAAATCCCCTTCGAATACGCGGGCGAGCGCCGGCTGGGCCTCGAAGTTCAGTTCGCAGACGGAGGCGTAGGCCGTCGATCCAAACTGCCGCAAAAGAAACGTCTTGCCGGTCTGGCGGGCTCCTTTCAGGAGCAGCGGCTTCCGGCCCGGCCGAGCCTTCCATGCCGTCAAAACACGTTCAAAATCCCGGTTCATGGCTATAGATGATATCAAGAACAGCCAAGCAGCGCACGAAGTTCCTAGGAACTACGGCCAATTCGGCCCGCTTGCGTCCAGCAACCGGCTCGTTTCCCGTCAAACTGCTGGGAGTAGACTTCTCGCATGGAGCCCACCCCGACCCTCCCCGGACCCCGGACGCCGTTCGAGGAGCGGTATCTGACGCTGGCGAGGGAGATCTGCCTGGAAACGATTCCCGACGAGCGGTTTGAAATCTTCCTGTTCGGTTCGCGGGCCCGCGGACATGCCGACCACGCGAGCGACGTCGATATCGGCATCCTGGGGCCGGAGCCTGCCGGCGAGCTCGTGGGGCGGCTCTGGTCGCGGCTCGACGCGTCGGACGTTCCCTGGCGGTGCCAGGTCGTTGATTTCGCGACGGTGACCGACGCCGACTTCCGGCGGCATGCCTTCGAGGGGCGAGAGATATGGCGAGCGGCGAGCTAGGCCGGCAAAACATCCACCGGGCGATTGGGGGCTTTGCCGCGGCCCTTGCGATCGATCGGAGGCTGTTTCCCGACGAGGTGCGGGACGTCGTCGAGAGCGGGTGCATCCAGAAGTTCGAATACTGCGTGGAACTCTTCTGGAAGCATCTGCGAAGCCGACTCATCGAGGAGGGAATCGACGTGGCGAACAGCCCGAAGGGGGTGATCAAGGCCTCGCTTTCCCGCGGCTGGATCGTCGAAGACGAGTATGCCTCGGCCCTTGCGATCTTCGACGACCGCAATCGCTGCAGCCATGTCTATCGGGAGTCGATGGTTCCGGAGATCCTCGCGAGATTGCCCAGGCACCTCGCAGTCATGCAGCAGGTGATCACCCGCTGCGACGTCTGATGGCGGCAGCCCCGCCGCGGTCGCTCGCCTTTCAGAGGGCCGCTAAAAAGCGATCGTTTCTTGTCGCGAACCACGAAGAAGCGATCGTTTCTTAGTCAACGAGGGCCGCGACGACGGCGGCGACGCCCTCCTCCCATGGCGGCAGTTCGATGCCGAGAGCGGCGCGGAGCTTGGCGGTCGAGAGCCGCGAACCGGCGGGCCTGCGGGCCTCCGCGTTTCGATTAGGCAATCTCGTTGAGACGTCGCACTGCCAGGACCTCATCGGCCGCCAATGGCTCGACTGCCGACAAGGGCACCACAACGACCGCAATCGACTCGCCCAGTGCATTGAAAACTTCGAGCACGCACCCCGTCTCTCCGCCCGCAGGATGCGGAACGAAGTCCACGAGATAGGCCACGTCGCCGGCACAAAGCTGATGTTCCTTTACGTCGCGATTCAGCGCGACCCTCTGAAACTGCGCAACGGCCACGATCATCGCTCCTTTCCATCAACACTATCGGCAGATCGCCAACTGGTCCGCGTAGAGTTCCTTCCGTCCGCCAGAACACCCCATAAACATTTTCTCTATCTTGTAGGGATTCGACCGTCGAGGCAAGTTCGCGGATTGCCGCCTCAAGGTCGCCCGAGTTCGCGAGCGTGAATCCAGCCTTGCGAAGATACTTTGATTTGTCGTCAAAAAGCCGGCGAACAAGAAGGTATCGCAGGAGTTTGTCCTGGGCAATCACAATCGCGTCCGGCAGCCACATGCCGTAAAAGTGTACTCACGTACAGTATTTGTCAAGCTGCGACGCGGCTTTTGCGGCGGGCGTTCGTCAAACGAGGGCCGCGACGACGGCGGCGACGCCCTCCTCCCATGGCGGCAGTTCGATGCCGAGGGCGGCGCGGAGTTTGGCGGTGGAGAGCCGGGAGTTGGCGGGCCGCTTGGCGGCGGTGGGGTAGGCCGAGGTCGGAATCGCCCGCACGGCTTCGGGTCCGGTCTTGAGCGGGAGCCCGCGCCGGCGGGCCTCGGCGAGCACGAACCTCGCAAACCGGCACCAGGTCGTTTCGCCGCGAGCCACGAGGTGATAGAGCCCCGAGGGAATCGCCGTCTCGGGCCGCTGGCAGCGGTCGATCGCCAGGGCCGTCACGTCGGCGAGCAAGGCCGCGCCGGTCGGCGCTCCCCACTGGTCGTCGATGACGTCGAGCGACTCCCGTTCCTGGGCAAGCCTGAGCATCGTGCGGATGAAGTTGTGGCCATGAGCGGCGTAGACCCAGCTTGTGCGAAAGACGAGATAGCGGCCGGCCGTGGCGGCGGCCTGCTCCCCCTCGAGCTTCGTGAGCCCATACACGCCCAGCGGCTTTGGCTCGTCGGTCTCCTCGTACCAGCCCTCTTTCGTGCCGTCGAAAACCCCTGTTTTCGTGCCGTCAAAAACATAGTCGGTCGAGTAGTGCACAAAGAGAGCGCCCAGGCTCCGCGCCTCCTCGGCGACGGCGGCCACCGCCTCGGCGTTGATGCGGCGGCAGAGCTCTGGCTCCGATTCGGCCCGATCGACGGCGGTGTAGGCGGCCGCGTTGACGATCACGTCGGGCGACTCACGGCGAACGATCGCCCGCAGTTCATCGAGCCGCTCGAAATCAAGCTCCGGCCGGTCAATCGCGACGAGGCGAGCCGAAGCGAGCGACCGCTGCAGTTCCCGCCCCACCTGCCCGTCCTTGCCAAGCAACAGGAGTTTTGGAGCTGTGGTCATCGCTGCCGCAACCCCAGCGCCACCAAAAGGCCTGAATCGACCTTTCGCATCGTGTCATCGTTCAGTCGGCCAATGACCCGCAAGATCCGTTGCTTTCGTACTGTCGCAATATTGCGGCATTTGATGATCGATGGTCCGCCCGCAATGTCTTGAAATGGAAAATCAGCAAGGACGACGTCGCCGCGGCTCATGCGCAATCCCGCGAACGTGTCTGGTAGCCCTCGAGATAGGGGTCGTGAGCGTCGTCTTCGGCCATCGCTTCGTTCATTGAGGCTGAGATCGAGTCGACTCCAAGTAGCGGGAACATTTCAGCAAACGCATCCGCCCGAATTACGACGTATTCCACATTCGCGGAGGGATCCACAGCGCGAGTGATTGGGCGACTGCCCGCTGCAAGCGTTTCATGCTGCTGTTGAGTGAATGTGATCATTGGATGTCTCCCACAAACGTTCGGGTTTGGTCATTATGCCGCATCGGCGTGTTCTCGGTACTCAAAATCGGTGTGCATCACGAACGGGCGAAACGGCTGAGCCTTCAGGTCGCTGCGGAATCGCTTTCTCCTGGCTAATGCGTGACAGCTGCTACCTCGATGGGGCGTCGAGGCGGGAGACGAACAACTTTTCTATCGCCGGCAGCATCTTGCCGCTGGGCTTCTTTGACAATGTCGTGGAGCCGGAACCCGAGACGGGCAGCTAACTGCTCGCGGACTGCTCGCACTTCAGCAACGACCGGATCAGATTCCATCGTCGATCTCCAGCAATTCCTGCGGCGTGCAAATGACCGGGGGCTCGAATCCCATTTTACGGCAAACGGATTCGATCCGCGGCCGGAGAGCAGGATTCGCGATATGCCGGCAATTCCAGGTCAGGAGATACGCGACACCGTTGACGGCAGCTACTGCGATATGCAGTGCATCTGTGGCTGCCTTTGGCGGCAGCGGCACGTCGGCCAATACGCGCAGCCGATCCGCCGCGGCAGCCGAATCACCCGCCGAGCACTCGCCGATGACAAACCGCGAGACGTACACGGAAAACCTATGCCGGGGCCCAGACCACCACTCGTGCGTGGTCTGCTGGTTCGCAGCAATCCGGAGCACGCCGCTGGGCTGCATCGCTAGGTAGCCGATGATCGTCGTTTCGAGATAAACGGTTGGATACAGCAGTCACCCGAGTGAGCGTTGCGATTTGCAAGAAGTTACGCGCTTTCGCCCAAACACCAAGGCCTCTTTCTCCTCGAACCTTGTGCGAATCCCCAGCGGAACCCGCCGAACATCAATCACGGCCACCACAAGCTGAGGAGATACTGACAATCATCGGCCAAGCTGCATCAAGCGGGCTTTCGCATCAGGCCATGCAGAAATCGTCGCCCGGCCATCGTCAAGGCGACGAGTGCGCTCATCGAGCACTTCGCGGTGCCACTCTGGCGACCTCACATCGCAAGGTTGACCGCAAAGGCTCTGCGCGAGCCGAAGCGAGCGACCGCTGCAGTTCCCGCCCCACCTGCCCGTCCTTGCCGAGCAACGTCCTTGCCGAGCAACAGGATCTTCAAATCAACCAAGCGGAGCCTCCAGTCCTTCGGCCTGAGCGAGCCGCTTCTGGTTGCGGTCGAACGTGAGGAACTGCTCGGCACCAATCACCAGGGCAGCGGCTGCGTGGAGGATGTCGAAGCCGCGGTGCCCGCCTGCCAGGGTGTGTGTGGCAGAAAGCCGCTTGGCCTCATCGATCACTACAGCTTGATCGCCTGCCGGCTGTGCGCGTCGTTGGCGTACAGGGCAAACAAGAAACTCGTATCGACGCACGTCACCATCGTCCGCTGGCTTCTTGAATGATCGCCGCCGACTCCTTGGCGGTGAGGACTGGCTCTGCGGAGCGGTCTCTCGCGACGGCCGGGCTTTGCGACCAGTCCACGCGGCCGATCGCCCCGACTCGCTCGGGTACTAGGCGAGCCACCGGTTTGCCCCGCTGCGTGATGAGGATTTCCTCACCTGCTTTGATCCAGCGGAGCAGGCTTGAATAACGATTGCGGAGGTCTCGAACGGTCGCTTTTCTCATGTGCTCCATTTTAGTGGCACTAGGACACAAGTTCAAATCTCAGCTCCCGCCCCACCCGCCCGTCCTTGCCGAGCAATAGGATCTTCGGAGAGGTGGTCATGCTGTGTCCTGCGGCACTACGCCGCATCGGCGTGTTCCCGATGCTCGAGATCGGTGACGAGCAGCAGGTCGACGATGTCGAACGTGTCGTCGGGCTGCACGACGACGGTTGTCCGGCCGGTCGACGAGGCCAGGGCGAGCTCCGGGTGAACGACGGGAATCTCCCGCCCGTCGGCCAAGTGCATCACGAACGGCCGAAACGGCTGAGCCTTCAGGGCGCTGCGAAAGTGTTCGACGGTCATGGGCGACTCTCCAGTGGATTTCTGAGGATCAGCCGAAATGCACGCCCATTTATTCACGTGTCAACCAGGCGGACGAGTCGGAGGAAGGCCGGCCGCACTGCCTTGTGCAGGTGCCGCGAAAAGGCTCCGCCGAGACCGTGCACGGCAATGAGTTCGACGACGTCCGCGAAGTCGCGGTGCATGCGACGGGCGTCCCCCTCGCCGCAGGCGAGCTTCGACTCGATCAGGGCCGGTAGTGCCAGCACGGGAAGTCCTTCGATCATCACCGCCACATCCTCGTCGGCCGGGCTCGGTAGCAGCACCTCGCTTCCCTTTCCGGCCCGTTCGCCCGCCGCCACGAACTGCAGCGGGATCCCGCCCGAATCGCGAAACTCACGGGCCTGTTCATCCCATCTGAATCCCGCTGCGGTAAGCGCTTCGCGGATTGCGGTCATGTCTTCGGTCCGCACCAGGAGATCGACATCGACCGTGTTTCGCCGGTATCCGTGCAGGCACACCGCCACTCCCCCAATGACAGTGTGAGGCACACCGGCCGCAGCCAAAGCCTCGTGGCATGCGGCGGCTGCTTGCCAGATCGGCTCACTCCCGAGCATCGAGTAGGTTTCCTGGGCGGTGGTCGTCATCGTGTTTGTTTACCTGCGGTCGCTATCAATAAGTGTACGCCCGTTTATTCTCCTGTCAACGTCGCCCATCGCGGGGGTTACTACCTCGAGCACAATGTTGTTGACAGTGGTTTTCGGTTGACTGAGCGCCACCACGGTCCGACGGGAGCCCGAGGCGCGAGTTGCCCTGCAGGCGTTTGCTGGAAATGCCCGGAAGCGCGCGGGGCAAGACGAGACGGGGGGAAGTGGCGAGCTTAGGGCCGGGTGAGTTGGAAAAACGGCGGACACGAC
>DHLZ01000172.1 GCA_002405515.1 Planctomycetaceae bacterium UBA4655
TATTAATCTAGCAAGTACAATATCTGTCCCGAGAATAGTCGTGCGGCTGCCTTGCAGATGACTTCGACCTCGCTGCTCATGCGGGGATGATTCTCTTTACTTTAAGATTCTAAGATGGCTGTCCTACACGCCGCACAGCACCCGCATGACGTCCCCGATCGCCGCCCGCGGGCCACGGAAGCCCCACACCTGGCTTACGTCACGCCGCTTCCGAAGTCCGGTGTCGCCGCCGATCGCAGCCGCGTGATGCTCCATCTCGCTGAACGCGCCCAGCGTGCTGTTCACGTTGCATGCCTGGACGGCGAAGCCCGTTTCGTTCGGCCGATCCACGGGCGCATCGGCGTAGATGCCGGATGGATCGGGCTGGAAACTGCGAACGACCAGCGAGGCCGTGCGGCCTTCGTTGCGAAGATACGCCATCCGACC
The DNA here is from genome assembly GCA_002405515.1 of Planctomycetaceae bacterium UBA4655. Taxonomy (GTDB): domain Bacteria; phylum Planctomycetota; class Planctomycetia; order Pirellulales; family UBA1268; genus UBA4655. Next base: position 427 of record DHLZ01000172.1, read on the forward strand.
CGTCGTTGCGAGTGCCGGCACCGAGATTTTCTGCTCTCCGGCCGCCGTCATGCGGTAGGAGACGCAGCGGTCCGACACGCGGATGTCGCCCGGCTGGATGATGCCGAAAAACCGCGTCGGGCGGCACGTGGCATAGGTGGGCATGAACAGCTCCCCGCCGTGGGGAAGTTGGAGCAGGTTCCAGATCGCGACGAGCGGGATCGCCCGTGCCCTGGCGGGCGCGTCGATCGCGACTTCGAGTGAATACCCCGCGTAGTCCACGCCTCGCGGCATCGAAGGGCCGAGCGGGTTGGCCGCCTGACGGACTGTCTTGACGATCCGGAGCGGGATTTTTCGGTCGGCGCGATAGGCCATGACCGACGCCGTGTTGGTGAGGCTGATGGCGGCCGGCCCATGATCCCGCATGCGATAGTCACCGGGATCGAGCGTGCGCGGCGGCGCATACACCGAGGTGTCGGGATAACGCGGGAAAAAGAACTCGAGCTCGGGCGAGAGCCAGGTGCGATCGCCGCCGAGATTCGACCATGATTCGGAACGACACAGGCGACGGGTCGCGTCCGTCGAAGCGAGCGCGGGATGCGTCCAGAGCAGATTTTCCTGCGATCCGCCCGGGAACAGACCGATCACGCGGCCCCCTTCCTGGAGCACGACCACCCTGCCGCCATCCGCGGCCTCCAGCGACCGCGGTTTCACCCACGACGGAAATCGGCGGATTGAAGAGGATCGGCGACTCATGGGGCCTTGGGTTTGATGCTCCGGTTGATGATGGGCAATGTGCCCCATGAGGGATGGTCCGTTCAATGGCGGTTCCGCGAGCGGCCCCGCTGGTCTCTCGCCGTCGCTTCCCGGGGCCGCATTTTCCCCACCTACGGAAACATTCGTCGACAGCCTACGAATGAGGTCGCAGGATGCCGGTGTCGCCCTCGAGGAAATTCCGTCCGATGCCTGAACTGCCCTGTCCGGCCGACAGTGAACTGGCGATCCTCCGCGTGCTCTGGGACCGCGAGCCCTGCTCGGTCCGCGAGGTGCACGACGTGATCGCCGCGACGAAGCCCGTCGGCTACACGACGATCCTCAAGACGATGCAGATCATGGCCGGCAAGGGGCTCGTCAGGCGGGACGAGCGGCACAAGGCCCATCTCTACCGCTCGGCCCTGCCGGCGCCGCGGGTGCAGAAGCAGCTCGTGGACGATCTCGTCGAGCGGGCCTTCGGCGGCGCCGCCGCCCAGCTCCGCAGTCTCTTGGCCGCGCTCGAAGAAAAGCCGTCCCGTGGAGGAAAGCAGCAATGAACCTGTGGCCATCGTGTTCGGTCTGGCTTCCGTCGGCCGTATCCGCCGCGGAGCTTCATCGGCTCGGCCTGGTGGTGCTCCATTCGCTCTGGCAGGCGGTGGCGGTGGCGGCGGTGCTGGCCGTCGCCCTGCGGATCCTGCCGCGGCGTTCGGCCGCGGCCGTCCAAGCCCGCTATCTGCTCGCCATGCTGGCGCTTCTGTCGTTGCCGGTGGCATGCGTCGTGACGTACGCCGTGATCGAGCCGCCGCTGGAGCGGGGTGCTGCTGATGACGATGCGACTCGGGCCGCGGCCGTGACCGCGGTTGCGACCGCCCCCGGCGCATCCAGTAGCCCGGGCAGCCCGGCCCGCGATGCTCGCCTCGCGGCGATTGCCATCCCATCGGACATCCGCACGGCGGTGCATCGCTTCCTGCAGCGTGTCGCGGAAACGGTCAAGCCTTGGCTGGCATGGTGTGGCGCGGTGTGGCTTGCCGGCGCGGTGGTGGCGGCCGTGCGGCTTGGCGTGGGCTGGTCGCTCGGTCGTCGGCTCGTGGCCGAGGCGGCCCCGCTTGCCGACGCTGGCTGGCAGGCGCGGCTGCGTTGCTGGCAAGGCGCCCTCGGTCTGCGGGGCCGGATCCGGCTCGTGGTGTCGGCGAGGATCGATGCGCCGCTGGTGCTCGGCTGGTTCGAGCCGGTGGTGATCTGGCCGCTGGCGGCGGTCACGGGCATGCCGCCGGACCAGGTCGACGCGATCCTCGCGCATGAGCTATCGCACATTCGGCGGCATGATCTCGTAACGAATCTCGTGCAGTGCTGCATCGAGCGGCTGTTCTTCCATCATCCGGCGGCGTGGTGGATTTCGGGGCAGGTGCGTGCCGAGCGGGAGCACTGCGCTGACGATCTGGCGGTGTGGGCGCTGGCGTCGCGTCGGGCCGGCACGCGGGTTTCCTACGCGACGGCGCTGGTGGCGCTCGCGGAGCGGCGGCAGGGAGCGGTGCTAGCGGCGGCGGCGGCGGCGAACGGCGGGAGTCTCACCCGCCGCATCGAGCGTCTGGTGGGCATCGAGCCTGCGGCGGGCCATCCCGCTCGGGTCGTGGCGGCGTTGGTCGTGCTCCTTGCGGTGGGGGGCAGCGTGGCCCCGACGGCGATGAGCGGCCGCCGTGCCGTCGCAGCGCCGCCGCAGGCGGACGCGGCCGCAGCCACGGCTGCCGCGTTCCCGCAGGACACGAACGCCATCGAGAGCCTGACGGCCGAGCAGGCGCGGACGTTGGTGGCGGAATTGTCGGTGGCGCAGGTTCCGGGAGTGAGCGTGCAGATCGAGACCGCGTACGGCCCGCAGACGCTGCGACGATGCCTGAGCTTGAAGG
>DHLZ01000108.1 GCA_002405515.1 Planctomycetaceae bacterium UBA4655
CCCATCATGGCGCAATCGCCCTGGTCTTTCTGCACATCGTCAACTCCCCCCTCGGCTCGCGCCTCGGGCTTCCGTGAAAGTCAGCGGCCCGAGTTGCCTGCAGAATAATGTCAACTACTTGATGCTCCCGGTAGTAGTTGATCACCACCGACACGAAGAGCAGCACCGCGATGAGGTGGCGGGTCCGCGTCGGTCGCGCCGGTGTGTCGCCGCCCGCGGTCACCATTCGGCGAAGCTCCCGTCGCTGTGCCGCCAGATCGGGTTGCGCCATCGATGTCCGACGGCCGCCCGTTCGGCCACGTAATCCTCGTTGACGTCGATGCCGAGCCCCGGCGCGCTCGGAATCCTCACGTAGCCGTCGGCATAGTCGAAGACCTCGGGATTCCTGACATAGTCGAGCAGATCGTTGCCCCGGTTGTAGTGGATGCCGAGGCTCTGCTCCTGGATGAACGCGTTGTAGCAGTTGGCGTCGAGCTGCAGGTTCACGGCCAGCGCGATGGGGCCGCTCGCCCAGGGCGATGGGGGCGCTTGTGAGCGGCGCGATCTCGGCGAGCGGCTCGACGTGCTCGCTCAGGACGGGCTCCTCGATGAACATGAGCCGATAGGGCTCCAGCAGCTTGACGAGCACCTTGGCCATCGGCTTGTGGACCCGGCCGTGGAAGTCAACGCCGATCCCGAAGTGCGGCCCTCTCCTTCGCCTGCGCCGCCGTCTCGCCGGGGCGGTCGCCTCCCACCCACGAATAGACGCGGATTCGGTCGCGCACCCTCCCCGCCGAGCAGTTCGTAGACAGGCACGCCGAGCGACTTGCCCTTGATGTCCCACAGGGCCTGGTCGATGCCGGCCAGCGCGCTCATGTGGATCGCGCCGCCGCGGTAGAGGACGGTCCAGTGGTCCTCGATATGCCGGGGGTCCTTGCCGATGAGATAGTCGGCCAGTTCGTCCACCGCTGCGGCCACGGTATGGACCCGGCCCTCGACCACCGGTTCGCCCCAGCCGAAGATCCCTTCGTCGGTTTCCATCTTCAGGAAGCACCAACGCGGGGGCACGATGTAGGTCGTGAGCTTCGTGATCCTCATGGACGAGACTCCTCAGGGTGGCGGACAGCCGCGATAGGTGGCGACGAGCGTGTCGGCGGCTCGCCGCACGTCGGTGATCGTCATGCCCGGCTTGTACACCGCGGAGCCAAGGCCGAAACCATCGGCTCGGGCTGCGATGAACGCCGCCATGCTCTCCGCCGACACGCCCCCCACGGGAACGAGCGGCACATTCCGCGGCAGCACGGCCCGCCACGCCCGTATGACGCTCGGGCCCAGTTGCTCCGCCGGAAAGAGCTTGAGCATGTCGGCGCCCGCGTCGAGAGCCGCAAAGCCCTCCGTGGGCGTGGCCACACCGGGGGCACTCCACAGTCCCGCGGCCGCGCTGTCGCCAAACACGCGGATCCCCATCATGCCAAAGGACTCGAACGCGTCGCGGTACCGCCCGCAGAGTGCCGCGTCGCCGATGAGCACGATCGCCGGCATCGGCCGGCCGCGGTCCGCCGCGACGGCGCTTCTGATCTCCTCCCCCACGAGCAGTCCGGAGAGGTAGTCGAGCGTGGCGGCTGGATGGAGTGCGCCCGTCAGAAACAGGCTTCGTGCGCTGAACAGCCGGCCCGCGACTCCCTGGCACCCACTCTCGCGGGCGGTCGCGAGGCCGCGGGAAAACGCGGTGGCCTTCGCGTCGGCGGTGATGGCGTTGGGATCGACCTCGCTGGCCGGCTTGCCGAGCAGCGAGTGTTCCCGCAGCACGGAAAAAAGTTCCCCTGTCATGAACGTGTCGAAGCTCGTCATCCGTCCGTCTCGCACCCGCACCCACTTGGAGTGCGTTCCGGGCAGCACCATAAGTGACTCGGCAGCCAGCGCCGGATCACGGGCGAGGGCGCCCACGATCTGTGTCTCCTCGCCCCGCAGCACGTTTGGCAGCGGCCCGCGCTGGATCACGCCCGGCACGAGGTGGATCCGGCCCACCTCCGAATCAAACGCGAGCAGGCCGCGGCTGATGGCCCCGGTGTCGGCAGGGCAGTCCACGTATGGCGCCTCGCGCCAGCCCTGGCGGCTGCCCACCATTCCCGCCGCCACCACCGGAACCGCCGGAGCCCGCGACCGTCATTGTCGTGTGAGTTCCGTGAAAGCTCCGGCGAACCCGCCGTCCGGCAGATGCTGGATGCCCCAAGGTCGCGTGGTCGACTCCATCACGCTCCCGTCGGCGGCCATCAGATGGCCTCGCAGCGACGATGTGCCCCAGTCGAGGCCTATGATGGATTCGTGCGGCATCGTGGAAGGATAGCCCGGTCGAACGCATTCCCGCCAGTATCCTCGCTGCGACGAGCGATCGCTGTCATTGCGAACGTGAAGCAGGGACGCGAGCGATTGGTTCATCGCGGTGGACGTAGACGCGGTTCACGTTCAGCCAGCCGATCTGGACGTAGGGCTCGGCGGCCATGACCCGGGCAAGCGGCGTGTCGTCGAGGCGGGCGTTGTCCTCGATCAGGAGCAGCCGCGGCTTCCACTTCGCGAGCGTGAATCCGCGGAGCAGTTCGATCTCCCCCCCTTCCACGTCGATCACGGCGACGTCGAGCCGTCGGCCGGGGAAGTGCTCCTCGAGCAGGGCGTCCATCGTCGTCGCCGGCACGGTCACGATCGTGCCCGCATGGGCCGCGGTGCGTCGCTCGTGCTGCGGCGTGGTCGCCCCGTCGGACAGCCTGCCGTGCGAGAGCATCCCCCCATCGGCGTCTGGCACATGGACGAACTCGGCCGTCGGCGGTCGGCCGGGGCCGCCGAGCGCGGCGTGGCGGACGACCGCGTGCGGCCGGTTGCGAACGCACTCGGCGAACCGCTCGGGAATCGCCTCGACGAGCAGGCCGCCCCAGCCCATCGCGTCGAAGCAGCTCGTGACCGAGCAGGTCAGCCCGTCGAAGCCGCCGCATTCGACGTAGAGCCCCTCGGTCTGGCCGCGGAGCAGGTCCCAGATGAGCGAGTCCTCGCCGTACTGCGACCGAAACACGATCCGCTCCCGCGGGGTGCGGCCGCTCGCTGTCAGGGCGAGCGTGGCCTCGATGGCGAAGAGCCGCTGCCGCGTCTGCACGAGGGCGTCGGGGAGGCGGGCGACGTCCCCGCCCGACGCGAGCAATCGCTGGCCGCTTGCACCGACGAGCAAGGCCCGGAGCCGGTCCTTCCAGGTCCGCCGCGAGGGCGGCCTCCCCACGCCGAGTTCGTACGGACGATTGGCACCGATCGTGGATTCGCCCACGAATGAGCCTCCTGTAACCCTGCTCATCGACGGCCGGGCCGTCCATGTTTCGGGAAGTAGGCTCGAAAGATGGAACGTCGCGGCATCGAGAATTATCCACGAAGCGATTCGGCTTCACCAGTCCGGCCGGCTCGCCGATGCCTTCCTCCCTGCCTGCGCGTGTTCCCGCAGGCATTCCTCTTGGATTGGTCAATCGAGTGCACCCGGTCGCCGGGGCGGCCGCGACGAACCGACTCCTTCGCCGAGTTCGAGACCCTCGAGCAGGGACCAGGCTGCGCCGTCCGGCGGTTTTTTTGCCGTAGGGCCGGTGGGCGGGCGTCTGCTACGGTTGCGGGCATGAGATGCCCCCTCTTTGCAGTGGCCGTTCTCGTCGTGGCGGCCTGCCTTCTCGGGTCGGAAGCCTCGCGGGCGGATGAGCCGGCCCTCCTTGCGCCGGTCGAGTGCCGCGTCGAGAGCGAGATCTTCGTGGGCGACGGCAAGGAGCCGGTGTCGCGGAGCCTCGTGCTCCTGAAAGATCGCGTCGCCTGGGACTTTCTCCCCCCCGCGAAGGTGAACGACGAGGGGCATGCGGCCGAGGCCGAGGAGTTCGTCCTCCACGATCCCGATCGTGAGCGGGTCGTGCTCGTCGATGTGAAGCGGAACGTGAAGACGACGATCGCCACGAAGTCGCTGTCGCAGCTTTCCGCGTCACTCGCCTCCTGGGCGAGGAAGGCCGACGACGAGGTGGTGCGGTGGGCGGGCGGCTCCGACTTCACCGACGGCTTCGATTCGCAGGAGGGGGCGATCGAGCTCCACGGCCCGAAGGTCCGCTACGCCGTCGCCTTCGACGAGGCGCCCTCGCCCGAGGCCGCGGCGGCCTACCGGAAGTTCGCCGACTCGGCGATCCTCCTCAAGGCGCTCATGCAGCCCGGAGGGCTTCCCCCCTTCCCCCGCATCGCGATCAACGAGAAGGTGGCGGCTGCCGGTGGCATCCCGCGGGAGGTGTCGCTCGAGATCGACTCGTCGCGGGCCGGCGAGGCGCTTGCGGCCTCCGGGATCAAGATGACGGGGAAGCGGCTTCGCAGCGTCCACAAGCTCCATCCGCGGTGGATCGAGTCGGACCGCCGCCGCGTGGAGGCGGCCTCTGCCCGCATCGCCGTCGCCCGCGAGGTGCCGCTCGCCGAATACGCGCGAAAGCTTCAGTGAAACTCGCGACCGCGTCGCGACGTGCGAAACCGTCACCGACGGTGGCCGCAGATCCTTCCCACAGTTCGCAGGCCTCGCTCGCCGATTTCCCACATGGCAGGCAGGTCTTCCCGATCGGCACAGGCGGCTTTTCTCACCGCGGATCGGAATGCTTGACATCCGTACATTCCCCTGCCATGCTCGTTGCTCGAAAACAACGCACGGAGGCTCTCTATGCTCGTCTTGTCCCGGAAGCTGAACGAACGGATCGTGGTCGGCGGGTCGGTCGTGGTGACGGTCGTCCGCATCAGTGGCGACAAGGTCCGACTGGGGATCGAAGCGCCCGACGACGTCCGGGTGATTCGGGACGAGATCGCCGAACAGGATGGTGAGGCCGCCACGGCGGGCAGGATCGGCGGAAGCAACGAAGGCCGCTGCTTCGTGGCATGAGTGGGGCTGAGTCGGAACGTCGCGGCACGTTTCGTATCTTGCGTCGGCGGCTGTTTGTAGGGCTTCTTCTCGGGCTGCTTGCGGTCGTGGGCCTGCTCGGCTTGATCGCGACCTGGAGGCCGGCGTTCTACGAGCCTTCCGTCGATCCCGATGCAGCCCGCCGCGAGCAGGCCGCCCGCCGGCTCGTGACGCAGGTGTCGGCAGTCCACGGCGGACTCGGCCGGCCCGGCCGCTGGGGCGCGGTGATCAGAGCCGAAGAGGTGAACGCATGGCTCGATCTCGACCTGCCCCGCAACCATCCCTCGCTTTTGCCCGCGGGCATTCGTCGGCCGCTGGTCGCCTTCGAGCCAAAGCGGCTCAAGGCCGCCGCGAGGGTCGGCTCCGGGATCGCGTCGGCCGTGGCGTGGATCGACGCGGAGGTCGCCCTCCGCGAGATCAACCAGCTCGAGATCGCCCTGGTTGGGGCCGGGGTCGGTCCCGTGCCGGTGCCGCGGGGGCTGGTTTTGCGGGAGATCGCCAAGCGGATTTCACCGCTCGGCGCGGTGCCGGAACTGCGGCAGGCCGGGGGGCGACCGGTGCTCCTGGTGTACATTCCCGCCATCCCGGGGAGCGGCATGACGAGTCGGCTCGAGGGGCTTCGGATCGACGATGGTGAGATGGTGATCGAGGGCATGACACGCACGGAGAAGGATCGATGATACGACTGCGTTTTCTGGGGGCCGCGGGGATGGTCTCGGGCTCCCGCCACCTGCTCGAAGTCGGTGATCGCCGGGTGCTGTTCGACTGCGGGCTATTCCAGGGGGAGAAGCGGATCCGCGAGCTGAATTGGAACCGCTTTCCCGTGCCCCCCGAGTCGATCGACGCGGTCGTGCTCACCCACGGCCACATCGACCATTCCGGCTGGCTGCCGCGGCTTTCCCGCGAGGGCTTCCGCGGCCGGCTCTTCACGTCGCCGCCGACGGCCGACCTGCTCGGCCTGCTCCTCTACGACTCCGCGAAGTGCCAGGAGGAGGACGCGAAGTACGCCAACCGCAAGGGCTTCTCGGTCCACAAGCCGGCCCTGCCGCTCTACGACGAGCGGGACGTGGACCGGCTGCTGCGGCAGGTCTCGCCGGTAGCGCGGGGGGCGTGGTTCGAGCCGGCTGCCGGCGTCCGCTGCCGCTTCCACGACGCGGGGCACATGCTCGGCAGCTCGTTCGTCGAGGTAGAGGCACGGGAGAACGGGGACGCCGCCCCGACCCGGATCGTCTTCTCGGGCGACGTCGGCCGCTACGACGCGCCGCTCTACAACGACCCCGCCCCGCCCACGCCGTGCGACTACCTCGTGCTCGAGAGCACCTACGGCGACCGCGACCATCCGGCCTCGAAGCCGCTCGACGAGCTCGAGGCCGCGACGAAGGAGGCGATCGACCGAGGCGGCATGATGCTCGTGGCGTCGTTCGCGATCGGGCGGTCACAGCAGCTGGTCTACCTGCTGCGGACGCTCATGGCCGCCGGCCGGCTGCCGGAGGTGCCGATCTGGATCGATTCGCCGATGGCGGTCGATGCGACCCGCGTCTTCCGCCAGCACGTGGCGGAGCACGACTTCACCGAGGCGAGGCTCGAGGGGGTCGCGGAGTCGCTCGTGGCCCCGAGCGTGCACATGGCGAGGTCGGCCGACGAGTCGAAGTCGATCAACGCCAAAAAGGGGCCCGGCATCATCATCGCCTCGAGCGGCATGATGACCGGCGGCCGCATTCTCCACCATCTCGCCAACCGGCTGCCCGATCCGCAGACGACCGTGCTCATCGCCGGCTTCCAGGCGGTCGGCACCCGCGGCCGCAGCCTCGTGGACGGTGCGAAGATGCTTCGGATCCACGGCCGCGACATCCCCGTCCGGGCGGCCGTACGCCGCGTCGAGGCCCTCTCCGGCCATGCCGACCGCCGGGAGCTCGTCCGCTGGCTCCGCGGCCTGCCCGCCCCGAAGCAGACCTTCCTCGTGCACGGCGAGCCACCGGCCGCGAAGGCGCTGGCGGAGCATCTTGGAAAAACGTTCGGCTGGGAGGCGACGGTGCCCACCCTCGGGGCTATTGTTGAATTGGCCGGATGATACGGAAGCCCGAGCCGCAAGCCGAGAGGGGAGTAAGGGTGGAAGGAACGAACCGGGTGGTTTCCCGACAAACGCGGCAACGGAGGCGGTCTTCGATGGACGTGACATCAACGCACGGCGCGCTCGTCACCGCCCCTCTCGGCTTGCGCCTCGGGCTTCCGGGAATGTCCACACCCCGCCTGCAGGGCAGCTTGCGGCTCGGGCCTCCGGGATACGGCCATTCCCGAACGGTCCAGCGAGTTGGTCAATGAGTTGCACAGGCACTTCGATGCTGAACGCCGGAGGAGCGGACGTTGAGGAGCATCAGGCGTATCCTCGCCGTAGCGACGATGCGTCCGCCCCGCCGGCGGCAATGCGGCGTCGTGCAGGCGGATTCGTGACCGGGCATCGACTCAAAGGGCTACGTCAACGCCCCTCTCAGCTAGCGGGAGCGGCGTGAGGGGAAGTCGAGAAGCAGACTGGAGGGCACCTTGCAGATAAAGCAAACGGGGGGGGGCGGGTGGCGGGCGGGGGGGCGGGGTGGGGGGGGGGTGGGGGGGGGGG
>DHLZ01000147.1:0-1328 GCA_002405515.1 Planctomycetaceae bacterium UBA4655
TCTAGGAGCCGACCCGAGTCAGTACGAAGGGAATGAAATCACGAAGATCACGCACCTTCTTGACGGCACTTTGGAACGAAAGTCTCGTGGCATTGGTCAACTCCGTGATGCATCGCCGCAGAAACTTGCCGATTTCGAGCGGCTGGTGGAGCGACTGGAGTCCATGGGCGAAACCTTGGCGGCGGCCCGGGCCGACAAGGAGCGTTGGGCCAGCGAGCCTGACTCGAGTAAACGCTATGCCATGATGAACCAAGAAATTGCCGAGCGGAAAGAGCGTGAGCGGCGTGAACGTGAGGCCGCGGAGCAGAATCAAGGCAAAGACGCTGCTGGAGTCCCCGCTCCGAAGGCTGACGGTGATTTGCCACCGCAAGAATAGCCGTGAGCGAAATCGGGGACGGGAGCGGATTTCAATGTCGTCCAGTAGTGCAGCACTCGTTCACCCGCGGAATCCGCTCCCGTCCCCGATTTCAAGATCGAGGTTCTCGTGATGCCGCAACGTTGTGAATCTTCTGGAGGACGGCGTCCTACTCCTCGCCCGCGTCGAGGCCGTGCTCGACGAGCTTCTTGCGGAGCGTGTTGCGGTTGATGCCGAGCCTCGCCGCGGCCTTGAGCTGCACCCCGCCGGTCGCGGCGAGCATCTGCGAGATGAGCTCGCGTTCCACGCGGCTGACGATCCGCTCGAAGATCGCGTCGTCGGCCGGCGCCGCCGTCGCGAGCCCCTCCTCGACGAGCTGCCTCGCGAGGCTGTCGAGGTCGCCGCCGCGGCCGACCGTCGGTGAGGCCGCCGATTCGCCCCGCATCGCCGGCGGCAGGAGGTCGAGCGTGAGCTCGTCGCCGGTGGCGAGCACCACGCACCGCTCGATGACGTTCTGCAGCTCGCGGACGTTGCCGGGCCAGTGGTACCTCACGAGGGCGTCGAGCGCCCCCTTCTCGATGTGCACGACGAAACGGTCGTTCGCCTCGCCGTAGATCTCCAGGAAATGGCTCACGAGCTGCGGGATGTCCTCGCGGCGGCTCCGCAGCGGCGGCAGGTGGATCGGCACGACGTTGAGCCGGTAGTAGAGATCCTCGCGGAAGTTCTCCTTCGCGACCTCGTCGAGCAGCTCGCGGTTGCTCGCCGCGATCACCCGCGTGTCGACACGGATCGTCTCGGTGTCTCCGACCCGCTCGAACTCCCGCTCCTGAAGAACCCGCAGGAGCTTCACCTGCAGGTGGGGAGTGGTCGAGTTGATCTCGTCGAGGAAGATCGTGCCCGTGTGGGCCGCCTCGAAGCGGCCCGTGCGGTTCGCGACGGCGCCGGTGAAGGCGCCGCGGACGTGGCCGAAGAG
>DHLZ01000147.1:1500-5688 GCA_002405515.1 Planctomycetaceae bacterium UBA4655
GCTCGCTCTCGAGCAGGCTCTCGGAGAGCGCCCCGCAGTTGACCCGCACGAACGGCCCGCTGCCCCGGGGTGAGAGGGAGTGGATCGCCTTCGCGATGAGCTCCTTGCCAGTCCCCGTTTCGCCGATGAGGAGCACCGAGGCGTTGGAGGCCGCGACCCGGCGGGTCATGGCGTAGACCTCCCGCATCGCACCGCCGGAGCCGATCAGCCCGTCGATCGGCGGCGATGCCGCGTGGGAATCCGGCCGCGGGAGTCCACCATCGTCACCGGGGGTTCGAAGCATCGGCGGTGGGGGTTCGGGCCGCGGTCGGCGTTGCGTCGGTCGACGGAGACTCGAGAATGTCGAGAACGAGCCCGCTCCATCGCCGGCCCGTCGAATCCGTCGCCGTATTGTAACGGCGGTATTCCTCCGCGATGTCGCATGTTTCCAGGAGGATTCCGAACCTTTCCACGTTCGCGCGAAACGCGGCGAGGGCCCGTTTTCGCAGGTCGTCGGACGCGTTCGGCAGCACCACCCCCGCGTGGAGGGCGGCCTGTGCGTCCGGCCGGCCGATTTCCGAGAGAAGGTCGATCGCCCGCGGGGCCAGGCTCGGCTGCTCGAGGGCCACGAGTGCGACGGGCAGCGCCGCGGACACGTCCTCCCCATCGCGGGCGAGCTTCGCGAGCAGTCGCAGCGACTCCTCGGCGCGGGCAAGCCGTTCGGCGGCCCGCTTGCGATCCTCGTCTCCGACCGCAGCGATGTCGTCGAGGTCGGCCTCGTCGCGTGCGATGACCACGCGGAGCGGGCCGTCCGTCGGGATCATCGCGAGGAATTCCGCCGTCTCGTGCGGCCGCGGAGTTCCGAGGTCGGCGCCGATCACGACCAGCCGCACGTCGCAGGAGTCGCGGGTCTGCACGACGGCGTCGCGGCCGCGGACGACCGTCGTCGGCGCGTAGCCGAGCGTGGCGACGGCCGTGGCGAGCTCCTGTCGCACGATCGCGTTCGGTGAGGCGACGACCGCCCGCACGATTCCGGTGGAGGTTGCACAGTCGAGGAGCGTTTCGACGACCTTGCTCTGCCCGGCGTAGAGTCCGCGGGGCGCCACGATCGCGAGTGCCCTCGCGGCGGCGAACCGCACCGCGAGGTCGGCCGCCGAGAGGGCCCGCACGAGCGACCGCCGCACCGTCGGCTCCATCGGCCGTGAGCCCGCGGTCTCGGCGATCACCGTCGCCGCGGCCTCGGCGGCCTCCGTCATCCCGCGCACCATGGCCTCGTCGAGCACGGATGCGATCGTCGTGGCCGATGGCCCTTCCGCCGACGAGAGGGCGGCGACGATCTTCTCCCCGGCCGAGGCGTCGGCCCGATCGACGACGAGGAGCGTCGATTCGAGCCTCGCCAGGAGAACCATCCGCTCCGAGGCGGGGTCGAGTCGGCCGAGCGCCGCCCGGTCGCGGGCGAGGTGCGCCGCCTCGAGCGACCTTCGCTGCCTCGGCGTGAGCCGAGCCCTTCCGGCCCGGCTCTTTTCGGCATCCCAGTATGCGACCTCCTCGGTCTCGTCCGTCGCGGTCTGTCCGCGGCTCCGCAGGCCGTTCGCCTCGGTGTCTGCGGGGCGGAGCACCGCGTCGAGCCGGCGTTCGAGTTCGGCGACCGCGGCGTCCATCGTCGGGATGCGTCGGCCTGCCCTTTCGATCGCGGCGGCTGCCCGCCGCCGGGCTTCCGGGGGCGTGTCGACGACGAGCGCGGGCGCGAGCAGGAAGGGCCAGGCCCGGTCGTTCGTCGGCCCGGCGAGGTCGATCGCGGAGAGGATGCCCGGCCAGTTGTCGACGTCGGGCGTCCCGAGCCATCCGAGCACCGCGACGACGCCGTCTTTGCCGAGACCGCGGAGAAGCCCGCGGACGATGCCGCGGGCGCGGGCGGTCGGCTCGTCATCCCCGTCGGCGTGCCGCGGATCGTTCAGCCAGCCGACGAGCGGGCCGATCGCGTCGAGTCCGGCGAGCGACAGCCGTCGGGACGCCTCGCTGCGGCGGGCGAAGGAGTCGCTCGTGAGGTCGGCGACGGCGGCGGCGAGCCGCTCGGGATCGCGTCGGCGGAGTCGCGAGGCCTTCTGGATGTCGCGAACGACCTTCGCGATGGCGGGCTCCTTCGGCGAGAGCCTGCGGACGACCTCGAGCAGCGTGCCGTCGTCGTGACGGTCGCCGAGATCGGCGAGGATGTCGGGCCGGCGGTCGCCGGCTGACGCGAGCGCCGTGTCGAAACTGCGGAGGTAGGCGGCCGCGATCTCGTAGGCCTCAACCTGCGTGGCTTTCACGACGGCGTCGAACAGATCCACGGGCGTCGTCCGCTCCGCGGAGGAGAGCGAGTCGACGACGGACTGCGCGAGCGGGTCGAGCGGTTCCGCCCGAACCGGCGCCGCCAAGAGAGCGATCAGGACGAACCGACGCACGCCACGCATAAGGGCCCCGGCGCGGCGGGAGGCTCAGGAGAGCCGCCGCTTCCACGCGGAGAGTTGTTCGGCCACCCGGTTCGGCGCCGTGGAGCCCGCGCTTCGCATCCGTTCAACTGCCCGCGAACTGCCGAGCGCCTCGCGATAGGAGGCTTTCCAGCCGGCAAATTCCCCCTGAAACTCCCGGTCGTCAAGGTCTGCGAGCGCGACACCCCTTGCCATCGCCAGCCGCACGAGCCGGCCGACCGTCTCGTGTGCGGTCCGCTGCGGCAGTCCGTCGGCGATGAACGCCTCCATCAGGCTCGTCGCGTCGAGATGGCCCCGCTCGATGCCCGCGGCGATCCTCGCCGCATCGAACCGCGTGCCCGCCACGAGCGGCGCGGCCACGCCGAGCGTCGCCTCGATCGTGTCGATGGAGTCGAAGATCGGCTCCTTGTCCTCCTGCAGATCCCGGTTGTAGGCGGTCGGCAGTCCCTTCACGAGCACGAGCAGGGCCTGGAGATTGCCGATGACACGGGCCGACTTGCCTCGCGTGAGCTCGAGCGCGTCGGGATTGATCTTCTGCGGCATGATCGAGCTGCCCGTGCAGAACGCCTCCGGCAAGAGCAGGAAGCCGAACTCCTCGCCGCTCCAGAGGATCCACTCCTCCGCCCACTGCGAGAGGTGGACGGCGACGAGCGAAAGCACGAACGCCAGTTCGCAGACGAAGTCGCGGTCGCTCGCGGCATCGACGCTGTTGGCGGCGAACGAATCGAAGCCGAGCGCCTCCTGCACGAGCTCCCGCCGGATCGGCAGGCTCGTGCCGGCCATCGCGCCGCTGCCGAGCGGCAGCACGTTCACCCGCTTTCGGCAGTCGGCGAGCCGCTGGCGATCCCGTTCGAACTTCTCGACCCATGCGAGGAGCTGGTGGCTCGCGAGCACGGGCTGCGCCCGCCGCAGGTGGGTGTAGCCGGGGATGACGAGGCCATGCTCCCGTTCGGCGAGCCCGAGGAACGCCCGCTGGAGTGCGAGCACCGCCGCGTCGATCCGGTCGATCGCCCGACGGCAGTGGAGCCTGAGGTCGGTGGCGACCTGGTCGTTGCGGCTCCGCGCGGTGTGGAGCTTTCGGCCGATGTCGCCGAGCCGGGCGGTGAGCGCCGTCTCGACGTGGAGGTGGATGTCTTCCTTCGAGGCCGTGAAGGTGAAACGGCCCTCGGCGATCTCCCGCCGGATCTCCTCGAGGCCGCCGACGATGCGGTCCGCCTCGTCGGCGGTCACGAGGCCCGAGGCGGCGAGCATCCGGGCATGGGCGATCGAACCGTCGATGTCGTCGTCCGCCAGCCGCCTGTCGAACGAGACGCTCTCGGAGAAGGCCTCCATCCGCGGGTCGGTCGCCTCGCGAAACACCCCGCCCCACGCTTTCTGGGGGCCGGCCGGCGGGGCGTCGTGGGAATCGTGCGGCATCGTGGGGGTCGCAGGGCGCTGGCGAAAGAGCCCCAGTTGTACTTCCGACCGGCTGAAAATCCACCTCGCCGCCCGCAGGGCGGCCTGTGAGCCGACGCGGTCACAGGTACATTGCCGAGATGCTTTCGCCCGACGAATTCCTCGCGCCCGGTGGTCGGTTCTCCGCGCGGCTGCCCGGCTGGGAATCCCGGCCCCAGCAGCTCGAGATGGCGGCGATCGTGGCCAGGGCGATTCAAGAGCGGAAGCACGCGATCGTGGAGGCGGGCACGGGCGTGGGAAAGAGCCTCGCCTATCTCGTGCCGGCCGTGCTCGCGGTGACGTC
>DHLZ01000147.1:6004-6798 GCA_002405515.1 Planctomycetaceae bacterium UBA4655
GCCTGCGGCGCACGGAACTGGCGGTGGAGCGGGCCGGAAGCCTCTTCACCGACGACGAGGAGGTGAAGGAGCTCCGCGAACTGGCGGCCTGGGCGAGGAGCACGGCCGACGGCTCGCTCGCCGATCTCGCGGCGGTGCCGCGGCCCGCGGTGTGGGATGAGATCCAGAGCGACTCGGGCAACTGCATGGGGCGGGCCTGCCCGAGCCACCAGCGGTGTCACTACTACGCGGCCCGCCGTCGCATGGGCAACGCCCAGATCCTCGTCGTGAACCACGCCCTCTTCTTCTCCGACCTCGCGGTGCGGCAGGGGGGCGGGAGCCTGCTGCCGGCCTACGATGCCGTCATCTTCGACGAGGCCCACATGGTCGAGGGGGTGGCGAGCGAGCACCTCGGCGTCGGCCTCTCGAGCGGCTCGGTCGATCGCGTGCTCTCGAAGCTCTACAACGAACGGACCCACCGCGGCCTCATCGTCCACTACCGGATGAGGGATCTCGAGCCCGACGTGCTGCGATGTCGCCGTGCCGCCGAGGACTTCTTCGACGGGCTCCTGCAGACGCTCATTCCCCGCGGTGAGCCGCCATGGCGGATCGCCGATCCCTTCGTCGTGCCCGACACGCTCGGCGACGCGATGCTCTCGCTCGCCCGGAAGCTGCGAAACGCCGCCGATGGCATCTCCGCCGAGGCGGAACGGCACGACTTCCATTCGCTCTCCGACCGGCTCACCGCGGTCGCCGGCAGCCTCAGGAGCTGGCTCGAGCAGAACGTGCCGGGAAGCGTCTGGTGGGTGGAGTCG
>DHLZ01000125.1 GCA_002405515.1 Planctomycetaceae bacterium UBA4655
CGGCATCGGTGAAGCCGACGCCATCGCCCTCGGCCGCCTCTTCGAGCAGAATGCGGTTTTGGCCGGCGTCCGCGGGCAAGCCGCGAGGCTGGTATGGATCGCGTGGTAGAAACGGCAAACAAACAACGGAAAGGCGGATGTCGGATGCGAAGCACTGACCTGGCACGGGCGGTTGGCCTCGTTGCGGTGATGTTCATCTCCCGCGGAACCGCCGAGGAGACGCGGTTCATCGACCTCTCGCTCTTGGTGGCTCCCGAATACCCGTGCACCTGGCCGGAGGGCTTTCCGACCTTCCGTATGGAGACGGTGGCGAGCGTGGGTCGCGACGGCGACTACAACGTCGACACGCTGATCATCGACGGCAACACTGGCACGCAGCTCGACGTGCCCGCGCACTCCGTCGCGCGGCCGGAGCTGAAGCTCCCCCACTCCTCCCCGATGGGCAACGAGTTCACGGAGAAAGTGGCGGCCTGGAAGTTCTGCGGCGAAGCCTGCGTGGTGGACGTGCCCGACCTCGTCGAGGCGGGCGGCAAGGGCACGAGCGCCCTCGTGAAGCTCGACCGCGTGAAGCAGTGGGAGGAGAAGCACCGGCCGGCCGGGGCGGGGGACGTGGTCCTGTTTCGCAGCGGCTACTCCGACCGTTTTTACCAGCCGCTGCCCGAGGGCCGGCGGTTCGTGGCCGATCCCTTGGAACGCAAAGCGATCGCCTGGCCCGATCCCGATCCGGAGACGATGGACTACCTCGCCTCCCACGGTGTGATGCACATCGGCACCGACAGCCCCACGATGGGCGCCATGCCGAACCTCGGCGAGCCAATCCATTTCGCGGCCCTGAAATACGGCGCCGTGCTCACGGAAGGTGCCACGAACCTCGAGTCGCTGCCGAAGACGGGGGCCTTTTACTGCCTCTTGAGCCCGAAGCACGAGGGGGGGCCCTACGGCGAGGCCCGCAGCTTCGCGATCGTCGGCGGCGACCTGCCGGCCTGGCTCATCGACGCGGCCCGCAAGCGGCAAGTTGCCGATCTCTCGGTGACGATGTCGATCGACCTGCCGCTCACCTGGCCGGGCGCCGGCGCCGGCCGCCACCGCCACCGCTACACGAAGACCGACTTCCTCTGGTCGGACAACCTCCAGCTTTACCATCACGGCCATATCTTCGACGCGCACGCGGGCACGCACCTCGTGCCGCCGAGCTATGCACTGCCCCCCGAACCGCTGCCGGCGGCCGCCGCGGCCCCCGAGACCCGGGCCTGGCTCGAGGAGTTCGAGAAGGAGTTCGGCCCGCGGGGCACCAGCCGCGTGACGACCGAGCAGGTGCCGATCGCGCAGACCTGCGGCTGGATGCGGGTCGTGGACGTCCGCCACCTCGTCGGCACGGTCGGCCGCGACCGCTGGCCGGCGTCGCCGCTGGTCACGGTCGAGGAACTGGAGCGGTTCGAGGCCCAGCATGGCCCGATCAAGCCCGGCGAGATCGTCGTGCTCCGCACCGGCCACACCGACCGGTTCTTCCTGCCGCGAGCGGCGGGCGCGGCCTGCCTGTCTGATCCCGTCAACGGCAAGAGCGAGGGCTGGCCGGCGCTCGACGCCAAGGCGATCGCCTGGCTCGCCGAGAAGAAGGTCCGCTGCGTGGCGACCGACGCCCCCACGATCGGCGGCGTCGATCCGCGGGCGGCCTTGCGGGCCTACTGGATGCTCGGCACGAAGAACATGGTGGCCGTCGATTTCCTCACGAACCTCGGGGCCGTGCCCGAGAAGGCCTACCTGCTGTTCGCGGCGATCAAGATCCGCGGCTGCCACGGCGGGCCCGGCCGGGCGATCGCCGTCTACTGAAAATCGGGGACGGGAGCACTCCTGTTCGGCACGTGATTCGCGCCAGGCATTCCCGGTAGTAGCGATGAAGTCGTGTCGTTTGACGCAAGTTCGAAAGCCCGGATCATTCCCGATCATCCAGTACGCATCGTGACCGTGAAAGCCACGCCGCATTGCAGCAGCGGCGGACGCACCGGGCCGAACTGCGACGGCTTTCTGAGGATCGCTACGAATCGCCTTGATCTTCCCGCCGAGCTCCTCAGCGAGATGTATCGTCTGCGGTGGCTGATCGAGCACTTCTTTCGGATGTTCAAGCAACTCCTTGGCTGCCGCCATCTCCTGTCCACAAAATCGAACGGCGTCGATATCCAGGTCTACTGCGGCATCATCGCCTGCTTGTTGATCATGCTCTACACCGGCCGCCAGCCCACCAAGCGGACCTTCGAGATGGTCTGCTTCTTCCTCTCGGGATGGGTGAGCCCCGAAGGACTAGACCTTATCCAAGCGAATTTGGACTTGCGCGATCCGCGCTGAGCGCATAAAAAACTCGAAATCCCCGACGAATCGCTTGATTTCGGTTGGTCCCACTTCAAGCGACTCGCCACTTTGTGAGGAGTTTCGAGTGAACGCCAAGGTACGACGACAACTGAAAGCCCGCAAGCGGAGAATCGCCGAGCGTCTGGAACGGGCCGAGCGGTGCGGGACGGATCAGCCCGCGATGGCTGCGTCCAACATTCAATATGAGATCGCGGATCGCACGCGGGCGATCAACGCCGGCGGCATCGGGGCGGCGCACCTTCTGGTGAAGCGGCTGGGGCTCGACGAGGCCATCAACGAGCGGCTCGACCTGCTCAAGGTCAACCTGCCGTACCACGAATCCGATCACATCCTGAACATCGCCTACAACCTGCCGGCGGGAAACTCGCGCCTTGAGCACCTGGAACTATTGCGGAATGACGAGGGGTATCTCGACGCGCTCGGGGCCAGCCGGATTCCCGACCCAACGACTGCGGGCGACTTCTGCCGCCGGTTTGACGAAGGACGCATCGACACGCTGCAGGAGGTGTTCAACGAGGCGCGGCTGAAGGTCTGGTCGCAGCAGCCCGCTGCATTTTTCGACGTCGCCTTCATCGACATCGACGGCACCGCGGTCGAGACGACTGGCGAGTGCAAGCAGGGAATGGACGTCAACTACAAGAACCAGTGGGGCTACATGGTTGCGACCGCGAGCCTGGCCAATACGGGCGAACCGCTTTTCGTGGTCAACCGGCCAGGCAATCGTCCGAGCCACGAGCAGGCGGCCGCGTACCTTGACCGGTCGGTCGCTCTTTGTCGCCGGGCCGGCTTCAGGCAGATCCGCCTGCGCGGCGACACCGACTTCTCCCAAACCGAGCACCTCGACCGGTGGACCAGGGCGATTGCGCCATGATGGGTAGTCTGGCATGATTGGGCAACCGC
>DHLZ01000121.1:0-786 GCA_002405515.1 Planctomycetaceae bacterium UBA4655
CATTCTCCGAGGCCCAACACTTTTTTCATCTGCTAGCATAGATTGCTTGCACCGGCTTGCGCCCTGGAAAACACGGCGAAAAAGACCGTTCCACCGCCCGGGGCAGGCTAGATTTGCTAGTTACGCCCTATTGAAATCCTGGGCAAATATGCTTTAATTCATATGCAATCTCGGCCAGGCAATGGCCCGTGTGGTCACGCACCGGCGGGGCAGAAGACAGATGACCAAATCGGAGACGGTCCGATGAGCGTCTTGTGTGTTGGCGCCAGTGGCTTTGGCCGTCGCCGTTCCCTCCGGTCGTGGGCGGTCGTCTCGACCTTGGTTGCGGCAACGTTCGGCGCATCCGCATCATGGGCTGGGACTGACGGTGCCGCGGATCGCACGGCGTTGCTGGTTGGAATGACCAAAACAGGGAGCAACGCACTCCCGCACGTGGAGAAGGATCTCGAGGCTGTCGCCGCCGCACTCGCGAACCGCGGCTATCGCGTGACGGTGAAGCAGGATCTCGGCCGCAAGGAGTTCGAATCCGTCCTGAACGGATTTGCCGCGGAGACAATCACCAACGGCCTGGCCTTGGTTTACTTCGCCGGTCTCTCGGAACAAAAGCCCGCCCCCGTCCCGCCGGGCGGGGCCGAACCCCACCTGCGACTCGCGGACGGGGCGGTGTCTGTGTCCGCCGTACTCAAGAGCCTTCGCGACCGCGGGGCCGCCGGGGCGCACGTGATCGTGCTCGACACCGGGTACGAAGACCCGGCGGCGAAGCCCGGACAGGCGGCCGGGCTGGCC
>DHLZ01000121.1:928-8675 GCA_002405515.1 Planctomycetaceae bacterium UBA4655
CGGGCTGGCGGAGTTTCGGGACGCTGATCTGGCCGATGACGCGATTGTCATCGCGGGCCCGTCGGCGGCGGGGGGCGGTCCGGCGCTGCTGGCGGCGGCGTTGGCCAAGGGCGTGACGTCGCCCGGGATCGACACGATCGGCCAGCTGGTAGACGCTGTCGGCGAGCACGTCGCGCGGGCCTCGGGAGGGAAGCAGAAAGCGCTGGTCAGCGGCGCGTCCCCGCGGCTGCGGCGTCTCCCGGTCGTCACGGGCATCGAGTTCATCGGTTCGACGGCGCCGCCCGTTGGCACGCGGGCCGGCCAGCACTGGGTCAACGGGCGTGGCATGGTGTTCTGCTGGTGCCCCCCCGGGAGTTTCACGATGGGCCTCCCCGAAACCGACACCTCCCCGGAAGCCGCAGATGCCAGGCCGGTGCAGGTCACCCTCAGCAAGGGCTTCTGGATCGGCAAATATGAGGTCACGGAGTTCCAGGCAGGTGGTCGTCACGGAGCGAAGGGGCGCAATTTGCCGACCGTGACGACCTCCTTCGAGAAGTTCCTCACAGAGCTCAACGAAGGGCAGCGGAAGGCAGGCCGTCTGCCCGAGAACTGGAAATACCATCTTCCGACGGAGGCCCAGTGGGAATATGCCGCTCGTGCCGGCCGGAGCACACGATTCTTCTTCGGCGACGACGTGGCCGACTTGCCCCGGCATGCCAATTTTGCCGATGAAACACTCTTGAAGGAGGATCCTGCCAAATTCTTCTACGGGGCGCCCAAGCTCAATGACGGAGTGGGCAAGGGCCCGACGGCCGTGGGGCGTTACCTCCCGAATGATTGGGGCCTGCACGACGTGCATGGAAACCTCGCCGAGTTTTGCCGGGACAAATTCGTTCGGGTTCCCCCGCTTGTCGGTGGAATTGACCCGGTCCAGACGGTCGTCAACCAGAAGGAAAGAAACTGCGCACTGCGGGGAGGCAGTTGGTGCAGCCTGGCCGAATACTGCCAGTGCGGGTTCCGCAACGAGCGCAGGGCCGAGATCGCGGCACCGCGACTGTCCTACACAGGGCTGCGTGTGGTGCTGGAGACACAGGAGGAAAAACCCCAGTGAACGCCGCCGTCGCTCGTGTTGCTCCTTCCGTCGCACTCCTGGCCGTCTCTGCGGTTTTGACCGCGGTTCTCTGGAGTGCAGTGGCCGGGGTTGTGCCGGCGGCTGAGGCCGACCCGGCCGTCTATCGCAAGACGGTGCAGCCGCTGCTGGCCAGGTATTGCTTCGACTGTCACGGCCCCGACCAGCAGGAGGCGAGCCTGGCGATCGACAAGCTCAACGCCGACGTGGCCGGTGGCGGCGCCGCCACGGTGTGGAGCAAGATCGCCGACAAGCTGAGTCTCCGGCAAATGCCGCCGGTGGACGCAGATCAGCCGAGCGACGCGGAGCGGCAGGCGATCGTCGACTGGGTGAAAAGCGAGATGGCTCGCGGCGGACTGCATTACGACGACAAACTGCCGATGGCCGCGTACGGGAATTACGTGCCGCACGAGCAGCTCTTTGGCCGGGCCCCGGCAGGCCCATCGTGGTCGCCGCCGCGCTACTGGCGGATCCGGCCGGCCGCGTACGACCAACTGATCCGCAACTTGAGACAGCGGGTGACGGTGACCAACCCCTTCCCTCTGGCGGGCGAAGGCGGGTTCGCGGATTACGCGACGGCCTACAAAATCGACGGTCCGGGCGTCGAGGTTCTTCTCAGGAACGCCAATGTCGTTGCCGAGTCGATGGTGAAAGACTCCGCCGAGACCGGCCGGTCGATTCCGGGGATGCGGGAAGTACTTTTGCCGCTGTGCACCGCCGGTCCGGAACAGCCGACCGACCAGCAACTGCGGGCGGCGATCGGCTGGCTCTACGGGTCGATCCTGGCGCGGGATCCGACGGCCGACGAACTGCGGGAGCGGGAGGCGTTCTACCGCGCCGGCGCGACGAAACTGGGGCCTGCGGCGGCCACGCGGAATCTCGTGGCATCGGTCTGCCTCACGCCCGAGGTGCTGTTTCGATACGAGTTCGGCGGCGGCTCGCCGGATGAGCACGGCCGGGTGAGGCTGACACCGCGGGAGATCGCCTTCGCGGTGGCTTTCGCATTCTCCGACCTACCGCCTGACGCTGCGCTGCGGGATGCGGCGGCGAACGGCACGTTGCAGACCAGTGCTGGCGTCGAGCGGGAGGTGCGGCGGATCCTGGACGACGCCTCCATTGCGAAGCCGCGGATCCTGAATTTCTTCCGTGAATACTTCGGCTACGCCGACGCTGAGCTCGTCTTCAAGGACCGCGAGTTGAATACAAACCACCACCCCCGCGCGCTCGTGAACGACACGGATCGCCTCGTGCAGCTTGTTCTCTCGGAAGACAAAAACGTCCTCGAAGAGCTGCTGACCACGAATCGCAGCTTTCTGCCCCGTGATTACAAAAACGAGCTGCACTATTCCTACAGCGTGCCGCCGGACTGGAAGCGGACCGACGACCCCGTGACGATGCCCGGCGACCAACGGGCCGGGATCCTCACGCAGCCCTCGTGGCTGGTGGCCTGGAGCGGCAACTTCGACAACGACATCGTGAGGCGCGGCAAATGGGTGCGGTATAAGCTGCTCGGGGGCACGATCCCCGACCTGCCGATCGCGGTCAACGCCCAGGTGCCGGATGAGCCGCACAACACGCTGCGAGAACGGATGCGGGTCACGCAGGAGGCCTACTGCTGGCAGTGTCACCGCCACATGAATCCTCTCGGCGTCGTGTTCGAGGACTTCGACCACTTCGGCCGGTTCCGCGTCCGGGAAAGCGTGCAGGATCCCGAGAAGACTGCCAAAAACTTCGACGCCAAGGGCAGGTCGCTGGGGCCGGTGATGCGGCAGGTTCCGGTGGACGCCTCGGCGGTGATCGAGGGATCGGGCGATCCGGCCGTCGACGGCCCGGTGACTGGAGCCGTGGATATGGTCCGGCGATTGGCGAAGTCGGAGCGGGTGCGACAGGTATTCGTGCGGCACGCCTTCCGCTATTGGATGGGCCGCAACGAGACGCCGGTCGACGCGGCCACGCTCCAGGCGGCCGATGCCGCGTATGTCCGCAGCGGTGGCAGCATGCGTGCCTTGATCGCGTCACTGCTGTCGAGCGACTCGTTCCTCTACCGCAAGCACACGGAGCAAACCGCCCGCGCCGAAAATTCACAGTTCGAGAACGTCGCCTCCCACCCCACGAAGAAGGAGCAGTCACCATGAACATGCATCGCCGTCAGGTTCTCAAGGGCGTCACGCTGGGCGCGGGGGCCGGGCTGCTCGCGCCGCTGCTGTCGCGGATCGAGGCCGAGGCCGCCGGTCGGGACGCCCGCCCGATGCGGTTCGTCTTCGTCCTCGAGGGCAACGGTTTGATGCCGGGGCACGTCGTTCCCTCCGGGATCGATCTGGTGGGCGTCGACAAGCGGGACAAGTTCGAGGAGCATGCGCTGGGGGGGAGGACGTTCTCGCGCAGCCTGGAGCCGGTAGCGGAGTTCCAGGACAAGATGACGATCATTCAGGGACTTTCGGGGCGGGTCTGCGGGAAAGGCCATTCCATGAACCTCGGCGCGCTCGGCGCCTACAATTCCCGCGGTGGCGTGACCATCGGGACCGGCAGCGCGTTCGCGGAGACGATCGACGCGGCCCTGGCGAAGCAGTTGGGGGGCGTGCTTCCGGTCGTGGGGCTGGGGCTCACGGACAACACCCAACACACCGTGATCTACAACTGCTCGGCCTGGGGGCCGGGCCAGAAACTGCCGACGATTTGCAGCCCCGAACTGGCCTACAACTCGATCTTCGGCTCGGTCGCCGGCGGCGATGGCGAGCGAAACTTCCAGGCCAATCAGGACCTGCTCGACTTCATGGCGGCCGACATCCGCCGAACGCGGCAGTCCCTTGGAGCCACGGACCGGGAGAAACTCGATTCTTACCTCGCCGGTTACGAGTCGCTGCGGGACCGGCAGAAACGGGTGGTCGAGGTGCGTGATTCGCTCGATCGCGCCAAGCCAGTGCCGGACGACAAGTATCGCTCGCCCGTCGAAACCGATCGGCTCGACGCCCAGTTCGATCTCGCGGCCGCCGCCCTGATCGGCGGCGCCACGAACGTCGTGACGCTCGCCTCCGGCGTCGGCGACCACTTCTTCTCGATCCGGTTCACGGGCCTGGGGATCCGTCGCGACAAGCACGGCATCGGCCACGGCTCCGGGGAAGGGGAGTTCACGAGCGAGGACCTGTATCACAAGATCCGGAATTACCATTTCAAGTTGATCGCCCAGCTCATGAAGCGGCTCCAGGCTGTGCCGGAAGGCAACGGCACGATGCTCGACAACACGCTGATCGTCTACACCAGCGACTCGGCTGAATCCCATCACGGCGGTGGCACTGAGTGGCCCTTCGTCCTGTTTGGCGACCTGGGCGGCCGCCTGAAGACCGGGCGCTACATCAGTTATCCTGGATACACCAAGCCGGGGCATCGCACCTTCAACGGGCTGTACACAAGTCTGCTGCACGCCGCCGGCAAGCCGGCAAAGACGTTCGGGGATCCTGATCCGATGCTCCGCGACTTCGACCAGAACGGTCCGCTCCCGGAACTCTTCGCCTGATACGACCGGTTCGCGTCCGGTGATTCCGGCGGAGCGCCGGCGCTGAAAGATTCGATTCATCTCCGTTCTCGGTCGCGTGTCGAGGTAAAACACCTCGTCCGGCCGCTGGCAACGCGAGCATCACCAGTGGAGATATCATGAACCGTACCTTCATTGCTGCCATGACCGTGGCTGCTGCCCTGACGCCCATCGTCCATGCTCAGGAGAAGCCGAAACGTATCTGGAAGTCATCGCCTGACGGTGTGGAAATCCTGGCGGCCACCTTCCTGGGCGGCAGCGGAACCGAGTGGCTGTCGTCCGGCGGTTTTCAGCCCGACGGCACGGTGGTTTTGGTCGGCAACGTGATCGGCCCCACGTTCGATCTGCCCGGCACGGTCGGCGTCATCGGCACCGATCGGCCGCCCCCCGGGGAGCCGGAGCTGGTTCCCGAACTCGAGAAGGGCAAGCCGAAAATCAGGAACGGCAAGACCGTGTACGTACGGCCATCCTGGCGCGACGAATGCGTGACGGGATTTGTGGCCATCTACTCGGCCGACTTGAAGCGGCGGATCTCCGTGCAGCGGCTGCCGTGGACGGCGGGCGCGATCACGGCGGCGGCGATCGGCCCGGACGGGGCGATCTACGTCGTCGGCCGGGCCACGGACGGCATCGTGAGCCTGGGCGGCGACGTCGCCGAGCTGCCCGCCATGAAACCGCTCGAAAAGAAAAATCCGGGGCGGGAACGCTGCCAACACGCGTTCATCGCCAAGCTGTCGCGCGATGCAAAAAAGGCCTTCTGGGTTCGGCATGTCCGCGGACCGTCGGCGGCTCCCACGGTCGATATCAAGGCCGACGGCACGGTGCGGTTCGGCGCCGGCCATATGCACATGCTCGACGGCACCGGCACATCGGTCTCCACCATCGTCGTTCCAGGCGGCTTGCGGACGACGTCGTCCGTCCGGCAGCAGGACGGCCAGATCGTCGTGGGGGGCGAGCATCACTGGTCCACCGGCCGTGAACCATGGCGCTGCCCGACCCTCAACATCCATAACCCCGACGGCTCGCTGAAGCACCGCTTCTACGATTGGGGCGGGCCGTACGTCGGACTCGACAATTGCCGCCAGGTCTCCGACACGGCCGTTCGCTACGTCACCCATGATCGGGACGGCGGCATCCTCATGTATCTCTGGTCGGACGGCGGCAACAGCGTGGCCGTCACGCAGCCCAATGACATCCGCTGCCCGGTCGGCGTTCGCGGCCTCGGCCTGACGACCGCCGGCGCGGGAGTGCTCAGCGTGGCGTATCTCGTGCGGCTCGACCCGCAGGACTATCATGTCACGTCCTTCACGGTCTGGGTGGGGAACGATGTCCCCCCCCGTAATCGACCGAACAGCATGTGGGTGGACCAGCTGGCCCGCACGCCGGACGGTTCGCTCGCCTTGGCGGGCATGTCGGCCTGGGGCATCTGGCAGACCGCGGACAAACTGACGGACGCCGAGCCGGAACGCGAGTACGTGGCGGTGCTCAACCACGACTTCACCGCCCTTCGTCACTGCTCGGTCATTCCCGGCACCGGGGCAGCGGACGTGAACGACGGCTCCGCCTCACGCGGCGGTGCCTGGGGCATCGCCACCGGCGAAGTGAACGGCAGGAGCCGCGTCCTCTTTCTGGCCGGCTCGGCCGGCCGCCGCGAAAAGGAGGACACGGTATTCGCGACGCCGACGCGGAATGCCGCCCAGGAGCAGTTCGGCGGTGGTCGCTCCGACGGCTACGTCATTCTCATGGAGCTCGCGACGCCGACGACGCCACCGCCTGCCGAGGTCAAGCCGCCGGCTGCGGGGCCGTCACGGGCTCATTTCGAGCGGCACGCCCGCCCCCAGCGGGACAAGAAGGAAGCACCGAAGAATCCTGACGCAGGCACCGTGTTTCACTTCTCCCCCACGTATCCGAAGTGGGTGACGGTCGACGCCGAACTCCGCCAACAGGGAGAAAAATTGTGGCCTGGGTTCATGTACGGCAAGCCCGTCGAGGGAGCACTGACGGCCACCGCCGACGGTTTCGACGGCGAGATCACCGTCGCCTGCACGTCCACGTGCCAGCCCGAAGGGGAGCCGGACCGGCGGCTGCTGGGCGAGCTGCTGCGGGATCCGCAACAGCCGCCGTCGTTGGTCTTCCGTTTGGGATCGCTGGGGCCGGTCATGACGGCGGAGATCAAGGCCGTCGAAAAGGGCAAGGACACGATCCGCGAGGTTGACTATCGCGAGGGGAGGGGAACGCTGGAACTCGCCGGCAAGAAGCTGGCCGTCGCTCCCCGCATCACGACCAAGTACACCACGAACAAGGAAGGCGCGGTTCATGGCATGCGGATGAACGTCTATGTCACCGTGAAGGCCGGTGAGCTCGGGCTCAAGGCGCTTCCCGCGGACGACCTCGTCGATATCCGCCTGGGCATGAGCGGCACGACGCGCACGCAGGCGCCGAAGAAGTAGCGGTCCTGGGCTCTGTCCGAAAACTCTGCTCGGCCGTCTGCTTGGTCTTTTTGAGCAGTTCTTCGTTGGCCTCGCCCACGCCGGCCCAGTTTTCAGACAGAACCTAGGCCGACATGATGGCCGCGGGCAGCAGAGCAGCGTCAGGCGATGCCCAAGACGTCACGCATCGAGTACAGGCCGGCCGGCTTGCCGACGAGGAACCGGGCCGCCGCCAGCGCCCCCCGGGCGTAGCAGTCGCGGTTCGTGGCCCGGACGTTCACGGAGAACGACTCTCCGTCCATGCCGAAGAGAATCGTGTGCTCGCCGGGATTGTCGCCGGCCCGAACGGCGTGGTAGCCGATCTCGTCGGCCGGCCGGCCGCCGGGGCGGCCCTCACGGCCGTGGGCCTCGCGGGTCTGCCGCATCTGCTCCCGCACGATGGCGCCGAACATCAGGGCCGTGCCGCTGGGCGCGTCTTCCTTGTGCCGGTGGTGGCACTCGATGATCTCGACGTCGGTGCGACCACCGATCCGATCGAGCAGCGCTCCGGCCCGGCCCACGAGGTCCATGGCGATGTTCACCGCCAGGCTCATGCTCGGCGACTGCAGGATCGGGATCGTCCGCGCGGCGGCGGTGATCGCCTTCCGCTCAGGGTCTTCGAGGCCGGTCGTCGCCACC
>DHLZ01000121.1:8876-10577 GCA_002405515.1 Planctomycetaceae bacterium UBA4655
TGACCACGTCGGCAGGGCACTCCCACGCGGCGGCCACCGTGACCCCCGCCGGGGCGATACCCGCGAGCGTCCCCGCATCGGCCCCGGCCCGCGGATGGCCCGCCCGCTCGATCGCGGCCACGAGCCGCCAGGGAGCCGCATCGGCGACGGCACAGGCGACGACCCGCTGCCCCATGCGGCCGGCGGCACCATGAACGACGAGACGCAGAGGATTGGCGGACACGACGGCCTCCTGGCAGGTGGGCCGCGCCGCGGTGATCGCGGCCGGCATGGAAACGATGGCACGATCAGCCGTAGAGGTCGGTAGATGCCCAGCTTGCCCGACACCTCCTTGACCCGGGCCATGGCGTCGTCGAAGTCGCCGGCGATCTGGATCGTCAGCGCGCCGTAGTCGAGGGCTTGCGAAAGCTTTCCGTAGGAGATCTTTCCTGAGCCGATGAAGATGATGCCGCGCATCAACCGGGTGACCTCGCAGTAAACGGCCAGCGAGGCGCTGGTGTTGCCGGTGGAGGCACAGGCAGCCCGGCGGGCGCCGATCATCCGCGCGTGCGTGAACGCGGCCGACATCCCGTTGTCCTTGAACGAGCCCGACGGATTGAGGCCCTCGTACTGGAGGAACAGGCGGCCGGGGTTGACGCCCACGTAGCCCGCGACGCCGTCGGACGGAGCACACATCGTCTGCCCCTCGCCGATCGTGACCACGCTCTCCCGCGGGGCATAGGGAAGCAGCTCGTGAAACCGCCACGCGCCGCTGAAGGCGAGCGGATCACTGCGTCGCATCCACTTCCGCTCGAAAAACTCGAACGAGTTCGGCGGATGGATCCATCCCAATCGTACTCGACGTCGAGCAGGTTGCCGCAGGCCGGGCAGGCGGCGAGCACCTCGTCCACGGAGAATGTCGCCGCGCAGGCCGGATCGATGCACTGCTGGAAGGCGAGGTCGGTGCGGGCGGCGACGGACACGGACATGTCTCCGGACGATGTCCCTTCCATCGGCAGTCGACGGCCGGCCGGTGAGGGGAGCCCGTCGGGCACGGATTCCCGACGCCGTCAAAGGTAGGTCACGCCCCCACGGGCAGCAAGTTTTGCCGCCCACGCCGGTCGCAGGGCACCCCAGGACGGCAGGGCCGCCTGGGCCTGCCAGTTTGACAGGCACGTCGTCTTCTCATTACACTTGCTGGGCTTGGCGCTCCGGGAGTGTTCCGAGATCGCAAGCATCGGCATTCAGGCGGAAAGCACCATGAAAGCTGCGGAATTGAAGGTCTTCAAGGCAGCCTTGGAGAACATGCGAGCCCGGCTCCGCGGCGACGTGTCGACAATGGCCGACGCCGCCCTGCGGAAGACACGTTCGGAGGCCAGCGGGGACCTCTCCAGCATGCCGATCCACATGGCCGACATCGGCTCCGATGCCTACGAGCAGGAGTTCACCCTCAGCCTCATGGCCACCGAGGAGGGCACGCTCGACATGGTCGAGCAGGCTCTGGAGCGGATCCGCAGCCGGACTTTCGGCGTCTGCGGAGAGTGCGAGGGCGTGATCTCGAAGAAGCGTCTGGAGGCGATCCCGTTCGCATCGCTGTGCATCCGCTGCGCCGAGAGGCAGGAGCAGGGGGGGGACGGCGTGCGGCCCCGCCAGCCGCGGTGAAGACGAGGCAGCTGCTCCGGCTCCGGGGAAAGGATTCCGCAAAGGATAGCCCGGTCAATG
>DHLZ01000137.1 GCA_002405515.1 Planctomycetaceae bacterium UBA4655
TCCCTCAACGGCCTGACGACGCTTTCGGAATCGGCGGCCGAGGCGCTGGCGGGCAAGCACGACCTCTTCTCCAGCCTCTCCCTCGACGGTCTGACGTCACTTTCCGCCGAAGCGGCCACGGCACTTGCGAAACACTCGGGAAACAAACTCTCCCTCAACGGCCTGACGACGCTCTCCGACGCGGTGGCCAAGCCGCTGGCGCAGCACCAGGGCAGAGCGCTCGTCCTCGACGGCCTGACGACGCTCTCCGGCGAAATGGCCGAATACCTGGCACGCCACGAGGGCAGCCTCTCCCTCAATGGCCTGACCGCGATCACCGCCGAGGGAGCCGAATCCCTGGCGCGGCACAAGGGCAGCCTCTCCCTCAACGGTCTGACCACGATCTCCGCAGAGGCGGCCAAGGCGTTTGTTCAGCACAAGGGCAGGCTCTCCCTCAATGGCCTGACCAGGCTCTCCGCCGAGACAGCCAAAGACCTCGCAGCCGTGGAAAGCTGGGACGGCCGTCTCGTCAGCTTGACCGCCTTCAACGCCCCCGACTCCGTCTCCGTCGCCCGAGCCCTCGCCACACGCAAAGGCTCTCTGTTGCTGCCCGCGCTCAAGAAAATCTCCCCCAAGACGCTCTCTGCCCTGATCGAGAAGCAAGACGTCGACATTCCGCTGCTCGAGTCGCTCGAGTTGATCCCAGAACCCGATGGCAGCACGACCGAGGAATTCATCATCCCGGAGTGGCTGGAGGAGCGGCAGCGGCGGCAGGCGGGCGGTCGGGCAGGCCCGTGACGCCGCACCGGAGGCCATGATCCCGCGGCTGGATCCGGCCAGGCATCGTGGCCCCGGCCGTCAGTTCACCACGTTCCGCAGCGGCTGGCCGAGAAGCACCCGGCGGCAGGCGTCGCTCCCCTTCACCCGCATGTCGAGCAGCCCCTCCTCGGAGTAGAAGGCCGCGTGCGGGTTGACGATCAGCCGCTCGAACGCCGGATGGCTGCGGTCCCGCCAGGCGACGAGCAGCGGGTCGTCGGCCGGCGGCGGCTCCTGCGGGAGGACGTCGATGGCGGCTCCGGCCAGCCGCCCCGAGGCGAGCGCCGCCGGAATCGCAGTGGTATCGACCACGCCGCCCCGGGCGGTGTTCACGAGATACGCACCCCACGGCAGCCACTCAAGGGACTCGGCGTTGACCAGGTGCCGTGTCTCGGCCGTGAGCGGGCAGTGGAGGCTGAGCACGAACGCCTGCCGGAAGAGATCCTCGAGCGACTCGACCCGGCGGATGCCGATCGCCTTGTCGAAGCCGTCCTGTCGGTAGGGGTCGTAGAAGGCCACGTCCATCCCCAGAGCCTTGGCCCGCAGGGCCGTGGCGATGCCGATCCGCCCCAGGCCCACGATCGCGAAGGTCCGGCCCCGCAGGCGATGGAGCGGCGCGAAGACGTGGTACATCCAGGGGTCGGGCCGGTCGCGGAGCCGGGTGTTGAACTGGTGAATCCCGCGGGTCAGGGCCAGCGTCATGCCCACCGCCGAGTCGGCCACCTCCTCCGTGCCGTAGTCGGGCACGTTGGCGACCGCGATGCCCCGCTCGCGGGCGAAGGCATGGTCGACGTTGTCGAAGCCGACACCACACCGCACGATCAAGCGGCATTTGGTGAGCCGCTCGATCGTCCGCCGCGTGAGGCGAATGTTGTGGTACATCATGATCGCCGCCGCGTCCTCGATCCGGCCCGCGAACTGGTCCTCATGGTGAGCGTCGAAGGCCTCGACGGTGGCCAGGCCGGCCAACGCCTCGCGCTCGGTCACCAGTTCGTCGGCGATGAAGTCGGTGATCACGACCTTGTGCATGGAATTCCTCGCGGCGTTGTGTTTCTGGCGTATCAGCGAAACATGATATCGAGCTGCCGTCAGCGGTCGACTCGCTCGACGGGGTAACCCGCCGCGGCCAGCTGGCGGCCGATCTCCAGTCCGGCGGCCTCCAGTTTTTCACGCTGCTCGGGCATGATCGGCTTGCGTCCCTGGCCGAAATCGAAACCGCGGAGGCTGGCCGCGAGCCGGAAGCCCTTGGGAAAGTCGCCGGCCGCGATCTTCGCGCGGACGTTGGCCTCGGCGGCGCCGGCGAGGACGGGCACGCGGACGGCGGCGGCTGTCTGTTTCGCGCCGGGGCGATGCGTCCGGCGTCCGCCCCCTGATGCACGCGGGCTGACCACGCGCCGGGTGCCGGTCGTGCGGCCTGCGCAAGGGGGGGCGGCGCGGCTGTCGTAAGCGGGCCGCGAAGGCCGACATGAAAGCGTGTCGTGACCGCCGGCCCTCCCCCTTTGTCGCCGCACCGAGTGAGCGGCCGCTGATCGTCCCATGCACCATCCCGCCACGGCCGTGCTCGCGGCCGGTGTCACGCTCGGCCTCCTCTCCGGGGCCTTCAACGCCGTGGCGTTCCTCATCTCGCGGCACCAGGCCACGACGAGCCGTGGCGGCGGGCTGCGGCTGCTCGTGGCCGCCCACCTCGTGATGGCCGCGGCCTGCCTGCCGGCCGCCTGGCTGCTCTGGCCGCCGGGGGGGCTCGACGTGGCCACGCTCCTGCCGCCGCTCGCGGCCTCGATCGGCGGCTATCTCGCCGGCCAGACGGCGCTCATCGTGTCGCTGCGGCGGGCCGATGCGTCGCGGGTGGTGCCGCTTCTGGGGCTGAAGATCGTGGCCCTCGCGCTGATCGTCAGCTGCCTGCCCGGCGAGCGGCTCGACCTTCGGCAGTGGGCGGCGGTGGGGCTGAGCGTCGTCGCGGCGGCTGTCCTTCAGGGGCGGCGCGACCCGGTGCCGGCCGCCGTCCTGGGACTCATGATCGCCGCCTGCTTCGGCTTCGCGGTCGCCGACCTGGCGATCGTCCGCCTCATCGACTCGGTCCACGCGGCCGATCCGGCGCGGTCGAGGCTCTGGGCCTGCGGGCTCTCGGCGGCCGTGACGTACGTGGCCTGCGGCCTCGTGGCGTCGGCGTTTCTCCCCTGGGCCAATCCGCGCCGCGGCACGGACTGGCGGGCCGCGGCCGCCTACGGGCTCGTGTGGCTCGCAGGAATGCTCACGCTCTACGCCTGCTTCGGGCTGCTCGGGGCGGTGTTCGGCAACGTGCTGCTCTCGTCGCGGGGACTGTTCGCGGTCATCATCGGCGCCGTGCTCGCCCACCGTGGCTGGCACGAGCTCGAGCAGCAGATCGACCGGGCGGCGCTCGTGCGGCGGATCGCCGCGGCGGTGCTGATGACCGCCGCCATCGCGTTGTACGTAATCGACGTGGCATGACGCCGCGGCCGCGGCCGGCCCGCCCGCCCGTCCTTCGCCCTGATTTTCACCCTCGGTCGATGACGAGCGGGTCGTGGCTGCGGGGGTCGCCGATCCGCAGGGCCGCGCGGCCGGCGAGGAGGTCGTCGATGATCGTGCCGACCACCTCGGCCCGCCAGCCCGTCGCCAGCAGTGGCTCTCCCTCCTCGACGTCGTAGCCGAGCTTCCAGGCCAGCAGGTCCCGCATGTCAGAGACCGTGCCCACCATCGCCGGGGCGAGGCTCATCTGCCGGCAGAGCCCGGCCACGGCCGTGGAGAGGAACTGGCCGAGCACGGCCAACTGCTGCGGGGGCGCACGGTGCCGTTCGCCGCCGGGCAGTTCGCCCTCGGGCAGGGCGAGCCCGCGGTCGATCGCGTCGGCGATCCCCTTGATGATGTGCCTGAAGTCCGACCGCTGCATGCCGCGGATCGCCTGGATCTCCCGCTCGTCGGCGCTCTTCCGCTTCGCGAGTTCCACGAGCAGGTCGTCGCGGAGCACCCGTTTCGGCGGCATGTCGCGGCTCTCGGCGACCGCATCCCGCCAGTGCCAAAGCTCCCTCGCGATCGCAAGCTCGCGGCGGGAGAGCCCCGTGAGCCCCGAGACCCGCCGCCATCGCTTCCGCTGGAAGCTCTCGACGACGTCCCCCTGCCACGAGGCCATCTCCGACTCCATCCAAGCCTCGCGGCCGTGCTTCGCGAGCCGCTCCTCGAGCACCCGCCAGAGATCCTCGAGGTGCCGCACGTCGTCCATCGCGTAGGCGAGCTGGGCGTCGGAGAGCGGCCGCTTCCGCCAGTCGGTGCGGGTCTCTCCCTTGTTGGCCGTGCGACCGAGCAGCCGGCGCACCAGCGCCCCGTAGCCGGCCGGAAAGTCGTGATCGACAAGGCCGGCGGCGATCTGCACGTCGAAGAGTCTCGCGGGAAGCCGACCGGTGGCGTGGAGCGAGAAACCGAGCTCCTCCCGGCCGGCGTGCACGATCGTCGTGCGGTCACCCCCCGCGAGCAGGTTCCAGAAGGCGTCGAGCTCGCGGACGGCGAGCGTGTCGACCGCGGCGAGGACGCCGGGAGCGGCGATCTGGATGAGGCAGAGCTGGCTGCGGTAGGTGTGCTCCGACACGAACTCCGTGTCGAAGGCAATGAACGGGTGTTCCGCGAGCCGCTCCACGAGGCGGTCGAAGGCGGGCTGGCTCGCGATGAGATCGAATCCCGCGGCAGGGCCGCCGGACCGCGGAGGTGTCATGGTGGGCTTCAGAGGAACAGCAGCGAGACGGCCACGAAGACGGGCAGCAGGACGCCGAAACTGTAGGCCATGTAACCGAAGAAGCTCGGCATCCTCACCCCCGACTTCTCGGCGATGGCCTTCACCATGAAGTTGGGCCCGTTGCCGATGTAAGTCATCGCTCCCAAGAATACCGCCCCGAGGCTCACTCCGGCCAGCCGCATCACGTCCACGCCCGCCATCGTCGTCGCCGGATCCGCGGCGGGGGCGCCGAGGGCCTGGGCGGTCTTGAAGAAGACGAGATAGGTCGGGGCGTTGTCGAGCACCGACGAGAGGGCGCCCGTCGTCCAGAAGAACGCCCTCGCCGACTCGATCCCGAGGCTCGCCCCCCGCTCGTCGAGGATCGCCAGCGCCGGTTGCATGCAGACGAAGATGCCGAGGAAGAGCGCCGCCACCTCCACGATCGCCCCATAGCTGAAGGCGTTCTTCCGGCGGATCTCGGCCGATCCGCCCGCGAGCGACACGAGCACGATCCCCAGGAGTACCGCCTCCCGCAGGAACACCCACGGGTGCCATTCGGTCCCGGGAAGCGGCTTCGACGGGTCGAGCAGGGCCACGGCCGCGATCACGGCCAACAGCAGCGGCGCGTTCGGCAGGAGGCCGCTGATCGTGAGCCTGCGGGTCTGCGTGTGATCCCGCGCGAGGTCCCGCGGCGTCTCCTGCGGATGGGCGAGGAACGTGTCCCAGGCCCAATAGATCGCGACGAGCACGGCGTTGGTGAAGATCCAGGGCTTCCAGAGCGAGAGCGTCCAAAAGAAATCGACCCCTTGCAGGTAGCCCAGGAAAAGCGGCGGGTCGCCGATCGGCAGGAGGCACCCACCGCAGTTGCAGACGACGAAGATGAAGAAGACGACCGTGTGGGCGACCCGCCGCCGCTCGCGGTTGGTCTCGAGGAGCGGCCGGATGAGGAGCATCGCGGCGCCGGTGGTGCCGATGAAGCTCGCGAGCAGGCCGCCCACCGTGAGGAACGCGGCGTTCGTGGTCGGGGTCGCCTCGAGGTCTCCCTCGATCCTCACGCCGCCGGTCACGCAGTAGAGCGCGAACAGCAGCACGATGAACGGGACATACTCGGCGAGCAGGGCATTGGCGAGGACCGTGCCGACGAGCCCCCAGGAGATGCCGCTGGCCGCGGCCGGCGTCACGGCATGCGCCGGGAAGTGGAGATCGACCGGATGGCGGTGGAGGAAGGCGTAGTAGGCGAGCGTCACCGCCCCGAGGAGGCAGGCGACGAGCAGCCGGTTTTCGTTGTGCTCCCACCAGTGCTCGATCGAGGGCACGAGCGGGAAGATCGCGATCGCAGCGAGGAGCAGCACGAATGGCAGCACGGTCCAGATCGGAGGCGCGGTGGCTCCATCCTCGTGCGGCTGCCCGTGCTCGTGATGGCCCTGCTGCCCGTGATGTCCCTGATGATGGTCCGACTGGCCTTGCACGATGAGGTCGCGGCCGCGCTGCGGGTAGCCGAGGAACGCGGAGCCTGCGTAGCCGACGAGGACGGTCGCGAGGGCCGCGATGATCCAGCGAGAGCCGGCCGATCGGGAGGAGTTGGCGTGAGCCGCATCGTGGTTCGCTTCGTGCGACATGGAGAGGCCCGATTGGGAAACGAAATCGGGAAAAGGAAGGGAAAGAGGGCGGGGTGTGCGGACCTTGAAACCGCAGTATGGTAGTCGAGGTGGTTCCATCATGAAAGCGGACATGGGCGTGCGATCGGTCGAGCCGAGAGAGATTTGGGTCCGCGGCAATCCGCGGCCGCTCGTCGTGCTCGCGGTGGCGATCGTCCTCGGCATGCTGGCGGTCGCCGGCGCGGCCGCGTGGTTCGGTAGCAGGGGGCTGGTGTTCGGGGCCGCGGTGGCGGCGGCGGTCGCCATCCCGCCGGTCGTGGCCCTCGCCGTGGCGGCGGCGCTGCCGCGGGTCGAGCGGCGGGGCGGCACGCTTCGGCTGCGGGTCGCGCCGACGCGTGCCTACGACGTTCCGCTCGAGGTCGTCGAATGTTTTTTTCACGGCGCCCACGCCATCGGCAGGCCGGTCGAGCCCTGCACCGGAGAGGCGGGCGACCACGAGGAGCACGCGGCGGAGAACGGCCGCCGCCGTGGCACGATCGCCGTGCGGATCGCTGAACGGGCCACCGAATGGCAGGAGAGGCCCACGTTCCGCCCGTGGGCCGGCTGGAAGCGAGGATCGATCGTGCTCGACGGCCTCTGGTACGAGCCGCTTTCGATGGAGCGGTTCGGCGAGCTCGCGGAGCGGCTCGTCGAGGCGAAGCGGTCGCTGCGGACAGGCGAGGAATCGCGGTGATGCGTCTGCTCGTGAGCGTGCGGGATGCCGCGGAGGCCCGCGAGGCGATCGCGGGGGGCGCCGACGTGATCGACGTCAAGGAGCCGCTGGCCGGTTCGCTCGGACGCGCGGGGCTCCAAGAAACGCTCGGAGTCGCTGCCGCCGTCCACGATGCGGCCCGGTCGGTTCCGTGGACGATCGCCTGCGGAGAGCTGGCCGACGGACCGATCGACGAGGTGTCGGCGCACGTGGGCTCGCTCGTCGGTCTGCTTCCGGATGGCGTGCAACGCCCGTGGCTCGTGAAGCTGGGCCTCGCGGGGGCGGCGCAGCTCGACTGGGAGCGGCGGATCGCGGATCTGGCGTCGCAGCTTCCCGGCGGGGTCGCCCAGGCCTGCGTCGTCTACGCCGACTGGCATCGCTGCGACGCGCCGCCGCCGGATCGGGTCGTCCGCCTCGCGGGAACCCTCGCAGGCCGCACGGTGCTCATCGACACGTTCGACAAGCGGGCAGGCGGCCTCTTCGACGTGGCCATCCCGGGCGACCTCGGGGCGACCGTCGCCCTGGCAAGGTCGCTCGGGCTCACGGTCGCCCTGGCCGGACGGATCGGCCTCGAGGACGCCGGGAAAGTCGCCGAAATCGCCCCCGACATCGTCGCGGTGCGGTCGGCCGCGTGCGGCGGCGACAGGCTGCGGGCCGTCGAGGCGGAGCGGGTCGGGGTCGCACTTCGGACGCTGTGCCGCACGCCGAACGCCATGCCGCACGCCGGACGCTCTGTAGAGGTATGATGACCTGTTTCTCGGAGACCATCTGATGAACGATCTCGAGGTTCGATTGCCGCACGGGCTTTCCGCGGAGGAGATGCGGGTGAGGCTCGACCGGGCCGTGGTCGTGGCGCGGGAGCAGTATTCCGAGACGGTCGGGCCGATCGAGGCGGAGTGGGCCGACGAGGTGATGACCGTTC
Source organism: Planctomycetaceae bacterium UBA4655 (assembly GCA_002405515.1). GTDB lineage: Bacteria > Planctomycetota > Planctomycetia > Pirellulales > UBA1268 > UBA4655. The sequence goes on from DHLZ01000137.1 coordinate 7,791, forward strand.
GCTTCTCGACGATGGGCATGTCGTTCAACGGTCAGGTGGAGAGCCTGCCCAGCGAACTCGTCGTGCGGGTGCAGCTGCCGATGATGGCGTCGCTCTTCGCCGGGAGAATCCGGGAGGGGATCCAGGAACGATTGGGAAGTTTGGTCGCGTCGTGACGGTGCCGCGGTTCCGGCTGGGGAAACCGCACACGCAGGAACGCTGAGATTCGACTCACTGGAGCCGTGCCGCCGATGAACAGATCGTGTCGGAGTGTCCTTCGAGGAAAGCATTTCCAGGGGCCGATGAGTCACCGTCGTCTGCCGATCCGCCGGCTTTCGTTGCGCTGCCTTTCATTCCGGTCGTGCCGCCGGCGTTCCGACGGCCTTCTCGGGCCGCTCGTCGTGCTGGCCGGGCTTTGCTGGGCCGTGGCGGTGGTCGTGGCCATCCCGGCAGCCGCCCAGGACATCGACCGCGGCGGCCTGCCGGAGGACGACCCGTTCGCCGACGAGCTCAACCCATTCGGCGGCAGGGCAACGCCGCCGAAAACGCCGTCGCCGTCCGTGCCGGCACCGCGGCCATCCATTCCGTCGCCGCCGCGGCCGGCCATCCCGTTTCCGGAGAGGACCATCCCCGGCGAGCCCGCGGAGCAGAAGCGGCCCAGCCCGACTCCCCGGTCGCCCGCCGCGCCCGACGCGGAGTTCACGCCGCGCCGCCCGTCGCTCCCGATGCTCCAGGAAGGCCGCTCCCCCGCTCTCTCGCTCGTGGCTCGTGCGGAGAAGCTCGCCGAAGAGGGGAAGCACGCGGAGGCCCGTGACCTGCTCCTCGAGGCGGTGAAGCTCGACCGGGAGTTCGTGCCGGCATACATGGGCCTCGGCCTGGTGTCGCGGTCGCTCGGCCGCTACGAGGAGGCGGTCGAGGCCTACTCGAAGGGGCTCCTGCTCGAGCCCGACAACCCTGAGCTCGCGTTCCGGCGGGGCATCGCCTGGTACCATATGGGTCAGCACGGCATCGCACTCGAGGACTTCGAGGACGCCGCGGGCATTGCCTACGACGACCCGAGGCCCGAGTTCTGGCGGGGTCTCACGCTCATGGAACTCGGCCGGCGGCTCGAGGCCATCAATGCCTACGCCGCGGCGATCCGTCGCGACCGCAACTACATGCTCGCCTACCTCAACCGCGGCCTCGCCTACCTGGACGCCGGCGAGCCCATGAAGGCCGAACTCGACTTCGACCACTCGATTCGCCACGAGCCCCGCAACGCGGACGCGTGGTTCAACCGCGGCGTGGCGCAGGCGAGGCAGCGGAAGTTCCGCCAGGCCGTCAGCTCGTTCGATCTCGCCTTGAAGATCGATCCGAATCACGAGCCGTCCCGCCGCAACCGCGACGCGATCGCGGGCTTCGCGGAACGCCGTTGAATCGCCGTTGCGGCGAATCCGGCGAATCAAACGTGCAGGGTTCGGGGCTGCCCGTGTGCCGCGAGGCGGGCGGGGGGGGAGGGGCGGCCGGGGGGGGGGGG
>DHLZ01000277.1:0-12359 GCA_002405515.1 Planctomycetaceae bacterium UBA4655
CGATGCGGTCGGTCTGCAGCCCGGCGAGCCGACGGAGCTCATTGGCCGCGTAGTTCTCTAGCCCTCTGGCAACGACGCCGTCGCCGACGGTGGCCAGGGAGACGACGTCCCCGGAGCCGAAGTCGCCATCGAGCGAACGCACGCCGGCGGCGAGGAGGCTCGAGCCGCGGTTGACGACCGCGTCGCGGGCGCCGGGATCGACGACGAGGGTTCCCAGCACGTCGGCGCTCCAGCCGAGCCAGCGTTTCTTCGCCGTCATGCCGGTTCCCGCGGGATGGAAAAGCGTGCCGACCGGCTCGCCCGCGCAGATCCTCTCGAGCACGGTGTCATCGCGGCCGGACGCGATGATGCAATGCGCTCCCGACTCCGTCACGATCCTCGCCGCCGCGATCTTGCTGGCCATGCCCCCCTTCGAGAGCCCGCCCCGCACGTCGCTGGCGAGGCCCTCGATCGAGCCGTCGATCCGCCGCACGTCGGCGACGAGACAGGCTCCCGGATCGTCGGGCCTGCGGTCGAACAGCCCGTCGACGTCGGAGAGCAGAACGAGCAGCTGCGCATCGACGAGCGTGGCGACGAGGGCCGCCAGCCGATCGTTGTCGCCGAAGGAGGTGCGAAGCTCCTCGACGCTCACCGTGTCGTTCTCGTTGATGATCGGCACCGCGCCGTATTCGAGGATGGCCCGCAGGGCGTGGCGGATGTGGAGGTAGCGGGTGCGGTCCCGCAGGTCGCCTGCCACGAGGAGCACCTGAGCGGCGTGGCGGCCGCGGTCGCGGAACACCCTTTCGTAGGCCTCGATGAGCGAGCTCTGCCCGACCGCGGCCACCGCCTGCAGGCGGGCGAGTTCAACCGGTCGGCGGGGCAGGCCGAGCCTTCCCATGCCGGCCCCGACGGCGCCCGAGCTGACGAGCACGACCTGCCGTCCTGCCGTGATCAGTGAGTCGATCTGCCGGCCGATGGCCTCGATCCTCGCGGCGTCGAGCAGGCCGTCGGGGCGAGTGAGAACCCTCGTTCCAACCTTCACGACGACGAGCCGGGCCGTTGCGGAGACGTCCTTGCGGGTCGTTTCGGTCATGAGGTGGTGGTGGTTCCGGCATGCCGGCCGGCAAACGGTCGCTGCGGGGCGGGAATGGGCGAGGATCGAAGGGCTCCAGTTTACACTCGTCCTCCACCGAGCGGCCACCGAGCGACCCACGGGCCTCGATTGCGGGATCTGGTTGAGGCATTTCGGGGCGAGGCGTACACTCGGTGTCCGATGAGCGATCTCCATCACGAGTGCGGGCTTGCCGCGATCTACCACCTGCCCTCGCAGCAGGCCTCGCCGCTTTGCCCCGCCCAGGGGCCGGACGAGGTTTCCCGGCTCGTGCCCCGGATGCTGCTCGACATCCAGAATCGGGGCCAGCTCTCGGCCGGCATGACGGTCTGGAACCCGGGCCGCAGCCAGCTGCTCGCGACCTACAAGGAGGTGGGGAGCGTCAGCGAGGTCTTCCGGATGAGCCATCGGGGCAAGTACGAGAGCCTCATGGAGCAGCACGCCGGCAGGGCGGCCATCGGCCACGTGCGGTACGCGACGTGCGGCGCGGAGGACAGGGGCTATGCCCAGCCGCTCGAGCGGCCGCACATCCAGAAGCGAAAGTGGTTCGCGTTCGGTTTCAACGGCCAGCTGGCCAACTACCCGCAGCTGCGAAACGAGATCCTCTCCCGCGACGACAATCACCTCGCCCGCGACAACGACACCGAGGTGCTCATGCACCTCATCGGCAACGAACTCTCCGGCGATGCCGACATCGATCCGGTGGAGCTCCTGGCGAGGGTCTCCCGCCGGCTCGACGGCGCCTGGAACATCGCGCTGCTCGACGCCTGCGGCCGGCTCGTCGTCGCCCGCGACCCGCTCGGCATCCGGCCGATGGAGTACGCCCGGCAGGGCGGGCTCGTCGCCGCGGCCAGCGAGAGTGTGCCGCTGCTCAATCTCGGTTTTCCCGCCGAGTCGATCCGATCGCTCGAGCCCGGAACGGCGCTCGTCGTCGACGGGGCGAGCGTCCGCGTCGAGCGTTTCGCCGAGAGCCCGAGACGCGCCCACTGCTTCTTCGAGTGGATCTATTTCGCCAACGTCGCGAGCACCATGGACGACCGCAGCGTCTACCTCTCCCGCAAGAGGCTCGGCGAGGAGCTGGCGCGACTCGAGACGCTGCCGATCGATTCCGACACGGTGGTCGTTCCGGTGCCCGACACGAGCAAGGCCGCGGCCGACGCGATGGCCTACCGCCTCTCGGTGCCCTGCCTCGAGGGGCTGATCCGCAACCGCTACACGGGCCGCACGTTCATCGACGGGCCGTCGAGCCGCCGCGAGAAGGCGGAGTCGAAGTACACGCCTCTGCGGGAGGTGCTCGAGGGGAAGCGGGTGATCCTCGTGGAGGACTCGATCGTCCGCAGCACGACGATGAAGGTCCTGCTCGGGCGGATGCGGTCGCTCGGCGGCGCCCGGGAGATCCACGTGAGGATCGCCTGCCCGCCGATCGTGGCGCCCTGCTTCTACGGCATCGACATGTCCACCATCGACGAACTGTTCGCCCCGCCCTTCCTTCGCGACGGCGTGCTCACGGACGAGTCGCAGGAGGACATGGCCCGCAGGCTCGGTGCCGACTCGCTCCGCTATCTTCCGATCGACTCGGTGGCGAGGTCGATCGGGCTCGAGCCGTCGAGCCTCTGTCGCGCGTGCCTCACGGGCGAGTATCCGACGCCGGCCGGGGAACGGCTCTACCAGATCGCGACGGAGCACCGCCCCGGGGGAGAACCGCGGCGGACCTACGAGGCGGCGGTGCGGTGACGGGATCGTCGCGGCGGATGAAGAACGTCCGCCAGACCGGTTCGCCGGCGAGCCTCGTCCGCCGTTCGAAATGGGTGCGGTAGTCGAGATCGTGTTCGGCCGGCCGCTCGGCGACCGTCTGGGGCTCGCCGAAGAAGCCCCCCGCTTCGACGATCGCGAGCGTCTCGCGGAAATATTCCTCGACGTCGGTCCAGACGTGCAGGACGCCCGCGGGGCCGAGCGCCCTCGCGACGTGGGCGAGAAAATCGGCGGCGAGCACCCGCCGCTTGCGGTGCCTCGCCTTCCACCACGGGTCGGGGAAATAGACGTGCACGGCGGCGAGGCAGCCATCGACGAGCGTCTCCTCGACGAGCCGTCGGGCATCGCCCGGGATCACGAGTGCATTGCCGGCGTGTCGCCTCGCGAGCCGGCCGGCGCAGAGCCTCGCGTAGGGGGTCGAAATCTCGATCCCGAGCCAGTTCGTGTCCGGCCGCGACGTGGCGGCGTGCTCGAGGAAGAGTCCCTTCCCGCAGCCGACCTCGAGTTCGATGGGCGACGGGCGAGCGAACAGGGTCCGCGGGTCGAGGGGGCAGGGGAGCGAGTCGAGCGGTCGGAGATAGGGAGCCGCATCGGCGTCGGCGACCGGATGCTTCCGCGGGCTCCTCGCCATGCCGCCGCTACTTTCCAGCCGCAGGGTGTCCGCCGACCGAATTTCCACCGATCGGGCGACCGGAGATTTTGACGAGGGCATCGACTGGCAGCGGAACGCCCTTGATGATGCCATCGACCACGATGTTTTCCCGAACGACACCCTGGAAGCGGCAGACGATCATCGCCCTGGGCCGGACCCGGATTCGCTCGACGGCGATGACGAGGCGGTCGCCGGGCACGACGGGCTCGCGGAAGCGGACCTCCTCCATGCCACCGAAGCCGACCACCTTCGCTTCGAGCAGGTTGTACCGCTGCGAGAAGTAGCTCGAGAGCTGCGCGGCGGCCTCGCACATGAGCACGCCCGGCATCAAGGGCATCACGGGGAAGTGCCCGCGGACCCAAAACTCGTCGTGCGTCACGTCCTTGTAGCCGACGCAGAGTGCCCGGCTCTGGTCCTCGTGCACGATCGCCGTCAACTGCTCCATCTCGAATCGCTGCATGTTCCAGCGGCGAATCTCGTGGATGTCGGCGATGACCTTGGAGAGGTCATACTCGCTCGGGCTGATGATGTAGTCGCGTGGGGCCACTGTTTGGATGGGTGCAACGGTTCAGTCCGTTGCAACTGGCTGTCTGGCGGAGCTGTCAGGTCGGGCAGAGCAGAGCAGAGCAAACTTGTCAGGTCTTGATGTGCTTCCGCTTGGCCTTGCGGGCCTTGCTGTTGGCCGGGCGGGCGCCGTGATTGGCCTTCTTCAGATTGCGATGCGGCTTGCTCATGATCGATGGTCTCCGGCCGGTGGGAATTCTTCCAAACCATACGGTACCAAGTCGGCCCCGGACGGGGAAGCGTTCCTGGGCGGCTCCCGGCCGCCGCCGGCCGACCGTTCGGCGGCGATCGCGTCGGCGATCGATGTCCGGATGATTTCGACGAAGCCGGCGAGCAGGAATCCCACGAGTGCGCCGATCACCGCCGAGGAGACACCGCCGAGAACAGCGCCCGCGGCCGAGCTCTTCACGAGCAATGCCAGCGACCCGCCTCCGATCGCTCCTCCGGCCACGCCGCCGATCGCCGCCGACACCGGCACGAGCCGACCGAGGCTCTCCGACCGTTCGAGCCGCGTCGGCGCATGCTCGGGAACCGCCTCGCGGAAGACGGGACCGCGGTGCCGGGCCTCCAGTTCGCGGTCGGTGTGGTCCCGCAGGCGGGTGCCGATCGCATTCCCGGCCACGTGCATGCCGATGCTCGCCAGCAGCACGAGCACGGCCATCCAGCCCGCGAGTCCGAGCCACCCGATCGCCGCGACCGACACCGCCACGGCGACCGCCAGCCAGCTGTAGGTGGAGAGCTTCATCGGCCTCGGCCTTTCGAGGGAGATTCCTCAGGATTGTAGTCGGCTTCGCTGAACGGACCGGCGAGCACTGCGGAGGGCCGATCGTGCCGTCCAGTCTCGTCGATCACCACCTTCGCCTGTCCAAGCAGGTCGTCGGGCACCCGCCACCGGGTGCGGTCGTAGCCGGGCGCCGCGAGATTGATCGAAAGCCGCGGCGGAATCTCGCGGGCCGTCTCGCCGATCGGGACGGTCGCCGGATCCTTGCCGCGGAGCAGGTCGCCGGCGAGCCGCCCGGCCAGCAGGCCGACCTCGCGGAAGTCGAACCCGACATCGAAGAGCGTGCCCCGATCGGGCCTGCCCGGCACGACCGTGAACACGGGGACGCCCGCCTTGGCGGCCGTCGCGACGATCGAATCGATCACGCTCGAGACGGTCGTGTCGCCCGGCACGAACACCGCCTCGGCGCCGCGGGACAGGGTCGATTGGATCGCCTCGATCACCCCCGACGAATTCTCGACCGCCGCCTCAACAAGTTCGATGCCATGCGTCCGGCAGCTTGCCCGTGCCAGTTCCATGAATCGCCGCGAATTGCTCTCGGAGGGATTGTGTGCCACCCCGACACGCCCCAGCCGCGGGTTGATCCGCCTCGCCATGCGGAAGGTGGCATCCACCGGGGCGAGGCTGCCGTAGCCGACGAGGTGCCGCGGATGCACGAGCGGATCGGAACGGTCGAAACCGACGCCCGCCGAGAAGGGATCGGCCACCGCGGAGAAGACGTGGAGGATCCGGCCCCGTGCGTTGGCGGTCGCCATCGCCTGAAGCGACGGCGTGCTCGAGGTGAGCGCGAGGTCGAACGGCCCGCCGGCGATCTCCCTGGCGATGGCGTTGGCCTGCGCGAGGTCCCCCTCCGCGTTGTAACGGCGGATCTTCACCGTCTTGCCGCCGACGTAGCCCCGTTCGGCCAGCCCCTCGAGCATCCCTTCGACCGCGTCGTCGAGGAGCGTCGTGCTCACCTGCTGGAGCACCGCCACGGCGGGCATCGTGCGGCTGGCGGCCGCGCGGTCGGTGGCCAGGAGGATCGCCGAGCCGCCGCCGAGCAGGAGGATCGCGGGCAGGGAACGGCGAAGGATCAGGGCGAACGGCGAAGGCGGCGGCGAGACGGGGATCATACGTAGGCCTCGGCGAGCGTGCGGGCTGCGGAGTCGTCGAGCTGGTCGGCCCGACGCAGGGCGTCGAACCGGTCGGCGAGATCGTCGGCCGTGAGCCGCCGCTTCGCGGCACCCTCGGCGTCGAGGGCGATCCGTCCCCGGTGGATCAGGAGCAGACGGTCGCCGAGCGCCGCCGCCTGGGCGAGCGAGTGCGTGACCATCAGCGAGGTCAGTCCTTGCTCACGGATGATCCGTGCCGTGGCCTGGATCACCCGGTCGGCCGCCGCGGGGTCGAGGGCGGCGGTGTGCTCGTCGAGCAGGAGAAGCTCAGGCCGCTGCCAGGTGGCCATCACGAGCGTGACGATCTGCCGCTGGCCTCCGGACAGGGAGCCGATCGGCTGGTCGAGCCGCTGCTCGAGGCCCGGCACGATCGCCGCCAGCCGCCGCGCCGCATGCTCGCGGAGTTCGCGGCCCGTCGCCCAGCGGAGGCCCGCGGAGCGGCCGCGGCATGCGGCCACGGCGATGTTTTCGAGCACCGTCAGGCTCCCCGCGGTCCCCGCCCGCGGATCCTGGTAGACCCGCCCCACGAGCCGTGCCCGCTCGTGCTCCCGCCAGCGGGTGATGTCGTGGCCCGCCAGCCTCATCGTGCCGCCGTCGAGCGGCACCGTGCCGGCGATGGCGCCCAGGAGCGTGCTCTTTCCCGAGCCGTTGGTGCCGATCACCACGACGAACGACCCGGCGGGCACCACGAGCGACACGCCGTCCACCGCCCGCACGGCGGGCCCGCCCGGCGAGGAGAACGAGACGGCGGCGTCAGCCAGCTCGAGCATGGCCCCTCCTCGAAAGAAAGCGGGGTGCGACGAGCGCGGCGAGCACGACGACGGCCGTCGCGGCCTTGAGCCAGTCGGGATCGAGGCCGGCCCGGAGCGCGGCTGCGACGAGCAGCCGGAAGGTGACGCTGCCGGCGGCGGTCGCCAGGATCGCCCCGCCCAGCTGCACCGGCCCCACGAGCGTCGCGCCGAGGAACACGCTCGCCATGCCCCAGACCACCATGCCGATGCCCATCTGCACGTCGGCGAAGCCCTGGTACTGCGCGACCATCGAGCCGGACGACGCCGTGAGGGCGTTGGCGATCGCCAGACCGGCGACGGTCATCGAGCCGGTGTCGCGACCGAGCGCACGAGCCATCGTCGGCGTGTCGCCGCCGGCCCGCATCGCCGTGCCGAGCTGGGTGCGGAAAAAGACCCAGAGCGCGACGATGGCGGCCGCCACCAGGGCCGCGACGAACGCCAGCATCGCCGCCTCGCCGGCGACCGCCGTGGAGAGCCCGGCCCGCTCCAAGGCCGGCCCCAGCGTCGCTTCCGCCCCGTCGAGCAGCGTCGTCGTCGAGGAGAGGGGAACGTTGCTTCGTCCGAGGATGACGAGGTTGACGCTCGCCAGCGCCGTCGTGACGAGGATTCCGGCGAGCAGCCGCTCCACGCCCAGGAACGCGTGGAGCATGGCGGTCGCGCAGCCCGCGGCGGCCCCGGCGAGCGGCGCCGCCAGCGTCGCGAGGACGGGATCGATGCCGGCCGTGAGGGCCACGGCGGTGACCACGGCGCCGAGCGTGAACGACCCGTCGGTGGTGATGTCTGGAAACGAGAACAGCCGGTAGCTCACGAACACCCCGAGCGCCACGAGCGCCAGCGCCAGGCCGAACGTCCAGGTGGCAAGCAGCGTGATCATGCCGCCCCCGCCTCGACGACGAGCGGCGCGAACCAGCACCTGCCGCGGTCCATCGCCGAACGGCCGCTGCCGAGCACCGGCTGCGGGTCGGTCAGCAGGTGCATGAGGGCCACGGGCGCCGCGTCGGCCAGGCCTTCGATCGTCGTGGTGAGGTCCCCGGTGCCCCGGGCAAGCGGCCGCGGTGGGAAGACGACGGCATGGAGATGCCCGTGGAGCGTGCCAGTGCCCAACGGCCGCACGAACGGGGCAAGCGTCGCCGAGGCCGCATCGCGGGTGGCCACCCCCACCACCACGGCCGCGCACCGGGCATGGACCGGCTCACGCGAGAAGCTCAGCCACCGAGCGGCGACGGCCCGATCTGCCAAGCCCGGACGATCGCTCGCAGACGCCACGGCGAGCGGACGGATCAGCTCGGCGCCGACCAGGCCAGCGAGTTCGCCGGCCACGACGACCGCGAGCACGTCCGCTTCGGTCTGCTCGAAGATCCTCGCCACGAGCTCGTCGATGGCGACGGGCTCGTCGGAGGCCATCTCGAAGCCGGCCCTGCCCGAAGGCAGGCCGGTCCAGAGAAGACCGTGGGCGATATCCACCTCCGGCACGAGGTCGCCGGCCGCGGCCATGTAATCGACCACCGAGAAGGGCCGAGGGCGACGGTGAAAGGCGATGCCGCAGGCGGCGAGCATTTCGCCGGCCCGATCGGCGAGCGGACCGTCTTCCGCGACTGCCGCCAGTCCGAGGGCGAATGCGTCGCGGGCGATTCTTCGTCGCTCGTGGGGCTGCGGCCGCCCGCCCGCCGCGATCTCGGCCGACCCCACGAGCCGACCATGGACGGCCGAGGTCGGCCGCTCGAGTCCCAGGAACCGCACGCCGCCGCTCGTGAGATCGACCGCCGCCGATGCAGGATGGAGCGTTTCGGGCGTCGGGTCGGACGGGCGTCGCGACGCGGCGGCCGGCGGCTCCATGAGCATGGCCGCGAGCCTCGTCAGTTCGAGCACCTTTCGGACAGGTTCGCTGGCCCCGCGGACGAGGCAGCGGCCGCCGACCCGACCGGCGGCGCGGTGGATTCCGAAGAGCACCCGGATTCCGGCCGAGCTGAGAAAGCCGCACTCCCGCAGGTCGATCGCGATCACATGGCGGCCCCGCCGCAGCTCGTCGTTCACCGCACGGGTGAGATCGTCGGCATGCTCGGCGTCGAGACGGCCCGACACGACGAGGATCAACTCGTCGTCGGCCTCGCGCCTTGTGATCGTCATGTCCATCGACGGCTTCCGGCCCCGACCGCCGCGGGGAAGCCACGGAGTATATCCCTCCCCGCGCCGGGCCGTGGCTGCCGCCACCGACATGGGTGATCAGAAGCCCGTTCTCACCGCCTCCTCGCCGTAGATCGGCAGCAGGCGGTAGTAGACCTCGAGCACCAGCAGAGCGAGCGAGGTGTGCGCGAGCCTCCCGCCGGCCGCGGTTTCGCGGTCGGCGAAGGCCCAGCTGCCGGTCTCGTGGCCCACCCTCGCCTGCGACCGCACGAGGGCGTCGCGGAGCCGCGCGTTCCAGCGGGGCCAGGCGGGGTGGCCGGCCTGCATGAGAACCTGCGCGAGATAGAAGTTTTCGTAGATCGCGTCGGGATCGGGCGGACGCGAGGCCAGCCGCTCGATGCCCCGGTCGAGCCGCTCGTCGTCCGGCTTCCAGCCGGTGTACATCCGGCAGAGCAGGCCGATCGCCGAGGTCGAGTGCTTCGCCGACGGGGAGCGGTAGCCGTAGGCGGCCCCGCCCATCGACTGCACGCGATCGAGAAACCGCGCCGCGCCGTCGATGGCGGGCGAGGGGACCGTGAGCCCGGCGAGCTGCGCGCTCTTCAGCGCGGCGATCTGCCAGGCGGTGACGGTGAGGTCGCCCGGCTGGCCCGGCAGGTATCTCCACCCGCCGCTGTATTGGTCCTGCGCGGTCTCGATGAAGCGGATGCAGCCGGCGAGGGGATCCCTCAGGAGCTCGTCTCCGGTCATGCCGAACGCCTCGGCAAAGACGAGCGTGGCGAGGCCCTGTCCGTACATCGTTCCCTCGCAGAGATCGCTGCCATGCGGAGTCTCCTTGAGCCGGCTGGCGAGGTAATAGATGCCCCGCGAGACCGTCTCCTGGTGAACGCCGTCCTCGTGGGTGTGGCCCGCTCCGAGGAAAGGCAGGAGCGCGATCGCCGTGGAAGCGGTCGTGCTCGCGACCGTTCCCGCATCGCGGCAACCGCCGTCGCAGCGGCAGCCCGAGAGGTCGCATCGCCAGGAGCCGTCGATCGCCTGGTGCGCGGCGAGCCAGGCGAGGCCGAGTTCGACGGCCGCCTCGCTCGCGGCGGTGCCACCGTGGCGACGGGCGGCCGCGAGGCGGGCATCGCCACGACGGCTTCCAAACCGTGAGCCTCGGGTGACCCCGGCCGGCGGCCGGCCTCGCGTGTCGACGTGCGGAGCGCGGCCGCTTTCGGCGATGCCGGGCGTGTCGATCGCGCGAGGATCCCGTGTCAGCTGATCCCGTGTCAGCTGAGCGGAGGCGTCCGCAGCGTTTTCATCGGCTTCGGCGACTGCCTCGGCGGCTGGCTCGGCGCCGGCGTTCGCGACGACGGCCGACGGGGCTTCCGGTCGTGGCGAACCATCCGGCTCCGCATCGGTCAACGCAGCAGCCTGCTCGGGGGCGGAGGCGACGACGACGGCCTCGCCCCCCTCCTGCCGATCGACAGCGTCCCCCCCCATCCCGCGGCCGTCGATCACGATCGGCCGGGAGCGAGATGGCTCAGGCTGCCGGTCCGCGACGAACATCGCGAGGATCACGCCGGCGGCGAGGTGGGCGACGAGGCTCCAATAGCCGCCCAAGAGGGGGCGGTTTCCGACGATCCGTTCGACGAGCGGTCGTGGGGGCGGCGAATCAACGGAAGCATCCATCGAGGGAGTCATCGGCCGTTGCGGAGGCCGCCGGCCACCCGGCCTGGATGGGGCCCATGCCCGGACCCATCGACCTCGCGGAAAGGGCAAGCCTCGCGGCGCCCGAGCCGGGGGCATCGGACGAGTTTGACGGATGCGTAGCCGCGAGGGAAAGCCAGCGAGCCCGCGACCCTGCGAGCCCGCCGCTCCCGGAATGCCGCTACTCCTTGAACTCCTCGTCGATGCTCTGGGCGCCGTAGATCGGCAGGTGCCGGTAGTAGACCTCGAGGATCATCGTCGCGAGCGCCGTGCAGTAGAGACGGCCGGCACTCGCCCCGTGGCCGCCTTCGACCCCGTCGTACCAGCTGCCGGCGGAATGGCCGCTCTTCACCTGGGAATTGACGAGCATGTCCCGCATCTTCGCGTTCCAGGCGACCCACCGCTCCCCTTCAACATGATGGATCACCTGGGTCGCGTAATAGTCGAAGTAGAGATCCTTCGAGGGCCCCATCTTGGCGAGCCTCGTCACGCCGCGGTCGAGGCCCGGATGGTCCTTCTTCCAACCGAGGTACATCCGGCAGAGGAGGCCGACGGCGGTCGTCCCCGGCCCGTTTCCGGGACCCACATAGCCGTAGGCCGCGCCGGAATCCGTCTCGACGCTGTCAAGGAACTGCACCGCCTTCTTGATGACGTTTCCATCGACGTCGAGGTAGGCCATGTGACCGCTCTTGAGCGCCATAAGCTGCCATCCCACGACCGACGTGTCGCCCGGCTGCTTGGGGCCATACCGCCAGCCGCCGCCCACGGGATCCTGCGCCGCCATGATGTAGTTGAGCGATAGCTGGGCCGGCCCCTGCAGGCGGTTGTCCTGCGTCATCGCGAAGCATTCCGAGAGGCAGATGCCGGCCAGGCCCTGGGAGTACATCGTTCTCGAGCCATTCATCCTTCCGTTGCCCTCCACGACGAGCGAGGCGAGGAAGTTGATCCCCTTGAAGACCTGTTCCTTGTAGGGGCCGGTCGTGTGCGTGTAGCCGCGGCCGAGGAAGGGGAGCAGCGCCAGCGCCGTCGCGCCGCCGCGATCGGCCTTGAGTGACCCGCTGCCGTGCGTGCATTGTCCACCGCAGCAGGCGTTCATGTCGAACGACCAGCCGCCGTCGGCCATCTGGTGGAGCGCGAGCCACTTGAGGGCTGCTTCGACCGCCGTCTCGCTCTGCTCGTTGCCGCCCCCCCTGGCAACGGCCTGCTTGCGGGACGCCGCGCTCGATCGGGCGCCGATGCCGCCGGGCTGTCCGGCGGTCGCCCCGACGGACTCGAGCAGGGTGCCGGTCGGGGCAGTTTCGGTGCTGAAGTCGGAAAACTCGACTTCGGCCGCCGCCGCCTCGACGGCATCGGTGGCGGGGGCGACCTGCACGTCGACGGACACGATCGTCTCGGGAAGCACGACGTCGTTCGTGGCCGTGGTCGGCTCCGTGACCTCATCCTGCGGCGTGTCTTCCGGCACGTCTTCACCTATGTCCTCCGAATCGAGCTCCGAGGAGGAAGTGATGAGCCGCGGCGGTTCGACCTTCGGCGGCGCGGTCACGATCAGCGCCAGCACCAGGAGCGCCACGATGTGGACGAGCATGCTGATCGCGAAGGGGGGCACGAACCGGCTCGCGACCGAACCGCCGACGACGATCTCCTCAACGGGCTGATCGTCAACGGGCTGATCGTTGTTCGCCGCTTGCTGCTTCGGCGGGGGCTGCAGCGGGGGATTGGAAGGCGGTTTGGTCGCCGGGGATACGGCCTGAGCCACCGGAGGTTTGGC
>DHLZ01000277.1:12554-15886 GCA_002405515.1 Planctomycetaceae bacterium UBA4655
GCCACCGGAGGTTTGGCCTGAGCCGCCGGAGGTTTGGCCTGAGCCGCCGGAGGTTTGGCCTGAGCCACCGGAGGGGGGGCGGGAGTCGGCTTCTTGGACTCTGCGTCGGGTTGAATGGAAGTCGCCATGTCTGGTTCCGGAAAAATGCGGCTCGAACACCCCTTGAATCGTATCGATTGCCGACCCGCCAGCAAACCCGCCGGTCCGGCCGTCAACTCATCATTCGGATGGCCGGCACCGTTTTATTCCTGTTTTCCCGCGGTCGTTCCCCCAAGGCGGGGCAGGCTGACCGGTCTCGTCTGGGCCGACCGGTCTCGTGCGGGAGGGTGGCCTGCCACCGGGCCACCCCGGCGTTCGGCCGTTTCGGCCGGTACGGACGGGGGTGTCTGGCAGTCATGGGCGGAGGGGGGTACGCTTCCGGAAGTCGCAGACCAGAATCCTCCTGGACCCAAGAGAAGCCCGCACCAAAAGGCTCCCCGTCATGGCCAAAGGCAAGAAGAAACTCGAAGTCGTCCAACTCGTGTGCCAGGAGACGGGCGATCAGAACTACACACTTCGTCGGAAGACCGGCGGCGAGAAGCTCAAGGTCAAGAAGTATTCCCCGCGGCTGCGGAAGCATACCGTTCACGTCGAGAAGAGAAAGTAACCGCAGCGGCCACACGCCACCGGAAGGCGGTAATCCCTGAAGGCGGTAATCCCTGAAGGCAGGCGTTCGTTCGCGGCAGCCGGGTGTCGCCATTGGTTGGTTTCTCGGACGGCGGTTGGCCTTCTCAGACGGCGGCATCGATTCGCGACCGCAGCGACGCTTCCGAGCCGGAAAGAGCCTCGACGACCACGTCTGCCTGTCGCGCGATCCGCGGTGCCGGCTCCGCGGCCACGAGCATTCGACATTCGCAAGGTCCTTCGAACCGTCCCTTGCCGGGACGAACGACGAGATCGATCTCGGGCCTGTCGTCGCGGGATCGTTCGCGTCGGGAACCGCCGGCGAGAAGTTCGAGCATCGAGCGGCCAAGACGCGTCGTCTCGAGGTCTTCAGGCAGTCTCCAGCGAAGACCCTCGAGCGGCCTGTGGACGAGTCCCTCGCGGCAGACGGTGAGCCTGCCTCGGCGATGGAAGTAGGCGACGTTGGCACCGTCCCTCCAACGCTTCGTGGCCGTTGGGTCGGCCGGATGCCAGACGTGGAGCGTGAAGGTGCGGTCGAGGATCGATTCGAGCTTCACTCCCGCGGCCCGCAGCCGCATGCCAAGGTCGTCGTCCTCCTGGCCCCATCCACGGAACCGCTCGTCGAAGCCGTTGACCCGCTCGTAGTCCGACCTCCAGACGCTGAAGTTGCCGCCGGCCAGCCGCGGCTTCGTCCGATGCCGGATGAGCGAGTACCAGAGGATCTTCCTGTGGCGGGAACGAAGCGCCGCCCGCTCGGAGGCGGAGGTGAGCCTGGCGACCGCGAGCGGCGTGAGATCGGAGGCGTCGATCGAGCGGCTCTCGGCCTCGCCGAGCCTCGCGCAGAAGCAGAGCAGCGCCCGTCCTGGCCTGCGGCGGGCGAGGTGGGCGGCGACGTGGTCCCGCGGCAGGACGCAGTCGCCGTCGAGGAACAGGAGCGTGCGTCCCTGGGCGAGCTTCGCCCCCTGGTTGCGATTGCGGGCGAGTTGGAAGCCGTCGTGCGGCATGGTCGTGAAGGCGACCCGGAAGGCCGCGGACCGCGCGAATGACTCCACGATCTCCCGCGTGCCATCGGTCGAGCCGTCGTCGGTGACGATCACCTCGAAGCCGCCTTCGACCCCCTCCTGCCGCGCGATCGACTCGAGCACGAGCGAAAGGTGTCTCGGCTTCTCGAACGTGTTGACGATGAGAGACATCTCAGGCGCCGAACCGATCATCGCGATCCTCCTTCGATCGTGGGCGGTCCCGCTGCGAGGATCGCACGGAGCACGGCGTCGCCGGCATGGCCCGCGGCCGTCGCGGCGGCGAGCACGGCGGCTGACCTTCGGTAGTGATCTTCGAACCGCACGAGCTCCCGCAACGCATCGAGGATCGCGTCGAGAAGGCCGTCGCCGTCCGCGACGACGATGCCGGCCGCCGAGAACGGCCGGGGGGCTCCCGTGTCGAGAGGATCGATCGCCAGCGAACCGAGATCGACCGCATCGGCGCCGGGCAGCGGACCGACCTCGACCAGCATCGATCGCGGCCTCGACCCGTCGGCCCGATCGGGCGGGATCGAAATCGGCGCGAGGCCGCGGACCGGCCGGCCTGACCGATCCGGCTGGAGCGAGAGCGTCTTCCGCGGCATGCCTTCGACCCCGACGGAGACGGCGACGCCCGGAAGCTGGAGGGCGTCGTCGCCTGCGACGGGCCAGGCGGCGGACGCGAGGATCGCGTTCGCGTTCGCGGGAATCGCGATCGACAGCCGCAGCGGCCGGCCCGAACGGATCCGCTCGCGGCCTGTTCGGACTCCCGGAAAGGACCGGGAAGCCGCCACCACGGCGGCGGTGTGCTCCGCGATCGGTTCGGCGAGGAGCCTCGCCATCGATCCGCCCCCCGTCACGATCGGCAGCCCACCGCTCGCGATCGCTTCGAGCGTCACGCCGGAGCAGCGGTAGCGGTAGCGGGACTGATCGTACGCGAGCAGGATCGCGTCGGCCGCCGCGAGCTGCTCCGTGTATCTGCCGTCGATGAGCGGTCCGCCGAGCAGCTCGACGTGCGGTCGCGGCATCGCCGAGAGCCTCGCGAGCGAGGCGACCACCGCGCGGTCGCCCGGTGCCCGCGACTCGGCGGGAAAGCCGAGGTTCGACTGCACGGCGAGCGTGACGATCGGCGAAAGTACGGGATCGCTCGACATCCGCTCCGCCACGTCGGCGAGCAGGTGCGATTGCTTTTCCGGGCGGGCGTCGCCGAGGGCGACGACGCGGAAGCGGTCGCCCCGCGACCGTCTCGCGGCCGCCGCGGCGATCGCCTCGGCGCGGACCGGGTAGGGGAGGACCCCGACGTCGCCCATGCCGAGCCGGCGGTGCTGCGAGGCGAGCTCGTCGGTGGTGACGTGGAGTCGGATCTCGTGCGGGGCGGCGTCGTCGATCGCCCGGCGGGTCATCAGTCGGATGCGGTCGAGCCGGCGTTCCTGTCGCGGGAAGTCGTCGAGGAAGCCCCGGTAGAGCGGATAGTGGAACTGCACGTGCCACGCGACGCCGCGAGGCGGTCGAGCGTCGCGGATCGCAAGGGCAAGCCCGGCCAGGTCGAGCTCCGACGCGGTCGCGACGAACACGACGTCGCCGGGACTCGCGTTCCGGACGATCGACGCGATCTCGCGGGCGAACGCCTCGATGCGTTCCCGACGCCGT
>DHLZ01000277.1:16086-26591 GCA_002405515.1 Planctomycetaceae bacterium UBA4655
TCGCCGAAGCCGGTGTACTTCGAGTGGCCGAGCGTCGAGAGGGACGCGTCGAGCCGATGGGTGGCCGGCCACTGGTCGAGGCCCGGCCGGAAGCTGCGGTGCGCGACCGCCTCGCAGGCGAAGCCCGCCCGCTCCGCCGCATCGAGCAGGTCGCGGCAGTATTGGTAGGGATGCGAGCCCAGGTCGCAGAGGCAGGGATCGATCAGGATGAAGCGGCGCATGGCACCTTGGAGAGCAGTCGTTCGAGCGGTTCCATGCCGGACGTGATCGCAAGCTCGATCTCGACCGCCGCCAGCGGCAGGCCGCCGACACGGTCGCGGCGGAGCTTCACGAGATCCTTGAGCGTCGTCACCACCGACTCGGCGTCGCTCCGCTTCGCGGCATCGACGATCGCGGTGATGTCGCCGTCGTCGTAGTGGTGGTGGTCGGGGTAGGTGAGGCTGGCGACGAGCTTCGCGCCCAGCCGTTCGAGCGTCGCGCGGAACGGGGCCGGATTGCCAATGCCGCAGACCGCGACCACCCGCCGGCCCGCGAGGTGTTCGAGCGGGGCCGTGCCTCCGGAGGCGAACCGCAGCCGCGTCGGGCCGTGACGCGACTCGGCCCAGACCGCCGGCACCCGGCTGCCGCAGCGGGAGCGGATGGTCTCGGCGATCGATGCGACCGAACCGGCATCGACGAGGTCGCATCGCGTCACCACGACGGCGTCGGCCCGTGCGATCGAAGTGACCGGCTCCCGCAGCAAGCCGCGCGGGAACATGCGGTCGCCGCCGAACGGGTCGGTGGCGTCGATCGTCACGATGTCGAGCGATCGGGCGAGTCGCCGGTGCTGGAAGCCATCGTCGAGGATCGCGATTTCGGCGCCGTGCCGCGCGACGGCCCGACGGACGGCGGCGGCACGGTCGCGATCGGCCTCGTGGGCGACGTCCGGTACGAGGATCGCAAGCTCCTTCGCCTCATCGCTCTTCTCGCCGTCCCTCGCGCCGTAGCCTCGGCTCACGATCGCCACCTCCATCCCCATGGCCCGGTAGTGCCTGGCGACCCAGGCCACCAAGGGCGTCTTTCCCGTGCCACCGAGCGTGAGGTTGCCGACGGAAACCACCGGAATCGCCGCCGTCGCGACCGGCAGCATCCCGGCCGCGTAGGCCGCCTGGCGGACGGCGACCGCCGCGGCGTAGGGAATGGACGCCACCGCCAGCGCCGAGCGGGCCGCCGTGGCGACCGGGCCGCGGTCGATGCCCTGGACGAGTCGTCGGTAGGCCTCGGCGTCGGGGAGCAGGTTCATGGGGAAGTCCGGGCCGCTCGGCGGAGTCGCGCGGCCACGTGGCGACCGCGAACAGGAAGGGTTTGCCGAGGATAGAAGCGGCTTTCGAGCCCCGTCAACGCCGCTGTCGATATACTTTCGTCGGTTTCGATGGCTCATCGTAGCGACGGCCCGACGGGCCCCTTTCGTGGGAGCGAGGCGATGGCGACCGTTGCAGAGAAGTCGGCCGACCTTGCCGTTCCGGAATGGGCCCCGTCGGATTCGGTCGACGAGAAGGTCGATCGCTATCTCGCGGCCCGTCTGAAGGCCGTCGGGGACGACTATCGGAGCGTCGCCATCACGACGTTCCTGCTCGCGTCGGCCATCGGTCTCGTGCTCTGGCTCGGCGCGGGAGTGCTCGCCGATCACTGGGTCGTGCCCGGCGGGCTCGACCGAACCCTCCGCGTGGCATGGCTCGTCGTCGCCGCGGCGGCGGTCGTCGCGGCGGCGATCAAGTGGGTCGTGCCGCTCGTGCGATACCGGGTGAATCTCGTCT
Organism: Planctomycetaceae bacterium UBA4655; assembly: GCA_002405515.1. Lineage (GTDB taxonomy): Bacteria > Planctomycetota > Planctomycetia > Pirellulales > UBA1268 > UBA4655. The sequence goes on from DHLZ01000277.1 coordinate 17,883, forward strand.
ACGCGGCGAGATCGATCGAACGGGCGAATCCGGAACTTCGCAACGACGTCGTGAACACCGTGCTCGTGCGGGCTCGCCCGCATCGGATTCCGACGGTGGTCGTGACGTCGCTCGAGCACCGCACCGCCAAGCGGCTTTCGAAACTGCCCGCCGACATCGTCGCGGATCGGGGGCCGGCGCTGCGGCTTGCCGTGGTGCTGGCGAGCCTCGTCGGGCTCGCCTGCCTCTACGCCGTCTTTTCGCCGAAGAGCCTCGGCACGAGTCTCGCGAGGCTCGCGGCCCCTTTGTCACGGGTCGCGCCGCCGACACGGGTGCTGATCGGCGAACCGCAGCTCGGATGGAGGCTGCCGGCCGGCGAACGGGGCGGCGCCGATGTCTTCCACGCCATTCCCGTGAAGGACGGTCGGGCGACGATCGTCCGCAATCGGCAGCTCGTCGTCCGCAGCCGCATCCGGGGCATGGCGGCCGGCGAGACGCCGATGGTCGAGGCGGCGGGCATCGCCGAGGACGGCACGATCGATCGTGTCGCGGGCTGGCGAAGCCGGATGGAGCCCGCGTCGTCCCCCGGCGCTGCCGCAGGGGAATCAGGTGGTGGCGGTGGCTTCGAAGCGACGCTTCCGGGCGGCGGTCACGGGCTCTCGAACGATCTCCTCGTGTCGGTGACGGCGGGCGATGCGAAGAGCGAGCCGATCAGGATCGTCGTCGTCGATGCGCCGTCGCTGCTCGTGAAGCAGGTCAAGCTCCTGCCGCCGGCGTACACCCGCCGTGAGCCCGAAATCCTCGAGTGGCAGGGGGACGTGAGCGGCCTCGAGGGAACGAAGGTGACGCTGCTCGCGGAGAGCAAGAATCCGCTGGAGATGGCGGCGATCGACTTCGGCTGCGACGGGCAGGGGCTCGTGAAGCTGAAGATCGACCCCCGCGACCTCGCGCGGGCGAGCGGCTCGTTCGAACTGCGGCTCACGCCCGACCGCTCCGGGCCCTGGGAGCGGAACTACCGTCTCGTCTTCAGGCCCCGCGGCTGGTCCGAGGAAGACGGACGGGAGCGGGGCATCGAGCATCGGATCAACGTCGTCGCGGATACCATGCCCGAGGTGCGGATCGTCGAGCCAGCCAAGCCCGTCGTGAAGGTGCCGCCGGGGAAGCCGGTCGCCGTCGGTGTCGAGGCCATCGATCCCGATTTCGCCCTCCGGAGCGTCGCGGTCGAACTCGAGCTCGAACGCAACGGCGAGCGGATGCCGAGGCCCGCGCAATCCATCCTCGAACGGGAGTTCGCGGGGCCGTTCCGGGGGCAGGCGGTGTTCAAGCCGACCTCGGTGGGGGGGCAGGCCGGCGACCGGCTCCACTATCGAGCGGTCGCCGTGGACACGAAATCGCCGTCGCCCAATTCGGTCAGGACCGAGTGGTTCACGTTCGAGCTCGACGCGGAGGCGCCGCCGCGGGCCGTGCCGCAGGATCGTCAGCATGGAAAACAGGATGGTCAGCAGGGGAACGCTCCCCAGGGAAGTGGTGATGGCCAAGCCGATGGGGCGAGGGGATCGAACGGTGGAAAGGGCAACTCGAGCGACGCATCCAACGGCGGAGAGGGCGGCGGCAAGCAGAACGCGGCGGGGGCAGGATCATCGGGTGGCGGCCAGTCGGCGAAGAATTCGGGTGAACAATCGCAGCAACAATCGCAGCAGGGCAGCGGAGAGCAGGGGTCTGGCCCGCCGGAGAAGGGGAGCCAGGGAGCCCGCTCGGAGGGTGGCGGCGGCTCGGCCGACGGATCGAGCGAGCCCTCGCAGCAGCCGTCGGGTGCCGGCGGCGAAGGACAATCGCAGGATGGCAAGCAGCAGGGCGACGGTCAGCAGGATGGCCATGGCCAACAGCAAGGAAAAGGGCAGGGTGATCGAGAGCAGGGTCAGCAGCAGGGTGGTCAGCAGCAGGGCGGTGGGAAGCAAGGCGGCGAGCAGGGCCGCGGTGAACAAAAAGGACAGCAGCAGAATGCCGGGAAGGCGGACGGCGGCAGCGGCCGTGAGCGATCGGGGGAGCAACCTTCGGCAGACGACACGTCGATTGCCTCGGATGGAACGAACGATGGCGAAGCGATCGAGCGGATCCTCGAGGAGAGGGCCAAGGCCGGGGGCGACGCCAAGAAAACTGGTGGTGAAAAGTCTGGCGGTGAAGCGAGCGGCGGCGCCGAAGAGAAGCCAGCGTCCGACTCGCAGTCCGGGGGCGACACGTCGGGGGAATCGCCAGAATGCCGACCGGAGGAGGGAAAGCCGTGCGGCAACAAAGAGTGCAGCAAGTGCCGCGGAGGTGGCAGCCGAGGGGGCGGTTCCGATCAGGATGGAGGTTCCTCCGGTGGCGGGGGCAAGTCGAAGGGTGACGGCAAGCAGGACGGCAAGCAGGACGGCAAGCAGGACGGCAAGCAGGACGGCAAGCAGGACGGCAAGCAGGACGGCAAGGGAAAGGGAGAGGGCAAGGGAGAGGGCAAGGGAGAGGGCAAGGGAGAGGGAGAGCGTGCCGGGGACCGCGGATCCGGCAAGAGCGGGGCTTCGCAGGATCCCGGATCACAAAATCAGAAGCCGGGTGGTTCGCAGCAAGCCGGCGGAGGGAACTCCGGCGAAGGGAAATCGGGAGGCGCGAAGCCCGGAGACTCGGAGGTCGGTCGCCCTGGCGAAGATCTCGACAACGACGACCCGGAGGCCGACCGCAAGCCTTCCAAGGATGCGGGCATCGGCGGACGCGCCGGCCGCGGCTTGGGCGGCTGGGATGCCGGTGGCGCAGGTCAGCCGTCGGTGGGGCAGGCGGCCTCGAGGGAGGCTGACTGGGGCGAGGAGAACCTCTCGCACGCAAAAAACGCGGTCGATCTGGCGGTCGAGCACCTGAAGCGATCGATGGACGAAGGCCGCGGCGACGTCCTCGACTCGCTCGGCTGGAGCCGCGAGCAGGCGCAGGCCTTCCTCGACCGCTGGGCTCGGATGGCGAAGGACGCCAAGGAGGGCGGACCTCGGAAGCAACGAGATTTCGATCGCGCCGTCCGCAGCCTCGGGCTCACGCCCTCGGGTGTGCGTCGAAGCCGCGAGACCGTCGAGCAGTCGCGGGACAACCAGGCTGAAGGCCGCAGGAGCCAGCCGCCGCCGGAGTATCGCGAGCAGTTCCGGGCATTCACCCGCGGCCTGCGACCAGACGGCGGCTGATTCGCCGAGGTCGTTGCGGTTCAGTTCCCGTCGCCGATCGGTTTGGCGGAACCGGACGGGTGGACCTCGAAGCCCTCGGCGGCGAGACGGGCGAGGAGCGCCTGGGCGTGATCGCCGCCGCTGGTCTCCACCGTCACCTGCACCGCGATCGAGAAGACGTCGGGGCCGGAGAAGGAACGGTCGTGGAGAATCTCGCGGATGCTCGCGCCCTCGGCGGCGATCGCCGCGGTGAGGCGGGCCATGCCGCCGGGCCGGTCGCTGATCCGCGTCGTGAACCGGCAGCGGCGGCCGTCGGCGGCGAGGCCATGGTCGATGACGCGGTCGAGGCTCGTGAGGTCGATGTTGCCGCCGCAGAGAAGCAGGGCGACCTTGCGGCCGACGAGGTCGCGGCAGCGGTCGCCGAGCAACGCCGCCAGCGCCGCGGCGCCGGCCCCCTCGACGACCGACTTCTCGAGCTCCAAAAGCCTCACGACCGCCAGGGCGAGCGCGTCCTCTTCAACGGTCACGACGCGGTCGATCGCCTTCGCCGCAAGCTTGAACGAGACCTCGCCGACCCGGCCCACCGCCAGGCCGTCGGCGAGCGTGGGGCGGATCGGCACGCTCACGGGCTTCCCGGCCGCGACCGCCGCCGAGAAGCTCGGTGACGCCGCGGCCTCGACGGCGATGATTCGCACGTGCGGCGCGACCGCCCCGAGCACCACGCCGACCCCCGCGAGCAGGCCCGCGCCGCCGGTCGGCACCACCACGGCCTCGAGGTCGGGAACGTCCTCGAGCAATTCCAGCGCGATCGTGCCCTGGCCCGCGATCACCCGCGGGTCGTCGAAGCCATGAATCCGCTCGAGCCCATCGTCCGCGGCGATCTCGATCGCGCGGCGGCGGGCGTCGTCGAATGTCTCCCCTTCGAGGATCACCCTGGCCCCGAGCCGCCTGCAGGTCGAGGCCTTCACGAGCGGCGCGAACTTCGGCATCACGACCGTCACCGGAACGCCGAGCAGCCGGCCGTGCCAGGCGAGACCGAGGGCGTGGTTTCCCGCCGAGGCGGCCACGACGCCGCGGGCCCTCTGCTCGGGCGAAAGCAGCATGACCGCGTTGCGGGCCCCCCGCTCCTTGAAGCTGCCCGTCCGTTGCAGGAGATCGAGCTTGCAGAAGATTTCCGCGCCGGTGAGATCCGAGAGCGGCACGCTCGCGGGGCAGGGGGTGTGGACGATACCGGAGCGGATCCGCTCGCGGGCGGCGAGGACGTCGTCGAGCGTGACGGCGGGCTGTGTCATGCGGGATGGGTCATGCGGGGAACCGTCGGAATCCCGACGACCGAGGCGAGCGGTCCTTGGCCGAGAGCGGTTCCGCCCGCAGGGTAGCCCGCATGCTGCCGCGATCGCAACCCGTCCGCCTCGCGATCCGCCGCCGTCGAGCGGCCAAACGGCCCTCTGGCCCCCCTTCGGCGACCGGCGGCCCGGTTTTGGCTATCGTGGGGAGATGTTCGAGGGTCCCCGCTATCTCGTGTCGTTCGGCCCCAAGCGGGTGCCTCACTGCTTCACCGACGTGCTCATCCTCGGGGGCGGCCTCGCGGGGCTGCGTGCGGCGCTCGAGGTCGATCCGGGCCTCTCGATCACGCTCATCACGAAGGACGATCTGCGGGAGTCGTCGAGCCAGTATGCGCAAGGGGGCATCGCCGGCGTGATCGATCCCGAAGACCGGTTCGACAACCATGTCGCCGACACGATCGCCGCCGGGGGCGGCCTCTGCCACCAGGAGGTCGTCGACTCGGTCGTCCGCGAGGCGCCCGACCGGATCGCGGAGCTGATGGAGTGGGGCACGAGGTTCGACGAGCAGGATGGCGCGCTCGCCCTCGGCCGCGAGGGCGGCCACAGCCACAGCCGCATCGTGCATGCGCTCGGCGACGCGACGGGCCGCGAAGTGATGCGGGCGGTGATCGAGCGGTCGAAGCGGCTGCCGAACCTCGAGATCTGGCCCGACACGTTCACGATCGATCTCGTCACCTGCGACGGCGTCTGCCGCGGGGCGATCGCATGGAACCGGGACCACGGGAAGACGCTCGTCTGGGCCCGCCGCACGATCCTCTCGACCGGCGGCGCCGGGCAGCTCTACCGGGAGACGACCAACCCGGAGACGGCCAGCGGCGACGGGATGGCGTTGGCGTGGAGGGCCGGGGCGGTCGTCCGTGACATGGAGTTCATGCAGTTCCACCCCACCGTGCTCTACATCCCCGGCGGCGCGCGGACGCTCATCACCGAGGCGGTCCGCGGCGCGGGGGCCCACCTCGTCGATCGCGACGGCCGTCGGTTCATGCCGGAGTTCGATTCGCGGGCCGAGCTCGCCCCCCGCGACGTCGTCTCCCGCGCGATCACGGAGGTGATGCATCGCACCCACCACGCGAACGTCTACCTCGACCTGTCGCACCTCGATGCCGCGGCGGTGCGGGGCAGGTTCCCCGGGATGGCGGCCACCTGCGCGAAGTTCGGCCTCGACCTCGCCCGCGACCGGATCCCGGTGCGTCCCGGGGCCCACTACATGATCGGTGGCGTGGAGGTGGACGACACGGGGCACACGAGCCTGCCCGGACTGCTCGCCGCGGGGGAGGTCACCTCGAGCGGGCTCCACGGCGCGAACCGGCTCGCGAGCAACAGCCTGCTCGAGGGGCTCGTCTACGGAGCCCGGGCCGGACGGGCCGCGAGCGAAGAGGCTCTCGAGGCGGGCGGCGACGACTTCCGCGTGCCGGCGCTCGCGAACGCCCGCGAGGGGGAGGTGAACGGTCCGCTCGACCTCGCCGACATCCGCAACTCGCTCAAGAGCCTCATGTGGCGGCACGTCGGCGTCGAGCGGTCGGCCGACTCGCTCGGCGAGGCTTTCGAGGCAGTCGAGGGCTGGTGCCGCTACGTCCTGCCGCGGCAGTTCCAGTCGCCCGAGGGCTGGCAGCTGCAGAACATGCTCGAGGTCGCGCGGCTCATGATCCGCTCCGCGATCCTCCGCGAGGAGACCCGCGGCGTGCACGTCCGGCGGGACCATCCGGATCGCTCCGACGACTGGCTCGCCCACATCGCATGGAAGCGAGGGGGCACGGGCCCGCAGGTCGAACGGCTGGCGGGGACTGGACAGGCGGGGTGATGAGTGCCTATGGTTTTTCGCATAGAGATGGGTGTTTTCGGAGCACGGACATGGCTAAAGGCAGTGGCCGCGGCGGCGATGCCGCGATGATCGAGGCGGATGGCCTCACGAAGTACTACGGCCCGTTCATCGCCATCGAGGACGTCTCGTTCCGCGTGCCGCGGGGCGAGGTGGTGGCGTTTCTCGGGCCCAACGGCGCCGGCAAGAGCACGACGATGAAGATCCTGACCGGGTATCTCGCCCCGTCGGCCGGCCGGGCGAGGATCGCCGGGTTCGACATGGCGACCGATCGGCTCGCGGGAGCGGAGCGTCTGGGCTACCTGCCGGAGAACGGCCCGCTCTATCCCGACATGACCCCGCGCGGTCTGCTCGAGTTCTTCGCCGACGCCCGCGGCCTGCCGAAGGAGAAGAAGGAGGCCCGGATCGAGGCCGTGGTCAAGCAGTGTGAGCTCGGCAGCGTGATCGGCAAGGCGATCGGCAAGCTTTCGAAGGGCTACCGGCAGCGGGTCGGCATGGCGCAGGTGCTCCTCCACGAGCCCGACGTGCTGATCCTCGACGAGCCGACGAGCGGCCTCGACCCCAACCAGATCCGCGAGGTTCGCGAGACGATCCGGAGGCTCGGTGAGAGCAAGACGATCCTGCTTTCGACGCACATCCTGCAGGAGGTCGAGGCGCTCGCCGACCGGGTGATCCTCATCTCCGAGGGAAGGCTCAAGTTCGACGGCACGCCCGCGGAACTCCGCCGCGAAGGTCGGCCGCTCGACGAGCGATTCCACGAACTCACCCGGTCGGGGAAATGACGTTCCCCGCCGCCGGAAGCGTCGCGGCGGAAAGCCCGGCGTTGAAACGACCCTGGACATGACAGTGATGGACTCGATTGTGATGGACCCGACAGTGAGAGAGGCATTCGCATCATGAAGTGGCACGTTCTCGACGCCGTGTTCAAGCGGAACTTCGTGGCGTATTTCTCGAACCCGACCGGCTACGTCTTCATCTGCGTATTCGTGCTGCTCGGGTCGCTGGCCGCCTTCTGGCCGCCGGAGTTCTTCAACTCCAACCTCGCGAACCTCGACCAGCTCAACCGCTACCTGCCGTCGATCCTGCTGGTGTTCATTCCGGCGATCACGATGAGCGTCTGGGCGGAGGAGCGGCGGCAGGGCACCGACGAGCTGCTCCTGACGCTGCCGGCGAGCGACTGGGAGGTGGTTTTCGGGAAGTACCTCGCGACCGTGGGGATCTTCACGGTGGCGCTCCTCTTCTCGATGGTCTGCAACGTGATCATCCTGCTGCGGTGGGGCACGCCCGACGCCGGCCTGTTCTTCACCAACTACCTCGGCTACTGGTTCACGGGCCTCGCGATGCTCGCGATCGGGATGGTGGCGAGCTTCCTCACGAGCAACCTCACGGTCGGGTTCATCCTCGGCATGCTCTTCAACGCCCCGCTCGCCCTGGCGGACCGCGCCGGCCTCGTGATGGGGCAGCGGGCCGCGGAGCGGATGCGGTCGTGGAGCCTCGCCGAGCACTTCTCCGACTTCGGCCGCGGGGTCGTGAGCCTCTCGTCGATCGGCTTTTTCCTGGGGATCGTGGCGGTCTCCCTCTACGTGGCGATGGTGCTCATCGGCCGACGGCACTGGAGCGGCCGGCGGGACGAGTCGGGTATGGGGCTCCATTACGTCGCGCGGACGCTCGGGCTCGTGGCGGCGGCCGTGGGCGCCGTGCTGCTCATGCGGGCCTTCGACCTGCGGGCCGACCTCTCGCAGGAGCAGATCAGCTCGCTCTCTCCCGACACCCGCACCTTGCTCAAGTCGCTCGACCCGAAGCGGTCGGTGGACGTCACCGCCTACATCAGCCCGCAGGTGCCGGAAGACTACGCGCAGACCCGGCTTACGCTCCTCAACATGCTGCGGCAGTTCGAGCGGCTCGGCCGGGGCAAGGTCAAGGTCGAGATCATCACCACCGAGCCCAAGAGCGAGGCGGCGGCCCTCGCGAGCCGGCAGTTCGGGATCGAGCCGGTGAGCGTGCTCTCGCGGGTGCGGGGAACATACCGGGAGGAGGAGATCTTCCTGGGATGCGGTTTCACCAGCGGCCTCGAGAAGGTCGTCGTGCCCTTCTTCGACCGCGGCACGCCGGTGGAGTACGAGCTCATCCGCTCGATCTGCACGGCCGCCCAGCAGAAGCGGAAGCGGCTCGGCGTCGTCGCGACCGACGCCGATCTCTTCGGCGGCTTCGACATGATGAGCGGGGCCCAGCGGCCTCGGCAGCCGGTGCTGGATGAGCTCGAGAAGCAGTACGACGTCGTCAGGGTGGATGCGTCGGCGCCGATCACGGAGACCTACGATGCCCTCCTTGCCGTGCAGCCCTCGTCGCTCGGGCCCGAGCAGATGGCGAATTTCGTGGCGGCCGT
>DHLZ01000277.1:26702-29939 GCA_002405515.1 Planctomycetaceae bacterium UBA4655
CCAGCCGCAGGGGCAGCCCAAGGGGGATCTCGAGTCGCTCTGGCAGACGCTCGGCGTGAAGATGATCGCCCGCGAGGGGCGGCCGCTCATGGGGCAGATGGGCGGCGTCGCCGCTCATCGTCTGGCAGGACTACAACCCCCACCCAAAGCTCGATCTGCCAAGCCAGTTCGTCTTCATCGACTCGAGCCTCGACGAGGGCGGCGCAGTCCGCCTTCAACGAGCGGCAGCCGATCACGGCTGGCCTCCAGGAACTGCTCTTCCCGTTCCCTGGCGGATTCGACAAGGCGGAGGCCGCCGACGTTCAATGGACGCCGCTCGTCCGCACCGGTCTTCGCTCCGGCACGATCGAGGTCGAGCAGGTGATGGCCAACCGCGGCGGCATGCGGCAGCTCCGCGGTTTCGAGAAGCCGGCCCGCTCGTCGATGGTGCTCGCGGCGGCGGTCGAACGGAAGGGGGGAGACTCCAAGGACGCGAAGCCGATCCGGGCCATCGTTGTCGCCGACATCGACCTGATGGATGGACGGATCTTCGGCCTCAGGAACCGGCCCGACGAGGTCTTCTCGCTCGACTTCGACAACGTCTCGTTCGTGCTCAACGCGCTCGACGAGCTCGCCGGCGATGACCGGTTTCTCGACATCCGCAAGCGGAAGCCCAGGCACCGCACGCTCGAGCGGATCGAGTCCACAGTCGTCGATGCCCGGGACCAGGCCGACCTCAAGCGGCAGAAGTTCAACGAGGAGTTCGACAAGGCCGAGCAGAGCGAGAACGACCGCATGCGGAAGGAGATCTCGGAGTTCGAGAAGAAGATCAAGGATCTCGAGTCGCGGGAGGACGCCGATCCCCAGGCGGCCATGCAGGCCCTCCAGCAGCTCGCCAGCCGCCAGCGGCTCGCGCAGCGGCGTCTCGACACGAAGATCGAGCAGCTCAAGCGGACCCGCGACGTCGAGGTCGCGGCCGTGGAGCGGCAGCTTGCCGAGGATATCCGCAGGGAGCAGGACCGCCAGAAGTGGCTCGCGGTCCTGCTGCCGCCGATCCCGCCGCTCGTCGTCGCATTCTTCGTCTACTTCAAGCGGCGGGCGGCCGAGCGGGTCGGCGTGTCACGGTCTCGGCTGCGGTAAAGGAGGGATTTCTCGATGGAATCGCACGGTTCTCAAGGCGGTCTCTCGCCGGTGATGCGAACGACCGCGACCTACCTGCTCGCAGGCTTCGGTCTGTTGCTTTTGGGCGCGGCGGTGCAGCCGCGGTTCAAGGCCGCCAGGGTGCAGTCCGAGGAGGAGCGGATCCTCTTTCCGGAGCTCTCCGACGCCTCGAAGGCCGCGGGGCTTCGGATCGTCCGCTACGACGACGAGCTGGCGACGCTGCGGGAATTCAAGGTCGTGCAGGCGCCGAATGGCGTGTGGGTGCTCCCCTCGCACGACAACTACCCGGCCGACGCGAAGGACCAGCTCGCGGGGGCGGCGACGGAGCTCGTCGATCTGCAATCGATCGAGGTCGTTTCGCAGTCGCCGGGCGACCACGAGGGCTTCGGCGTGATCGAGCCCGATCCCGAGAAGCTCAAGCCCGGCATGACCGGTGTCGGCGAGCTGGTCGAGATCAGCGACGCCTCCGGCGGCAAGCTCGCCCGGCTCATCGTCGGCAAGGAGGTGAAGAAGACTGGCGACGCCGCCGGCGGCAGGCCGCAGCGGTACGTCCGCAAGGCCGGGCAGGATGCGGTCTATCAGGTCGAGCTCGACCTGTCGAAGTTCCCCACCGACTTCGGCAGGTGGATCGAAAAGGACCTGCTCAAGCTCTCCCCGTGGGACGTGCGACGGGTCGTGCTCGACGACTACTTGCTCGCGGCCGTGGAGGCGGGCGGCCGGCTCCGTGTCGAGCAGCAGCGGAAGAACCGGATCGAACTCGGCTACGACGACAAGGACTCGAAGTGGTCGCTCGTGAAGCTCGAGGTGTTCGACCCGAACAACCCGTCCGTGAAGCCGAAGGAGGAGAAGCTCGGCGAGAATGAGGAGCTCGCCTCCACGAAGCTCAACCAGCTGCGGGACGCCCTCGGCGACCTCAAGATCATCGACGTCGTCCGGAAGCCGGCCGGACTCTCCGCCGACCTCAAGGCGAAAAAGAGCTTCATGGGCGATGAGGTTGCCCGCAGGTCGCTCCAGCAGCGAGGCTTCCTCCCGCTCGATAGCGGCGACGGCAAGTCCGCCGATGATGACACGACCATCCAGTCCGCCGACGGCGAGACGATCATCGGCATGAAGAACGGCGTCGAGTACGTGCTGCGGTTCGGGGCGACGACATCGGTCGCCACCGACGGCAAGGAAGACGGCGACAAGAAGGAATCCGACTCGAAGGAAGACGCGTCGAAGGAAGACGGTGGTGAGACCGGCGGGCGATACGTGCTCGTCATGGCCCGGGTCAACGAGTCACTCCTCGAGAAGCCGAAGCTCGAGGCCGTGCCGGACGCTCCTGCCGAAAAGGCCGCCGAGCCCTCCAAGGGAGAGCCCGAGAAAAAGGAGACGGGCCGCGTCGATGGCCGCTCCCCGTTCCGTCTGGTCGCCCTGCTGGCCGAGGAAGCCGATGCGAAGCCGTCCGCCGCGTCGACCGACGAGGCGAAATCGCCCGCTGCCTCCACCGATGGTGCTGCTGGTGCTGCCGATGGCGCGAAGAAGGAGCCCTCGGCCGCCGACACGCTCAAGGCGGCCGACGAGGCGGAGGCGAAGATGCAGGCCGCGATCGAGGAGCGGCGGCGGGTCGAGCGGGAGAACCGCCGCAAGCAGGACGAGTACGACGAGAAGGTGAAGGCGGCGGAGAAGAAGGTCCGCGAGCTCAACAACCGCTTCGCCGACTGGTATTACGTCGTGTCGGACAAGGAGTATGCGAAGATCCATCTCGGCCGCGCCGACATCGTGAAGGCGAAGGAGAAGGCCGACGCCGTCAAGGACGACGGGCCGAGGGACGCGGTGAAGCCCTGATCGAGCGTGCTCGTTCGGGGCTGCCCGTGCTCATCGCCGGACGCTCACTGTGGGCTCGGGGTTGCCCGTATCCCCTCGCCGGACGCTCGCTGCGCACATCCTGTGCTTCGCTCGCTCGGAGCTGCCTGCGCTCCGGCATCCTGCCTTCGAAGGTCAGCAACGCCGAATCGGGCCCCACGGAAACCACTCACGGTAGCCGTCGGAGGAAACAGAATGTTAGGGGGAGGCGGGGGGGCGCGGGGCGGGCGGGGGGGGGGGGGGGGGGGGGGG
>DHLZ01000146.1:0-2041 GCA_002405515.1 Planctomycetaceae bacterium UBA4655
GCTCGACGACACGCTCGTGATCTGGGGAGGCGAGTTCGGCCGCACGAGCGACTCGCAGGGGGGCAAGGGCCGCGACCACAACCCCAACGGCTTCACGATCTGGATGGCCGGCGGCGGCGTGAAGGGGGGCTTCCACTACGGGGCCACGGACGACTTCGGCTACAAGGCCGTCGAGAAGAAGGTGGGCGTGAACGACCTGCACGCCACGATCCTCCACATCCTCGGCATCGACCACGAGAAGCTCACCTACCGGCACAACGGCCGCGACTTCCGGCTCACCGACGTGGGCGGCAGCGTGATCCGCGACGTGCTTGCGTGATTCCCCTCAACGAGGACCATTCGCAATGAGCGGCGAACGCGTGTTCAAGACCTACCCGACCCAGGCTCAGCTGGCCGAGATGGACCGGGATCTCGAGTTCCATCCGACCACGAACGAGCATCCTCGGGTGCTGTCGCGGGAGCAGATCGCCCACTACAACCGGGAAGGCTACATCACCGGCCTGAACGCGCTCCCGGCCGAGGAGGTCGGCCGCGTGCGGACGTTCGTCGACGGACTGATGGCGACCGTGATGGCCAAGGGCGCCGGCAGTTATTCGGTCAAGCACGCGCACATGAAATACGGCGCGGTCTGGGATCTGATCACGCATCCGCGGATCGTCTCCTTCGTCAAGGACCTGCTCGGTGACGACGTGATCGGATGGGGGGCGCATTTCTTCTGCAAGATGCCGGGCGACGGCAAGACCGTGGCCTGGCACCAGGACGCCTCGTACTGGCCGCTGACCCCGTCCAAGACGCTCACCGTCTGGCTGGCGATCGACGACGCGGACGTGGCGAACGGATGCATGAAGTTCGTGGCCGGCTCGCACCTCCAGGGCCCGTTGACCTACCGTCGCAGCGCGGCGGAGGAGGATAACGTGCTGGACCAGACCGTCGAGAACGCCGAAGAGTATGGCGCGGTCGTCTACAACGAGCTGCGGGCCGGGCAGTGCTCCATTCACTCCGACCTGCTGCTCCACGGCTCCGAGGTCAATGATTCGGACCGCCGTCGCTGCGGGCTGACGCTCCGCTACTGCACGCCGGACGTCCGCGGCACGCTGGGCTGGAACAACGAGGGCATCGTCGTCAGCGGCCGGGATCCCGACAACCACTGGGGCAATCCGCCGCGGCCCGTGCGGGACTACGACGGCGTCTGACGCTGCCGAGTGCACGCCGACGCTGCGGCAGCCGGGCGACGTTCGCCTGCGGCGCGTGGGCGACACAATGGCCGCTCGAACGTGTTCGTCAATCGCCGCGGCCGGCTGAGTCCGCGGCTTGCCAGACTCGATGTCGACAGTTTAGCCTGCTGCGAGTTGCTGCGGCGGGATCGCCTTGTCGATCCCGCCGGACAGTCACCGCCACGGAGAAGTGCATGCTTCGGTTCAGCCGGCTCGACGTCTACCAGCGTCTGCTCGACGAGGGGCTCGTACCCATCTTCCACCATGTCGATCCCGAGATCACGTGCCGCGTCGTCTCCGCGATTGCTGACGGCGGCGGAACGGTGTGCGAGTTCACCAACCGCAGCCCGCAGGCGATCGAGGCCTTCCGCGTCGCCGCGGCCCATGCAGCCAAACACCTGCCAAAGATGGTCCTCGGCGCGGGCTCGATCGTCGACGAGTCGACGGCGGCGCTCTACATCGCCTTCGGGGCGCAGTTCATCGTCGGGCCGTCGTTCAACGAACGCGTGGCCCGGCTCTGTAACCGGCGCCGGATCGCCTATTTGCCCGGCTGCCAGACGGTGACGGAGATCGCGACGGCCGAGGAGATGGGGGCGGAGATCATCAAGCTCTTCCCCGCGCGGGCCGCCGGGGGGGCCGACTTCATCAAGCAGGTCCTGGGGCCGTGCCCCGCCACGCGGCTGTTGCCGACGGGCATCGGCGAGGTGTCGGTGGCGGCGCTCGCGACCTGGTTCAAGGCGGGCGCCTGCGGCGTGGGGATCGGCGGTGAACTGATTCAGTCACTGCACGTCACCGCCGGTGACTTCGCCGCCGTCACGAGCCGCGTC
>DHLZ01000146.1:2271-18055 GCA_002405515.1 Planctomycetaceae bacterium UBA4655
CAGTGATCAAGCAGCCACAGTGATTCAGCCCGAGCGCAGTACGAACAGGGATTTTGCGATGGCAGCCACGTCGGAGACATCCGTGCCGCATCCGCTCACGCGGCCGTTTCGCACCGCCATCCAGATCGGCGTGGTCGTGCGTGACATCGAGCGATCGATGGCGATGCTGACCGAGGTGTTCGGCATCGGTCCGTTCCGCGTGGTCGACTGCCCGGCGGAGGGGCGTGAAGACCAGCAGTTTTGCATGGGCAAGCCGGTGCACTATCGCACCCGCCAGGCCTTCGCCGACCTGGGCACCGTGGAACTCGAACTGATCGAGCCGGTCGAGGGACCGACGATCTGGGCCGATTTTCTCGCGACCCGCGGGCCCGGCATCCATCATGTTCGCTTCAACGTTCCCGATGAGCGGGCAGTGAGCGACTACCTGGCTGCCAAGGGCATCTCCAAGACGCAGGAGGGAGCCGGCATTCGGGACGGGTCGTATTGGGCGAACTACGCCACGGAGGACATCGTGGGCTTCGTCATCGAGATCCTCCAGCCGGCTCCGGGCAGCGACGGCCTCACGCCCGGCGTGGAGCGGCAGGCGAGGCCATGACGCATCCGACCGCCAATCCCCTCGCGGCCTTCGACCTGACGGGTAAAACGGCGCTCGTGACCGGCGCCAGCCGCGGCCTCGGACGACGATTCGCCAGCACGCTCGCCGCCGCCGGTGCCGACCTCGTGGTCACCGCACGAGAAGAGAAGTCGCTCGCCGCGGTCGTCCAGGAGATCGAGTCGCTCGGACGCCGGGCGGTGCCGCTGGCGCTCGACGTGACCAGCCGAGCGAGCATCGAAGGGCTGGCGGCGCGGATCCGCTCCGGACTCGTGGTCGACATTCTGGTCAACAATGCCGGCTGCAACGTGCGGAAACGGGCCCTCGACCTCACCTGGGACGACTGGAACCGTGTGCTCGACACGAACCTCCGGGGGGCGTTCTTCGTCGCCCAGGCGGTGGTGCCGGGCATGCTCGCCCGCGGCTATGGGCGGGTTATCAACATCGGCTCGCTGACCTGCGTGTTCGGCTATGCGGGCATCGCGGCCTACTGCGCCAGCCGGGGCGGCATGAAGCAGCTCACCATGAGCCTGGCCGACGACTGGGGGCCGGAGGGCGTCACGGTCAACTGCCTCGCTCCGGGCTGGTTCCGCACGGAACAGACGGCGGCGCTCTATGAGAACGCCGCGTGGGTCGAATACCTGTGCGACAGGCTGCCGCTCAAGCGACCCGGCACGATCCCCGAACTCGACGGCGCCCTGTTGTTCCTGGCGTCGTCGGCCAGTTCCTACGTCACCGGACAGACGCTGCTCGTCGATGGCGGCATGTCGACGGGCGCGACGCGAGCCATGGCCGTTCCCAACTCGTCCCCCAACTCGAGGAGCGTCGACAATCCATGAAGCCGACACCGAAAGTCGTTCTGCTGGAGGATCGCTTTGCCGACCATGCTCCCGAACGACGGGTGCTCGAACCGCTCGGGATGCTCGTCATCGAAGGAGGGCAGGCCCACACGACCGAAGAAATCGTGGAGTTGTGCCATGATGCCGACGGCATCACCGTGAATCTCACGCCGATCACGTCCGCGGTCATCGCCGGGCTGGAACGCTGCCGGGTGATCGCCCGCTACGGCGTCGGATATGACACGATCGACATCGAGGCCGCCACCGCCCGCGGGATTCTCGTGGTCAACGTGCCGGACTACTGCTACGAGGACGTCTCCGACCATGCGGTCGCCCTGTGGCTCGCCTGCGTCCGGAAGACGGCGATTCGTGATCGACAGGTCCGGGCGGGCCTCTGGGATATCGGCCGCCGCGACCCGATCCATCGCACCGCCGGCAAGGTGTTCGGGCTGGCCGGCTACGGCGGCATTGCCCGCACGGTCCATCGGAAGGTGCGCGGATTCGACTTGGCCCGCGTGCTCGTGCACGACCCGTTCGTGTCCGCCGACGTGGTGCGTGCCGCCGGCGCGGAGCCGGTCGATTTCGAGACGCTCCTCGGGGAGTCCGACTACCTCTCCTGTCACGTGCCGCTGACGGCGAAAACCCGGCACCTCTTCGACCGCGCGGCCTTCGCCCGGATGAAGCCTGCCGCGGTGTTCGTCAACACGAGTCGCGGCGGGCTCGTGGACACCACGGCGCTCCACGAGTCACTCCGCGACGGCAGGCTTTCCGCAGCGGGCATCGACGTGCACGAGAAGGAACCTGTGCCACGAGACTATCCGCTCTTCGCGCTCGACAACGTCGTGCTGTCCGACCACATCGGCTGGTATTCGGAGGAGTCGCAGGTGGAACTCCAGACGAAGGCCGCTCAGGGGGTGGCCGACGTCCTTGCCGGCCGGACTCCCGCGCATGTGGTGAATCGACCGCGGTCCGGGCGCCCGGGTCCGATTGCACCTTAGTTGTCGACATTTTAGACTTGGGGTCTCATGGAAATCGTCATTACGGACCACGGGTTTCCCGACCTCGCCACCGAGGAGGCTGTTGCCGCCGCGGCCGGCGCAACCCTCGTCGCCGCCCAGACCAAGGATCCCGTCCGGCTCGCCACGGCGGTGGCCGATGCCGACGCCGTGATCACACAGTTCGCGCCGGTGAATGCCGACGTCATCGCCGCGATGCGGCGGGCGCGGGTGATCGTCCGCTACGGGATCGGGGTGGACAACGTCGATCTCGCCACCGCCCGGGCCCGCGGCATTCCCGTCTGCAACGTGCCCGACTACTGCATCGACGAGGTCGCCGACCACACGCTGGCGTTCATTCTCGCCCTCACCCGGCAGGTCGTGACGCAAAGCAGGATGGTGCATGAGGGCGAGTGGAAGATGGCCGCGCCGCCGGCCGCCTTCCGCACACTCGCCGGCATGACCTGCGGCGTCGTGGGATTCGGCCGCATCGGCCGCGGGGTCGTGCGACGGATCGTGGCGTTCGGCGGCCGGGTGCTCGTGAGCGATCCGGTGGCGAAGCCCGAGGCTGTGGCTGCCCTCGGCGGCGAAGGCGTGCCTCTTCCGAAACTGCTCGCGGAAAGCGATCTCGTCACGCTCCACTGCCCGTCGCTGCCTGAGACGAAGGGCATGATCAACGCCCAGACGCTCGCAGCGGCGAAACCGGGGCTGTTGCTCGTCAACCTCTCCCGCGGCGATCTCGTCGAGCCCGACGCGCTCGTGGCCGCCCTCGACTCGGGGCACGTCGCCGGCGCCGCACTCGACGTCTTCGCTCCCGAACCGATTCCCGCCGGCCATCCGATCCTCGGTCGGGCGAACGTGGTCCTCGCCCCGCATGTCGCCAGCGTGAGCGCCGCGTCCGTCCACCGCCTGCGAACGACCGTGGCCACGCTGGCGGTAACGGCGCTTGCGGGCGGGCCGCTCCCGTCGATCGTCAATGGAGTCGCGGGCCCGCGGATCGTCTCGGCCTGAGAAAAAAGGGGGATTGAGCATGCCGCATGTCGTTGCGCGATGTCGCGATGCTGTCGTGGCGGTGGCGATGCTCGGGGGCGTGCTCTTCGCCTGCTACGCGGAAGCCGCCGAGCCTGCCGTGGTCGATCTGTCGCTCACCGTCGCGGCCGATCTGCCCTGCGTCTGGCCGGTGGGGATGACGCCGCTGGCGGTCGTGCCGACGGCCACGTTCGGCCGTACCGGCCGGCACCGTGACATGCTCGTCATCGACGAGCACACGGGCACCCAGTTGGACGCCCCGGCGCACTTCGTGCCGCCCCCCGACTCCGGCCTCGACGGCGCCGGGCCGATGGGCGCGGTCACCGGGGAAAAGGTGCCGGCCTGGCAGTTCTGCGGCGAGGCCTGCGTGATCGACCTCACCAAGCATCGCGACGCCGCCGCCCCCGGTGAAAGTTTCTTGATCGGCCCCGAGCACGTCCGCGAATGGGAGCTTGCCCACCGGCCCCTCGGCCCGGGCGACGTCGTCTGCTTCCGCACGGGCTACACCGACGCCTACTACAAGCCGTTTCCGGCAGGCGAGCGATTCGTGGCCGAGCCGCTGCGCAAGCGGGCTCCCGGGTGGGCCGCGCCCAAGCCGGAAACGATGACCTACCTCGCCGACCGCGGCGTGAAGACGCTCGCCATCGACGGCGCGAGCATGGGTCCCCTGCCAAACCTCGCCGTGGCCACCCATCGGGCCGGGGGAACCCGCGGGATGGTGTGGGTGGAGTGTGCGACGAATCTCGGCAGCCTGCCCGCGACGGGATCGTTCGTGGCGCTGCTGCCCGCCAAGCACGCCGGCGGGTCGGGGGGGGAGTGCCGTTTGCTCGCCGTCACCGAGAAGGATCTCGCCCGGCGGCTCATCGCCCGCGCGAAGGCGAAGGCGGTCGTCGATCTCTCCGTGACGCTCGATGAAAACCTGCCGATCGTGTGGCCCGGCTGGGGGCCGGGCGAGGAGGGGGGCCGCTACATCGCGAAGGTGCTCAATGCGTTCTCCAAGGAGCGCGGCCCCTTCCTCGCGCTCGGCCATCTCTTCGACAGCTTCGCCGGCACGCACGTCGTGCTGCCGAGCTTCGCGCTGCCGGCCAACCGGGCCGAGATCGCCGCCGCGGAGCCCGTTATTCGGGAGGCCGTGGCCGGCTACGAGAAGAAGCACGGGCCGCTCGGCACGTCGAGCCTCCGCACGTCCGACGCGCCGCTGGCGAGCATGATGGGCCCGGCGCACGTCGTCGATGTCCGCGGGCTCGTGGGCACGGCCGCGTTCGCGGAGGGCAAGCCCGCAAGCCCGCTCGTGACCCGCGATTTCCTGGAGAAGCATGCAGCCACGCGGCCCTTCAAGGCCGGCGAGGTCGTGCTGTTCTTCTCGGGCCACACCGACAAGCACCTGGCGCCGCTGCCGGCGGCCCCAGCGGTCGATCCCTGCCTGACCAAGCCGCTCGCGGGCACGGCCGAGGGCTGGCCGGCGGTGTCGGCCGAGGCCGTGGCCTACCTGGCCGGGCAGGGCATCCGCTGCCTGGGCACCGACGGCCCCACGCTCGGCGGCGTCGATGCGACGATCGCCCGCGAGGTCGACTGGCTGGCGGCATCGAAGGGGCTCGTCGTCGTGGAGATGCTCACGGGCCTCGAGGCGATCGCCGGCCGCGATACCTTCTTCCTCTTCGCCCCGATCAAGATCGCGGCCACCCGCGGCGGCTACGGCCGGGCGTTGGCCCTCGTCGCCGACGGGCCGGGCACGGCGCCATGAACGACATCGGCCGGCGGACGATGCAGAAGACGATCTGGCGGCTCGTGCCGTTCCTGGCCGTGCTCTACGCCTTCAACATCATCGATCGGGCCAACGTCGGCTTCGCCCGCCTGCAAATGAAGGACAGCCTCGGGCTGACCGACGCGGTCGTCGACTGGGGCTACGGCATCTTCTACGTCGGCTATCTGGTCTTCGAAGTGCCGAGCAACATGTTCCTGCGGCGGTTCGGCGCCCGCCGCTGGATCGCGCGGATCATGATCTCGTGGGGCCTCGTCTCCACGCTCACGGCGTGGGTGATCGGGCCGATGAGCTATTTTTCCGCCCGCATCCTCCTGGGCGTCGCCGAGGCGGGATTCTTTCCGGGCATCATCTACTACATGACGGCCTGGTTTCCAGCGACCGTGCGGGCTCGCGTGGTCGCCTGGTTCATGCTGGCGATTCCGGTCGCGACCATTCTCGGGAATCTGGCGTCGGGGCTGATCCTCGATTCCATGGATGGTGTGGCGGGTCTTTCCGGCTGGCAATGGCTCTTCATCCTCGAGGGGATTCCCTCCGTGCTGCTCGGCTTTTCCGTCCTCTATTTCCTGCCGGATGGCCCGCGGGATGCGGCGTGGCTCACGGCCGAGGAGCGCGAGTGGCTCGAGGCCGACCGCGCGGCCGAAGACGGTCGGCGGCTGGAGGCCGGCGGGAGCGAGAAGCTCTCGGCGCTCGCCGACGCACGATTGTGGATCCTGATCGGCCTCTACATCACCGTCGCGATCGGCACCAACGCCATGGGTGCCTATCTCCCGAAGCTGATCAAGGACTCCTTCCAGACGGAAAACTGGAAGGTGGGCCTGCTCTCTTCCGTGCCGCAGGTGCTGTCGGTGATCGCCATGCTCGCCGCGAGCCGGATTTCCGACGCCACCGGCCGCAGATCGCCCGTCGTGCTGGCGTCGCTTGCGATCGCGGCGGCCGGCTGGTTCCTGGCCTCGATGCCGGTGGGCCCCTGGGGGCAGCTCGTCGGCCTCGCGTTGGCGCAGGCCGGCATGATGGCGGTGCTCCCCGTCTTCTGGGCTTTGCCGCCGCTGTTCCTGGGAGGCGTTGCGGCCGCCGCCGGCATCGCGCTGGTCAACTCGGTGGCCAACGGCGGCGGCATCTTCGCCCCGAAGATCGTCGGCAGCTTCGGCGTCGCCCCGATGGCGGGCGTGATGGCCTGGGGCGTGCTCATGGCCCTGCTCTCCTGGTGGTTCATCGAACGCCGTGCATCCGCCGTTTCCAAATCCTGATCGGTATCGTTTCCTTTCGTCGCCGCCAATCCACGGAACCACGATGTCTTTGAAGCCTCCTCCGCTCTTCGATCTCTCTGGAAAAATCGCCGTCGTCTCCGGGGCCGCCAGCGGCATGGGCAAGGCGTCGGCCATCGCACTCGCCGCCCACGGGGCGACGGTGGTGATGCTCGACCGCAACGAGGCGGGCCTCGCCGCCACCGCGCAGGAGATCGAGGCGGCGGGCGGCCGGGCGGTGGGCAGGCTGCACGACACGTCGGACGTCGAGGCAGCCCGCCGGCTCTTCGACTGGATCGACGCGGAGTTCGGCCGCGTCGACTTCCTCGCCAACGTCGCCGGCGACGGGATCCAGGCCGATCCGCTCGCGATCACGCCCGAGCAGATCCGCCGGGTGCTGGAGAACCTTGTCGTTGGCCGGTTCGCCCACTGCCGGGAGGCGGCCTGCCGAATGTTCCGCCAAGGGGGCGGATCGATCGTGAACATCGGGAGCATCGGCGGCGTGACGTCGCTCGGCCGCGGCCACATCGCCTATGCGATGGCGATGGGCGCCGTGGCCCAGATGACCCGCGAACTCTCCACCGAGTGGGCGGCACGTGGCGTTCGCGTCAACGCGATCCTCCCTGCCCAGGTGATGAACCCCGGCCTCGAGCAGCGGATCGCGGCCGATCCGGCGCTCGGCGAAAAGTTCCTCTCGGGAATCCCGCGGGGCAGGCTCGGCATCCCCGCGGACATCCAGGGACTGATCGTGCTCCTCGCCTCCGACGCCTCGTCGTGGATCACGGGCACGCTCATCCCCATGGACGGCGGCAATCTGGCGATGAACGCCGGCGGAACCATCGGCCCAAGGACCAAGGGAGAAGTCACATGAGCCGCACCGAGAAAACTTCCACCACTGCGGCCAAGCCCCGCGACAAGCGGTCAACCGCCAAGGCTGCAGCCGGCCTCGACCGCGAGGCCCTGCTCGGCCTGTTCCGCTCGATGCTCGTGATCCGCCTCACCGAGGAGGAACTCGCCCGCTGCCATCAGCGAGGCCTGATCCACGGAGCCTGCCACACCTACGTGGGGCAGGAGGCGATCGCCGCCGGCGTCTGCGCGCATCTCGAGCCGGCCGACGTCGTCTTCAGCACGCATCGCGGCCACGGCCATGCGCTGGCCAAGGGGCTGCCGCCCGGGCAGCTCATCGCCGAGCTCTTCGGCCGGGCCACCGGCTGCTCGCGGGGCCGCGGCGGCAGCATGCACATCTTCGCCCCCGAAATCGGCATGCTGGGCACGAGCGGCATCGTCGGCCCCTGCATCCTCCAGGCGGCCGGCGGCGGCTACGCCTTCAAGCTCGCCCAGAACGGCGGCGTCGCCGCGGCCTTCTTCGGCGACGGTGCGGTCAACAACGCCGCCTTCCACGAGGGCCTCAACATGGCCGCCATCTGGAAGCTGCCGGTGCTCTTCATCTGCGAAAACAACCAGTTCGCGACCGAGGTTCCCTTCAGCGAGGCCAGCGGCATTCCCGACGTGGGCCGCCGCGCTGCCAACTACGGCCTCGCGGGGGAGGAGGTCGACGGTAACGACGTGCTCGCGGTGCATGCCGCGGCGGCGCGGGCGGTGGAGCGGGCGCGGGCCGGCGAAGGGGCCACGCTCATCGAGTGCAAGACCTACCGCACCCGGGCCCACGCCGAGGGCATGGGCGACTTCGACTACCGCACCCGCGAGGAGGTGGCGGCGTGGAAGGAACGCTGCCCGATCGCCGCCTTCCGCCGCCGACTCGAGGAGGAGTACGGCATCGCGGCCGGTGATCTCGACGCGATCGAGCAGCAGGTGGCCGACGACGTGGCCCGCGGCCGGGCCGACGCCGAGGCGGCGCCGCCGCCGACCGCCGCCGACGCCACCACGCACGTCTACGCCGAGCCGCGGGATATCCGCGAGCCGGCGGCCGACCCCGCCGCGCGGCCGCTTTCGTTCATCGCGGCCACGGTCGAGGCGCTCGATTCCGCGATGGCCGCCGATCCATCGGTGTTCGTGCTCGGCGAGGGAATCGGACGCCGCGGCGGCAACTTCCGCACCACGGCCGGCCTGTTTGCGAAATACGGCCCCGACCGGCTCCGCGACACGCCGATCAGCGAGCGCGGCTTCACCGGGCTGGCCTGCGGCGCCGCGATGGCCGGTGCCCGGCCCGTGGTCGACTTCATGTTCGTCGACTTCCTGCTCGATGCCTGGGGGGAGATCGTCAACCAGATCGCGAAGGTGCAGTTCATGTCGAGCGGCCGGCTCAAGATGCCGGTCGTGCTCCGCGGCTGCATCGGCATCGGCCACTCGGCGGCCACGCACCACTCCGGCAGCTACTACGGCATGTTCGCGCAGGTGCCGGGGCTGCGGGTCGTGGTGCCCTCGACGCCCCGCGACGCCAAGGGGCTGTTTCTGCACGCGCTCCGCGGCGACGATCCCGTGCTGTTCCTCGAGCACCGCGAGCTGTTGCAGCTCAAGGGCCCGGTCGAGGAGGGGGACTTCGAGATTCCCTTCGGCAAGGCGCGGATCGCCCGGGCGGGCACCGACGCCACGGTCGTGGCGGTGGGCCGGATGAACCATCTTTGCCTGGCGGCGGCCGAGGCGGTGGCCAAGGATGGGGCGAGCGTCGAGGTGATCGATCCGCGAACTGTTTCGCCGCTCGACGCCGACGCGATCCTCGCGTCGGTGGCGAAGACGGGCCGACTGCTCGTGGTCGACGAGCCGGCGGGGCCCTGCGGCCTCGCGGCCGAGATCGCGGCCCTCGCCGCCGATCGGGGCTTCGACGACCTCGACGCGCCGGTGCGGCGGGTCACCGGCGTTCCCTCCCCCACTCCCTACGCGCCCGTGCTCGAGGAGCAAGTGGTCCCGAGTGCCGCGGCGATCGAGGCCGCGATCCGCGGGCTGTTGGCGGAGTGAGCAGGGCCCTTCGCCGATCACACTTTCGGAGCAAGCAACGCGATGGCAGCGGACGTGACGATCCCCAGGCTCGGCTGGTCGATGGAAGAGGGTGTGTTCGCCGGCTGGATCAAGAAGCCGGGCGACACCGTGAAGCCGGGCGAGCCGCTCTTCATGCTCGAAGGGGAAAAGGCGACCCAGGAGATCGAGGCGGTCGACGGGGGAGTGTTGCATCTCGCCCCCGACGCGCCGTCGGAGGGGCAGACCGTCCTCGTGGGCCGCACGATCGCGAAGCTCTGCGCGGTTGGAGAAACGCCGGCCTGGGGGACTCTGGCGGGCCCGCCTGCGGCCGTTGCCGCGGCAGCGCCCGCGGCGGCGCCACTGCCGCAGCCCGGCGGCTCGGCGCCCGCGCCGGCAGTTGCCACGACGCATTCGGCTGCGGCCGTCCCCAGTCCGGCGACGGCGGCCATCCCCGTCGCGGCATCTCCCAGCGTGCGGCGGCTTGCCCGCCAGATGGGGATCGACCTGGCGACGGTGACGCCGCGGCTGCCCGGCGGCCGGCTGTCGGCCGAGGATCTCGCGCCGGGGCATCACGGCGGCGGGCCGGCGGCCCGCGTCGCCCCTCCGGCACGCGCCGCAGCCCAGGCACTTCCGCCGGCAGGCAGTTCGCGGAGCTCGCCGCGGGCGCGTCGCGCCGCTCGGGATCGGGGCGTCGACGTCGCCACGATCAGGGGCAGCGGCGCGGGAGGCCGCGTGCGGGAGCGGGACGTGCTGGCCGCCGCGGAAGCGGGGGCCACGCTCCGGGGTCCGAGAGTGCCCGACGTGGCGGCGGGAACGACGGTGATGCCGATCACGCAAACCCGCCGCACGATCGCGCGGCAGATGGTCCGCAGCCGTCAGGAGACCGTGCCCGTCACGCTCACGGCCTGGGCCGACGCGACGGCCTTGCTCGCGGCCCGCGCGGCGCTGAAGGCCGCCGCCGGACCGGAGGCGGCCACGCTCAACGACATGCTGCTGAAGGCGGTCGCCGACACGCTCCTCGCCCATCCGCTGCTGGCGGCCCGTTGGGAGGAGACGCAGCTCGTGCTGCCCGGCGACCGGATCGACATCGGCCTGGCCGTCGATGCCCCCGGCGGCCTCGTCGTGCCGGTGGTCCGCGACGTGGCGGCTGCACCGCTTGCCGAGGTGGCCCGCCAGACGCGGCGGCTCGTGGAGCGGGCTCGGTCCGGCCGGCTCACGGCCGCCGACATGCAGGGGGGCGTGTTCACGCTGACCAGTCTGGGTTCCTACGGAATCGAGTTCTTCACGCCGGTGATCAACCATCCCGAGGCCGCGATCCTCGGCGTGGGGGCGATCCGCATGCAGCCCGTGCCCCCGCCCGGCGGCCAGGAGGGCTTCATCCTCCAGCGTCAACTGCCGCTTTCGCTCACGTTCGACCACCGGATCGTCGACGGCGGCCCGGCGGCCCGGTTCCTCGGCGACCTCGCCGCGCAGATCGCGGCTTTCGCCCTTACTTCGGCAGCCGAGGCATGAGCTTGATCCAGCCGGCGACGTGACGGCGGGCCTGCTCGGACGCTTTTTCCGCGTCGCCGGAACGGATCACCGCGAGCAGCTTGCGGTGCGACTCGACCGTATCCTGCCGCGTCCGGTGCGCCACCGCCTCCTGCCGTAGCTGCATCTGCGTGAGCCAAAGGGCGAACTGGTCGCGGAGCGAGTTCCAGCAGGTCAGGAGGCGTCGATTGCCGGCCGCGTGGACGATCCGGTCGTGAAATTCGGCGTCGAGTCGCGACACGTCGGCGAGCGTCTTCGCCGACTTCGTGGCGGTGATGTTCGCCTCGAGGGCCGCGAAGTCGCGGGCCGTGCCCCGCTGGGCCGCCAGTCCAGCCGCCACCGGATCGATCATCAGTCGCACGACATAGATTTCCTCGATGTCTTGCGGCGTGAGCGCCGGAATCCGCGTGTGGCCCGTGGGGTCGAACTCGACGAGCCCGCGAAGCTCGAGTTCGATGAGCGCCTCGCGAATCGGGGCCCGGCTGACGCCGAGCATCGCGGACAGCGTCGGCTCCGAGACCCGCGATCCGGGCTCGAAATCCCCGGCGATGATCGCCCGCGAGAGCTGGGAAAAAACGGTCTGCGACAGGCGGATGCGGTTCACGCGGGCCGGGTTGGCGGAGGGGGGCTGGGTTGGCATGTGTCCGGCATCGCGGCGTCTCAGCCGACCGCCTCCTCGACGACGGGGTTCGTGAGCGTGCCGATCTTCTCGATCTCGATCGTCACGCTGTCGCCGGCCTTGAGATACACCGGCGGCTTGCGGGCGAAGCCCACGCCGTGGGGCGTGCCGGTGAGGATCACCGTGCCCGGATTGAGGATCATGCTGGCCGAGAGGAACTCCACGAGCGTCGGCACGTCGAAGATCATGTCGCTGGTGTTCCAATCCTGGAGGGTCTGGCCGTTGAGGATCGTCTTGATCGCGAGCCGGTTGGGGTCGGTGATCTCGTCGGTGGTCACGAGTGCGGGCCCGAGCGGGCAGAACGTGGCGAACGTCTTCCCGCGGCACCACTGTCCGCCCCCGCCGTTCCGCTGCCAGTCGCGGGCCGAGACGTCGTTGGCGCAGGTGTAGCCGAGCACGTGCCGCAGCGCGTCGGCCCGGCTGACGTTGTGGCAGGTCTTCCCGATGACGACGGCGAGCTCGCACTCGTAGTCGACCTCGTCGCTACGAAGCTTCCGCGGGAGGACGATGGCGTCGCCCGGGTTCTGGAGCGTGCCCGAGTTTTTCATGAACAGCACCGGGTGGGCCGGCGGCTCGGCGTTGCTCTCGGCGGCGTGTTTTTTGTAGTTGAGGCCGACGCAGAGGATGTCGCGGGGGACGAGCGGCGCGAGCAGCTTGTCGACGGTCGCCGGCTTTCCGGTGTCGTGGAGGCCTGCGAAGAGATCCCCCTCGAGGAGCGTCGTGCGGCCGTCGTCGTGGAGTCGCCCGAACTGCTCGCGGCCGGCGGAAAGGAAGCGGATGATCTTCATCGGATTGCCTCGAAAGTCATGGAACGTCGGCGTTGGCGGCCTGCCTCGACGGCGCCGCGACTTTCAGAATGATCGCGATTTCCGCGAGAGCGTCCAGCCCTCGAAAGCCGCCGCCGCGAGACCGACGGATCAGACCTCCTCGAGCGGCGCGCTGGCGTCGCCGAAGGTCTTCTCGCGGACGCCCATCTTGGCCATGAGCGACAGGTAGAGCCGGCACATCTGCCGGTCGGACTTGCCCGAGTAGTCGAGCACGCGGCCGGTCTCGATGCCGCCTCCCGCGCGGCCGAGCATCACCACCGGAAGCTGCTCGTTGTTGTGATTGCCCGTCAGCATGCTCGAGCAGAAGAGGACCATCGAGTTGTCGAGCGCCGTCCGCTCCCCGTCCTGGATCGCGTCGAGCCGCCGGGCGACATGGGCCAACTGCTCCGTGAAAAACCGGTTCACCGTCAGCCAGTCGGCGTTGTCGGAGTGCGACAGCAGGTGGTGGATCATGTAGTCGATCCCCCCCGTGCCGCTCGAGGCCTTGAGGTTCGGGAAACGCAGTGCCGAGTGGTCGTTGTTGAGCTTGAGCGTCACGATCCGGGTCGTGTCGGTCTGGAAGGCGAGGACGAGGATGTCGCACATCAGCCGCATGTGCTCGGCGATGTCCTGCGGGATGCCGTCGGCCGGCCGCGGGATGTCGGGCTTCTCGACCGCCGGCCGCCAGCCCTGCAATTCCCCCTTCTTGCCTGCCGCCTCGATCCTGGCCTCGACGTCGCGGACGCTGTCGAAATACTCGTCGAGCTTCCGTCGGTCGGCGCGGCTGATCCGGCGGCGGAGGTCGTCGGCGGTCTCGAGCACGGCGTCGAGCACGCTCGCGTCGCCGGCATGCGACTCGTCCTTGAAGAGCCGGTCGAAGGCGAGCGCCGGGTAGAGCTCCAGCGGCGTGGGCGTGGTGGGGCTGCTCCAGGAAATGTGCGAGCTGTAGAGCATCGAATAGTTCTTGTGGACGCTCGGATTGCTCTTCTCGCAGCCGAGCACGAGGCTCGGCACCTTCGTGCCGCGGCCGTAGGTCTGGGCGAGGTGCTGGTCGAAGCTCGTGCCGGAGCGGATCTCGCCGCCCGAGGCGAGCGGGGCGCCGGAGAGGAGGTTGCCCGTCTGCGAGGAGTGGATGTTGCCCTTTCTCGCCTCCTCGTTGTAGAGACCCTTCACGAAGAGCATCTTCTCGCGGAAGTCCGCCACCGGCTCGAGCACCTTGCCGAGTTCCATCTCCTTGCCGGAGCCCTTGGCCCACCACTCCTTCGAGTGGAATCCGTTGCCGGCGAAGAGCACGGCCAATCGGACCGGAGGGGTGGCCGCGGCCGCACCCGCCACGGCCGGCTCGCCGGCGGCGGTGAGCGACTCCATCCACGGCAGGGCCATCGACACGCCGAGGCCGCGGAGCATCGTGCGGCGGGAGAGGACCGTGCGGCGGGAAAGCTGCGGGCTCATGGGTCGGATCCTTTCCTGGGGCATCCCGAAGAAATCATACTCACGTGGCGTCATCGGCCGCTTCGCGGCCGCGGATCATGCGGAATTGCGGGCTCGCCAGAATCGCGTCGATGGCAACCGAGATCCGGTAGTCGGCGGCCGCCAGCCGGGCCGCCATCTCGTCGAGCAAGGGCTGATCGGAGAGCTGCACGCCGCGGCCGAGCGCGTAGCCGAGCAGCTTGCGGCAGAAGACCCGGACGAACTGGTCGCGCCGCGCTCCCAGCAGATACGCCCGCACGCTCGCCTGGCCGTCGAGCGTGGCGCCGTCGGGCAGGGTCGCCTTCGTGTCGAGCGGCTTGCCCGCGGCGTCGGTCGTGCGCAGCCGGCCGATGGCGTCGAACTCCTCGAGCGCGAAACCGAAGGGGTCGATCCGGCGGTGGCACTTCGCGCAGGCGGCGTTCTCGGAATGCATGGAGATCAGTTGCCGCTCGCTCAAGCCGCTCGGCACGGTCTCGGCCAGCTGCGGCACGTCCTTCGGCGGCTTCGGCAGCTTCTCGCCCAGGATCGTCTCGTAGAGCCAGTTGCCGCGGAGGATCGGGCTCGTCCGCGAGGCGCCGGCCTGCGTGGAGAGCGTCGCGGCGAGGCCGAGGATGCCGCCGCGGCCATGCTTCCGCACGCCGTCCACCCGCCGCCAGGCATCCCCCGTCACCCCGGCGATCCCGTAGTGCTTCGCCAGCCGCTCGTTCAAAAACGTATGGTCGGCGTCGATGAGCGAGAGGATCGAGCGGTCGTTCCTGAAAAAGTCTTCGAGAAACCGCACCGTCTCCTCTTCCATGTCGGCCCGCAGGCCGGCGAACGTGGGGAAGAGCTCGGCGTTCTTCTCGTCGAGCGTCGAGAAGCCGTGGACGTGGAGCCACTGCGTGCCGAACTCCTCGGCCAGCCGCCGCGACGCCGGCGCGGCGAGCATCCGTCGCGCCTGCGACTTCAAGACCTCCGGATCGTGCAGCCGCCCGGTCTCGGCCGCCGCGAGCAGCTCGGCATCCGGCATCGACGACCAGAGGAAGTAGGAGAGCCGCGTGGCCAGTTCGTGGTCGGACACCGGCTTCGCTTCGGTGCCCGGCCCGGCCGTCTCGATCTTGTAGAGGAAGTCGGGAGCCACGAGCACGTGGGCGAGCATCGCGCGGATCGCATCCTCGTGGGGCACCTCCTTCTTCCGCAGCGTGTCGTAGAGCGTGCGGAGCCGCGATTCCTCTTCGGGCACGAGCGGCCGGCGAAATGCCTGCCTGGCGAACGCCACAACGCCGTCGACATGCCGCGGCTCGACCTCCGCGAGCCGCTTGCGGAAGGCCTCCGCCCG
Organism: Planctomycetaceae bacterium UBA4655; assembly: GCA_002405515.1. GTDB lineage: Bacteria > Planctomycetota > Planctomycetia > Pirellulales > UBA1268 > UBA4655. Next base: position 17,455 of record DHLZ01000146.1, read on the forward strand.
GCCGACGATCGCCGGCTTCAAGGGCGTGAAGCTTTTCACCAGGTCGGGCCTGTCCTGGGAGGCGTAGCCCAGCATCTGCTCGTAGACGTCTTCGAGTTCGAGCGGCTCCTGGGCGATGAAGAGCAGCTCATCCCAGAGGCGATCGAGTTCCTTCGCCTCGCCATCGTCGAGCATGAGCCGGCGGAGATGGTCGTCCTCCCGGTAGTAAAGATTCAGCGTGATCACCTCGTCCACCGGCACGATGCGGCCGTAGCAGACCGCCTTCGGAAAGAGGCTGCGGAAGTCGGTGAACGCGGCCTCGAACCGCCGCCACGCGGCGGAATCCTTGCGGGCCACGACCGGCAGCGAAGGCTCGAGGCTCGAGGGCACCGCGGCATCGCCGCTCGGGAACGCCGCGGCATCGCCGGAGTTCGCCAGCACTTCGAGCTGGACGCTCGCGTCGCCGGCAGCATCGGGATGGAGCGAGCCCTCGACCACGAACTCGCAGCCCGTGGCCAGATCGGCTGGAATCTCGCAGGTGATTGCGTGGGGGGCCTGCATGCACAGATCATGGGCCTCGACGGCAAGGCCTTGCGGATGACGGCCGAAGAGCGCGGGGTCG
>DHLZ01000146.1:18274-27963 GCA_002405515.1 Planctomycetaceae bacterium UBA4655
CGGGCGAGTCTTCTTTGTCGAGACCGGCACCGTCACCGGCGAGCAGCCGCGCGAGATCGGCGGCGATCGTGACCTGCGCCTGCGGCCCGGCCGCCGACATCCACTTTGCCAGCAGCGAGCCGGCCGGGATCGTCCAGCCGCCGGCCGCCCCCTCGGGCTCCGTCGCGAAGTGCCAGACGTTCGCATTGCCCTGCCTGTCGGCGTGCGGGTTCGAGGCGAGGATGTCGGCCGATACGTCACGGGCCAGATCCCACTCGCGATCGCCCGCGCGGATCGTGAGATCGACGCGGGTAAGATCGCATGTTGCGTTGCCGTCGCGGGCCCCCACGACGATGGCCACGACGTCGCCCTTTCGCACGGCGAGCGGGCCGAACTCGGCGGCATGACTCGCGTCGCTCGTGAGCGATTCGCGGGTCTTGCCCCGCCACACCTCGACCGATCCGGCGGTGCCGTTTCCGCAGCCACGGTGGGCTCGCATCGTCCCGCCGCGAATCTGCACGAATCCGGCGATCGGGCTCCGCCAGCCGACGATCACCCGGTGCTTCGCGTCAGGATGCACGACCACGCCGTGCGGATCGACCGTGCCGGGAATGCGGAACGGCTCGTCCGCAGAGTTGGCGATCACCCGCAGCTCTCCCTTTCCCCGCCAGCCGTTGACCGCTTCCCAGCCCTCGATCTTTTCCACCTTCTTGTCGAGCAGGCCGTTGAACTCCGGCTCTGATGCCGCGAAGCCCAGATACGAAAGCCAGCCCGCGAGCAGCCCCGGATCGACGGCGTGCCGCTCGGCCAGCGCGGCGACCTTCGCGTCGAGGGCGGCGGCCGGCACCGCGGGCCCCGCCATGGCCTCGGACACCGCCGCGAGGCATTTTGCCGCGGTCGAAGCCACCCGCCCGCGGTCGGCGTCGAGCCTGGCCACCCTAGACCGCACGAGCGAGAGCGGCAGATCGGCCCGGCCCGGGGCCACGAGCCGAGGATTCCGCCAGACGACGACGTCGTGGTCGCGGCCGTCGCCGGCATCGCCGGCCGCGAGGCGGACCGTGACGGCGTCCTTGTCCTGCGGCACCGGGAGTTTGACCCGGTATTCCCGCCGTTCGTCGAGCGGCGTCACGGCCTCCATCCAGCAGGGCGGCCCCTCTTCCGACCCGAACTGCCGGATGATCTGGCCAACGGTATTGAACTTCCAGGAAGCCCGCTGCCACCGGGCGACCAATGCGGCGACCGCAGCGGCGTCGCCGGGCTGTGCGGCCTTCCAGCGGCCGCGCAGGGAATCAAGGATCGCGGAGGGCGGTCGGGCTGCGCCCGCCGCAAGCGTGGCATGGAGCGTGGCGAGATACTTGGGGCTCAGGCCCCGCTCTCGGGCCACCGCGGTGACGGCGTCGCCGCCTCGCGAGAGGCGATCGCGCTCGACGAGGGTCGCGAGCAGGTATTTCTCGACCGGCAGGAAGCCCTCGTGCCCGACGTCAAGCTTGACTCGTTGCAGCACCGTCGTCTGCGCGCTCGCCGCGGCCGCGTCGAGAGGCTGGGAATACCTCGCGTAAAACCGCTTCAGCCGTGCCACCGCCTCGTCGGCGAAGTCTCGCCGGGAATCGCCCGCCGAGAACCGGAGCCCATCGGGCAGGAGCACGGCGTGGGCCGCGACCCCCTTGGCGGCGTCGAGATACTTGGTCGCCATGCTCGGCGACATGACGAGCGATTGCCCGGTGTTCGTAAAACCCTCGCCCGCGCCGCCGTCGGCGGGAAACTCCTTGGCGGGGTCGAGCGCATCCACGCCCGTGAGATCGCGGACCGTGTGCGTGTATTCGGCGTTGTTGAGCCGGCGCAGGACGACACGGCCCGGGTCGCCGGCATGGGCCCGCGCCTCGGCCGCCAGGAACGCCCGCAGCCAGTCGGCGAGAGCCCGCCGTTCCTCGTCGGCGGGCTGAGCGGAATCGGGCGGCGGCATCTGGCCACTGGTCACCATCTCGGCCACCCGCTGCATGAGCTTGGCATGCCTGCCGAGCGCGGCGGGATCGGCCGTGAACGAGAGGTCCACCTCCCCCTCGGCGGAGTCGCCCGAGTGGCAGTCGATGCAGTAGCGGGTGAGCACCGGCCTTGCGGCGGCAAAGCCCGCTGGCGACGCCTCGGCGGCGTTCGCGGCCTCGGGCAGGCCGGCGGACTGCAACGCGGGCAGAAGGAAGCCCACCAGCAGCAGCCGGACGCAGGCCGCAGCGGTGGTCCGCGGCCCTGGAATCCATGACGCCGTGAGCAGCGAAGGCCGTCGGGTGGCTGATGGAAGCGAGAGCGACAACGTGGCGCCCATGGTCAAGAATCCGCCTGTTCAGATGTCGTCGAACGTGGATTCTATCGACATTTCCAGGCGTCGTCGACACTCTGACGGGCGGTGAAACCTTCGTGCAACGAGGTCGCCGCGAGCCGTCACGCCGTGCGGAGGACGGCGGAGTGGAGGATATCCACCGGGTGGAGGGCGGTGCGGCCGGTGCCGTCCTTGATCTGGTGGCGGCAGCTCGTGCCCGCGGCGGCCACGAGCGTGTCGGGGTCGGCCTTTCGCACGGCGGGGAAGAGCACGAGTTCGCCGATCCGCATCGAGAGATCGAAGTGCTCGGCCTCGTAGCCGAACGATCCTGCCATGCCGCAGCAGCCGGTGGGGAGGATCTCGACCTCGTGCCCCTCGGGAAGCGAGAGGATCTCCTTCGTCGCCTCGAGGCTGGCGAGCGCCTTCTGGTGGCAGTGGCCGTGGAGCAGGATGCGACGGCGGGCAGGCTGGAAGGAGCCCGGCCCGATCCGTCCGCGCGATGCCTCGCGGGCGAGGAACTCGTCGATGAGGAACACGCGGCCGGCGAGCCGGCGGGCTTTCAGGGCCAGATGTTCCGGCACGAGATCGGGATACTCGTCGCGGAACCCGAGGATCGCCGAGGGCTCGATGCCGACGAGCGGCGCCTCGTCGGTCACGACGGGCTCGAGCCACTCGACGTTGTGCGAGGCGAGCGTCCTCGCCTCGCGGACGAGCCCCTTCGAGAGCTGGGCCCGCCCGCTGTCGGCGTGCCGCGGAATGACGACCTCGTAGCCGAGCGACTCGAGCAGCTCCACGCCGCGGATGCCGATCGGGGCGTCGAGCGTGTCGGTGAACTCGTCGCAGAAGAGGTGGACGCGGCCGAGCGGGAACGGCCCGGCGGGCCGCGGCCTCCGTCGATGCCACGTGGAGAGCCTCGTCGTGGGGAGCGTCGGGAGCGACCGCCTCGTGGAAAATCCCATGAGCCGCTTCACGACCTGCGAGAGGCCTGGCGTGGTGACGGCGAGGTTGTAGATCGCGCGTGCCGGGTGGGCCAGCCGCATCGCCCGCGCCGAGCCGGCGATGAGCCGGGACCGCAGCGGAACGCCGCGCCGGTCGTGCCGGTGCTGCTCCCATTCCGCCTTGAGCCTCGCCATGTCGACGTTGGAGGGACACTCGCTCTTGCAGGCCTTGCACGAGAGGCAGAGATCCATCACGTCGGCGAGCTCCGGCCGGCTCCAGGGGTCGGCCGAGCCGGCGTCGGCGAGCGCCTGTCGCAGCACGTTGGCCCGGGCCCGCGTCGTGTGCTGCTCGTCGCGGGTGGCCATGTAGCTCGGGCACATCGTGCCGCCGATGATGTGCGTCTTGCGGCACTGCCCGACGCCGGTGCATTTCTCGGCCGCGCGGAGCACGCCGCCGGTGTCGGCGAACCGGAAGACCGTCTCCCGCTCGGGCTCCGCGGCGCCGGGGACGATCCGCAGGCTCGTGTCCATCGGCGGGGCGGCGATGATCTTGCCGGGATTGAGGATGCCCCGGGGATCGAAGGCCCGCTTCACCCGCTCGAGCATCGCGTAGCACTCGTCGCCGACCATCGTGCGGATGAACTCGCCGCGGAGGCGGCCGTCGCCGTGCTCGCCGCTGAGGCTGCCGCGATACCGCTTCACGAGGTGCGCGACGTCGGTGGCCACGCCGCGAAACGTCGCCAGACCCTCGGGCGTCTTCAGGTCGAAGAGCGGCCGCAGGTGGAGCTCGCCGGCGCCGGCGTGCGCGTAGTGGACGCAGTCGATTCCGTACTTCTCCGCGAGCAGCCGGTCGAAATCCGCGATGTAGGCGGGCAGGTCCTCCACCGCGACCGCCGTGTCCTCCACGATCTCGCGTGGCTTCGCGTCGCCGGGAAGGTTGTTCACGAGCCCCTGGCCGGCCCGTCGCAGCTCCCAGACCCGGTTGGACTCGGCCCCGAAGAGCCGCGGGAAGGCGTAGCCGATTTCCGCGCCGCGAAGGAGTGACTCGAGCTCGTCGCAGGCCCGGACGAGCCGGGCGGGATCGGCGGACTTGAACTCCACGACGAGCACGGCCCCGGGATCGCCCTCCACGAAGCTTCTGTTGCGGGCCTGCTCGAGGTTCTCCTTCGTGCAGGAGAGGATCTTGTCGTCGATCAGCTCGCAGCCGGTCAGCGCGAACTCGGCCGATGCGTGCGGCGGCTGTCCGTTTCGCGACCGTCCGAATTCCCGCATCACGAGCACCGTCGCCCGGAGCGCCTCGTCCACCGAACGGCAGTGGACGCACAGGACGACCCCCGGGGGGGGCAGGGGCAGCAGGTCGAGCTCGAACTCCACGCCCACGAAGAGGGTTCCTTCCGAACCCGCGATCAGGCGGCATGCGTTGAAGGGCTTCGAGCTCGACGCGTCGAAGCAGGAGGCGTCGAGGAGGGCGTCGAGCGCGTAGCCGGTGTTGCGGCGGGTGACCTCGGGCCGGGGAAACCCTTCACGAATCCGGCGGCGGCTTTCCTCCGGGGCAAGCAGGTCGCGGAGCGTGCGGTAGGCCGTCGCCACGAGCGTGTCGCCGGCGCATGCCGCCGGAAAGGCCTCGCGGTCGAGCGGGCCGAACGTCACCTCCGAGCCATCGGCGAGGAAGCCGCGGGCCGAGACGAGATGGTCTCGCGTCGAGCCGTAGGCGATCGAATTCGAGCCGCAGGAGTTGTTGCCGACCATGCCGCCGATCGTCGCCCAGCCGGCCGTGGACGTTTCCGGGCCGAAGAACAGTCCGTGCGGCGCGAGGAAGGCGTTGAGTTCGTTGCGGACGACGCCCGGCTGCACGCGGACCCGGCGGGCCGCGGCGTCGAGCGACAGGATCCGGTTCATGTGGCGGCCGAGGTCGACCACGATGCCGCCGCCGACCACCTGCCCGGCGAGCGACGTGCCGGCGCCCCGCGGGATGAGCCCGATGCCGTGGGCTGCGGCGAAGCGGACGATCTCGGCGACGTCGCGGTCCGACTTCGGGAAGGCGACCGCCAGTGGCCGCTCCTGGTATTCGGAGGCGTCGGTGGAGTAGATCGTGCGGGCGAGGTCGTCGACGAGCAGGTCGCCGTCGAGACGGTCGCCGAGCGAGCGGACGTCGGTGGGCATTTCCGAATGGTACCCGCGTCCCGCCTGCAGCGGGAGCCGGCGTCGGCTGCCGACGGGCGAAACGGCCGGCCAGGGGCCAGAACCGCCCGGTCTCAGTTCTTGCGGTTCGGTGGCGGCTGGGGGATCAAGAGCGGGATGATCTGAAGCGACAGGAACAGCACGAGCACCGTCAGGATGATCCAGGGCCAGGCCCCGGCGAGCCGCTCGCCGAATTCCCATCCGGCGGCGCTGGCGATGCCGCCGACGAGCGTCGCCAGCACGAGCAGGAGCAGTCCGGCGAGCACGATGCCGCATCCCAAGGATGCCATGGTGCCCTTGAACGTGCCGATCTCCGAGAACTCCTCCTGATGAAGGTCGATGCCGCGGCCCTTGGCGACGCTCCGCGGGATCGTCTCGGCCAGTTCGATCGTCCGGGCGGCATCGCTCCAGGTGGCGGGGGGCATGGCCGCGTCGCTCTCGACGGCGTCGCGGCGCGAGAGCAGCGAGAGGACAGCCCGCGGTCGGTCGAAGGGCAGCGTCGCGACCCGCGGAGGGGAGCCATCGGCCGGCTGTTCACGAAGCGTCCATGCATCCGTCGGCCCGTCGGGAATCTCGAGCGTGACCGTGCCCCGCTCCCCCATGAGCGACAGCCGTGCGCCGGGGCGATCGCCCCGCACGACCTGCCAGCGGACCGGCAGGCTCGATGGTCCGTTCAGCTCGACCGTGAGCGTCGTGAACGTGGCCGACTGCGGAGTCGCGCCGAGCGTCGAGAGCCGCTTCGGATCGCCGGCGATGGCCCGCAGGAGGTCGGCGTCCCGCGAGAACGCGCGGAGCACGGCATCGCGGTCGAAGGCCTCGGGGCGGCGTTCCATGACGATCGCGTCGATCCCGCCGAAAGGCGACGCGGCCGCGAGGCCCGCTTCGAGGAGGCTGCGGAGCCGCGCGACGAACGGGTGCAGCCGGTCAGGGAGGAACGGCAGCACGGTCGCGCGGCTGTCGCCCCGGATCATGTCGATCTCGTAGGCCCAGAGCATCGAGAGGTCGAGCGGATGCGAAACCACGACCGGCCGGCCCGCCTGGACGATCCTGCGGACCGCATCGGCTCGGCCCTCGTTCCAGCGGTCCGCGCCGACGAACACCACGTCCGTCTGCCGCGGGTCGACGAGCGACTCCCACGAAGCGTCGCGGGAAAGCGTCCGCTCGCAGAGCCCGCGGGCGACGGCCGCCGCGAACGTCTCGGCGTCGAGATCGCAGGCGACGGCGACGCGGCCGCCGTCGGCGACCGCCGCCGCGAGCAGGTCGAGGATCTGCCGGTCGCACCCGAGGAGGCCGATATTCATGCCCGGATTCTCGCCGCGGCGGCCGGCCCCGTACAGTCGCCCCGGTTCGGACCGTGGCTTCCGTTACAACAAGGGGCCGCTTGGCGGGAAAGAGACGCACCGGACCGAAACACGGAGAACGACGCATGCGGGCGGAGGTGATCGCGATCGGCGACGAGCTGACGACCGGGCAGAGGCTCGACACGAACAGCCAGTGGCTCTCCGCCGAGCTTGCGGCCCTGGGCGTCACGGTGCGGTTTCACACGACCGCGACCGACTCGCTCGAGGACGGCATCGAGGCGTTCCGCCGGGCGGCATCACGGGTCGAACTCGTCGTCTCCACCGGAGGCCTCGGTCCGACGGCCGACGACCTCACTCGCGACGTGCTGGCGGAGGTCAGCCGAGAGCCTCTCGAGCTGTCGGACGCGGCGCTTGCAGCCGTGGAGTCGCGGTTCGCCAGGCGTGGCATGCCGATGCCCGCTTCGAACCGGTTGCAGGCGATGTTTCCGCGGGGAAGCCGCATCGTGGACAATCCCGAGGGCACCGCACCGGGCATCGACATCGACCTGCCTCGCGACGCAGGCCGTCCGGCCGGGAGCTGCCGCGTGTTCGCGCTGCCGGGGGTTCCTTCGGAGATGAAGCGGATGTGGCGGGATAGCGTGGCTCCCGCGATCCTCGCGATGCAGCCGGAGGCGGGAACGGTGCTCTTCCGCAGGATCAAGTGTTTTGGGGCGGGCGAGAGCGCGATCGAGGCGATGCTGCCCGACCTCATTCGCCGGGGCCGCGATCCGCTCGTCGGCATCACGGCCCACGAGGCGACGATCACGCTCAGGATCGCCGCTCGCGGTCGGGACGAATCGGAGTGCCTGGCGAAGATCGATCCGACGGAGCGACTCATCCGCGAGCACCTCGGCATGCTCGTGTTCGGCGTCGAGGACGAGGAGATCGAGGATGCGGCGGTCGCCGCGGCGGCGTCCCGGGGGCTTTCGCTCGCCACGAGCGAGATCGCGACGAAGGGCTGCCTCGCGTCGCTCGCGGCGGAGGCGGAGGCACGGCGGTCGGCCGGCGTATATCGTGGCGGCAGCGTCCTGCCTGTGCCGCGGAGCCACGCCGACCGATCGCCGCACGACGTCGGCGGGGTTGCGGCGGCGGTCCGCTCGTCGTTCGGGGCGGACATCGGCCTCGCCATCGGGCCCGAGCTGCCGGGGCCGGAGCCGGGACGGACGCACGCGACGATCGCCATGGCGACGGCTTCGGGCATCGAGATCGTGGAACACGTGCTCGGCGGCGCGGGCTCGCTTCGCGTCTCGCGGGCCGCGAAGTCGGCCCTCGACCTGGTTCGCCGCCGTTGGGGATGAGTCGCCCATGGAAAACACGCCGTCGCTCTTCCCGCCGCCCGAGACCTGGCCTGCGGACGGGCCGCTGGCCTGCGGCGGCAGCCTCACGGTGGAGCGGCTCGTCGATGCCTACTCGCGGGGCATCTTTCCCTGGCCGGTTTCGAGCGGCCCTCGGGGCCTGCTCTGGTGGTCGCCCGATCCGCGGGGCATCCTCGACCTCGACCGGCTCCACGTGCCCAAGCGTCTCCAGCGGACGATCCGCTCGGGCCGCTTCACGCTCTCCATCGACCGGGCCTTCGAGGCGGTCGTCCGCGGCTGCGCGGCCAGCGGCGGCCGGCGGGGCAACACCTGGATCACGCCCGCGATGATCACGGCCTACCGGCGGCTCCACGAGGCCGGCGTCTGCCACAGCGTGGAGGTCTGGCAGGACGGCTCGCTCGCCGGAGGGCTTTACGGCGTGTCGATCGGGGGAATGTTCGCCGGGGAGTCGATGTTCTCGCTCGAACGGGACGCATCGAAGGTCGCGCTCTGTCGGCTGGCCATCGCGGTTCGCGAGGCGGGGTGCGGGCTCTTCGACGTGCAGCTCGTGTCGCCGCACCTCGAGCAGTTCGGGGCGACTGCGGTCCCCCGAAAAACGTTCCTCGAGCGGCTCGCGGCGGCGATCCGCGGCCCCGCCTGCTGGCCGCCGGCGTTCGGGGAGTGATCGGGTCGCAGGCGAGGCTGCTACCATGACGTCCATGGCAGCATCCAATCGCACACCGTGGCTGGTTCTCGGGCTCGTCTCGCTCGTCGTCCTGATCGCGGCCCCGTCATTCATCGGGCGGATCCAGTACGCGAAGACCCGCGCGGAGCTCGCGGCGATCGGCGACGCGGCCTCGAAGGCGGAGCTGAGGAGCGTCGGAAAGCTCTTCACGACGCTCGCGAGGATCATCGGCCCGTCGGTTGTGAACGTGACCGCGACCCGCCGGGTGCGGACGCTCGCCGACGAGATCCGCTCGCTGCGGGGCGAACACGGCCCCGGGCTCACCGACGAGTCGTTCGGGTCGGGCGTGGTCGTGGACGCCGCCGGGGTGATCCTGACCAACTATCACGTCGTCGCCCAGGTGGACGGCATTCGTGTGCAGCTCTCCGATGGCCGCGATTTCAAGGCGAAGCTCGTCGGCGGCGACGCGGCGAGCGACCTGGCCGTCCTCCGGGTCGATGCCGACGACCTGCCGGCCGCCGCATGGGGCGACAGCGACTCCGTCGAGGTCGGCGAGATGGTCTGGGCGATCGGCAATCCCTTCGGCCTCGACCGCACGATCACCTACGGGATCGTCAGCGGCGTCGGCCGCCGCGGGGTCACCGACAATCCGTTCCAGGAGTTCCTCCAGACCGACGCCTCGATCAACCCGGGCAACTCCGGCGGTCCGCTCGTCGACGTCCACGGCCGCGTGGTGGGGATCACCACCGCCATCGCCGGCCGCGAGTCGCGGGGGATCGGCTTCGCGATCCCAAGCAACACCGCGCGGCGGGTGACCGGGGAGATTCTCGCCGATGGTCATGTCGAGCGGGGGTATCTCGGGATCGCCCTCCGGGAGCTGCCGCCGATGCTGCCGGAGCAGCAGGGGGCGCTCGTGGTCGCGGTCGAGCCGAAGTCGCCCGCGGAGGTGGCCGGGCT
>DHLZ01000146.1:28160-40570 GCA_002405515.1 Planctomycetaceae bacterium UBA4655
CACGAGGGCCCCGATCGGGGAAACGGTTCTGCTCGAGATCGTCCGCGGAAAGGATCGCCGCACGATCGAGGTCCGCGTCGGCCGCCGGCCGAAGGAGTGATCGCCGCCTGGGTTCACTCCTCGCGGAGCTGGGAAGGCAGCCCTTCCTTGTCGAGCACGACCGTGCGGGTCTCGACGTCGATCGGCTTTCCCTTGGTGATCGAGAGCTTGACCGCCCAGCCGTGCCAGACCGGCGGATCGACCGGATAGTAGTCGAAGACGAAATTGCCGAGGCTGTAGATGATCGGCGCGCCGCGGTGCACGTCCACGGTTTGAGTGACGTGGGGATGCGCGCCGATGACGGCCGAGGCCCCGGCTTCCACCATCCTGCGGGCGAGCCGCCGCTGCGACTCGCCCGGTTCGGGCGTGTTTTCCGGTCCCCAGTGGACGAAAGGAATGACGGCGTCTGCCGACGCCGCGGCCGCGCGGACGTCGGCCAGCAGGTCCCCCTCGCGGATCGGGTTCACGCCCGCGGCCTGCTCGCTCGGGGCGTAGGCCTCGGCCCTGAATTCGTTCGCGGCGAGGATCGCGACGGCGAGGCCGTCCTTCCTGCACACGAGCGGCTTTCGGCATTCGGCGAGCGTACGGCCGCCTCCGATCTGCGGGATGCCCTCGCGGGCGAGGATTGCAAGCGATTCGACGAGGCCTTCCGGCCCGAAGTCGAGGGCGTGGTTGTTGGCGACGCTCACCCCCGAAAACAGCGGCTTCAGAAAACGTTCCGAGCCGATGGCGGCGCGAAAAGTGTAGGGCTTGAGCTGCTGCTTTCCCTTCTGGCCGAGCACGCACTCGAGGTTTCCGATCGTGAAGTCGGCGTCGAGAAGCAGTTCCCGGCAGGCGGCGAACGGATCGCGACCGCTGGCGACCGCGTGCCCCGGCCCGTTGTCCAGCATGATGTCGCCGACGAAGAGGATCGAAATGGTTCCCGGCGGCGAGGCCCTGCGCCGCGGTTCCTCGTCCGCGGCCGTCGCGATCCCGGCGACGACGAGCAGCGAGAGAAACAGGCTGGCTGGCAACTGCCTTGGCATCGGTTTTCCTGTCGCCATCGGATTGTCCTCGGAGTGCCGGGTCAGACGGACGAGGGTGGCGGCCCTGACGGCGGATCCGGATCAGTCGTCTTGGTCGGCGATTCGGCCGGTGGGTCGTCGAGGTACTTCGCGAAGTTGAAGTCGCCGAAGCCGCCGCCGAAGTCGAATTCGTCGCCCGGTGCCGAGCCGGCGGCCGTCGGCTCGGTCGCTCGTGGCGACACCAGCTCGGCCGAGGGCTCCGGCCGCGCCGCGGGCGTGCCCTGGGGGCGGCCGCGGAGCTTCGCCGAAACGCCGGTGAGCCAGTCCTCCGTCGGGAAGGAGTAGGGACGGAACTTCTCGAGCGTGCCGGTCTCCTCGTGGATGAAGAGAGCCCGCTGGGGACCGAGCTTGCTCGCGGCCGGACTGTCCACGAGCTGGCTCGAGTCGTTGCCGCTCATCTGAAACATGGCCCGCAGCTCGAATTCCTTGAGCGTTCCCCGCTCGAACGTCCGCTGCAGGTTCGTGAGCGAGTCGCACCAGAGCAGCACGTGGATGCCGACGGTCGGACCGTCCTTCAGCACGGTCAGAAGGTTCGTCGCGGGGCCGGCCTTCTGCTCCGAACCGAAGGAGAACCCGAAGTCGCCGTCGGCCTTGCGGAGCTCCCGGAAACGGCCGAGGTCGCGGATCACCACGAAGACGCTCTCCGCGTCGAGCAGCTGCCCGTCGATCCGACGCTTCACCTCGGCGGCGAGCCGGTCGAAGGCAGAGGCGACGCCGAGCCGTCCTGCGACCTCGATCTCGTGCGGCAGGAAGCTCGCAAGCCGCGAGAGGAGCAGGTCGGGCTTCTCCTCGGCGATCGCCGGTTCGAGCAGGACGAACCGGCAGGGGCGGCCAGTCGCGCCGCCCGGGTGCGGGTCGTGCCCGGCGGCGAGGCTCACCATCGACATCGCCAGGAGACTCGCGGCGAGATCTTCCCGCTGGCCGACGATGAGCATGTTGGCGCCGCCTTGACGACGGAACGGCGCGGCGGTCGGGTCCTTGATCGCGATCGCGTCGCCGAGCCAGGCGAGCGGAACGTTCGGGACGCGGCCGTGGACGGTGCCGGTGTCGAGCAGTTCCGACAAGAGCCTGTTGCCCTGCGGGTCGGCCGCCTGGTTGCCGTCGAACACGAGACGGGGCAGGGCGGGGATGTCGGTCCGTCGGTCGGCGAGCTGCCGCAGCGCCCCCAGATACCGTTCCCGCCGCTCTTCGTTGAGGAAGACGACCTGGAAGGGGTTGTTGCCGGCCACCATGCCGTTGGCGTCGTTGTAGATCGCCTCGCCGGGCCGCGTCAGGAGTCGGGCGGCGGAGTTCTCCTCGGAGAGGATCAGGCTCGAATCGGCCTCGTTGCACTGCAGCGCGATCCGCACCGCCATCTGGCCCATCGTCGCCCGCGGGAGGCTGTAGGAGCCGCCGAGCGTCTGGGAGCCCAGCAGCACGTGGATGCCGAAGGCACGTCCCTGTCGCACGAGCCGGTCGAGGATGAGCGCCGCGTCCTGGGCGAGCTTGTCGTCCTCGACGAAGATCTCCTGGAACTCGTCGATCACGAGCAGGATTCGCGGCATCGGGTCGGCATGGCCCGTCTGGCGGAAGCCGGCCACGTCCTGCACCGCGAGGTCGCGGAACAGGTCGCCGCGACGCTTCAGCTCCCGGTCGAGCTGCTCGAGCACCGAGAGCCCGAACTCCCGCTCGCTCTCGATGGCGATCACGCGGGCATGCGGCAGCCGGTAGTGGTCGTACAGCTTGAACTCGACGCCCTTCTTGAAGTCGATGAGATAGAACTGGATCTCGTTGGGGCTGTACTGCAGCGCGAGGCTCGTGATCATCGCGTGCATGAGCGTCGACTTGCCGGAGCCGGTCTTGCCGGCGATGAGCACGTGCTGGCTCGTGCCCTTGCCGAGCTTGAGGTACTGCAGCTTCTTCGCACCCGCGGGACCGAGCGGCGCGAGCACCTCGCTCGCGGTGCTTCCCTTCCACCAGTCCTGCTCGACCGGGGCCACGCGGTCGAAGGGAACCTCCACCCGCTTGGCCGCCTTCGCGGCACGGCCCACCCGCTGGATGATCGACGTGAAGACCTCGTCGGACGGCGACTGCTCGACCGAGAGCGGCCACTTGGAGAACTCCGGATCCTGCCAGGTGAACGTGCCGTCCTTGAGGACGACGGTCGTGGCATGCTTCTCCACGTCTGAGAGGCTGAAGTTGGGAGGCATCGTCTGCTTCATGTCGACCGAGAGGATCACGTAGACGCCGCAGCGGGCTCCGCTGGCGGCGATGCTCGCAAGCCTGCGGGCGCTCGTCTCGGTGAAGTTGGCCGGGAAGTTGGCGACGCAGACGAACCGGTAGGGCTCGGGCACCTCGGCATCGGCGTTGTACGCCCCGATCGATTCGTACTCGTTGCGGAGGTACTTCTGGATCACGACCTCCATCTGCTCGGTGATGTCAGCCAGCCGCTGCTCGATCTGGGAGGGCTCCGTCCAGATGCGGCTCGTGACCAGCAGCTCGTCATGGTCGGCCAGGTGCATGAAGCCGGCGAACTGCTTGCCGAGCCCGAGCGGGTCGAGGATCGTGAAGCGACTCTGCCCGGGGGGGATGCCGGTCGCGATCCGGAGCATGAGCGCCTGCATCATCCCGCTCGCCGCCTCCGCCTGGTCGCCCGTCGTCTTCACGAGCACTGACGAGGCGACCGGAAAGGGGAGGATCGCCGGCTGCGTCCACGACTCCGGTCCGAATTCGTTGAGCTCCGCGTGGGGCGAGACCCCGCCGGGAATCCTCCGGATCGACAGGGCGAGCGAGCCGAACCTCAGGCCGGGAGGGGCGAGCGAAGGGAGCGGATTCGACTCGTCGGCGAGAGCCGGCCACGGCAGGAACGAGGCGTCGTCCACCACCTTCGCGGCCTCGTACACGGCCGTCGTCTCCTCGCGAACCTGCCTCCATGCCTCCGACATGGCCGACCAGCGGGAAGTCTTGCGGTCCTCGATCGCCCTGGCCGTGTCCCGGTGGGCGGTCTCGATCGCCGCGACCTTCGCCGCGCATTCGTCGCCGAGCGCGGCGATGAGCGGCGGGTATTTCGACTCCAGCCCCTCGCGGACGGTCGCGAGCCGCTTCGCGAGCCCGTCGGCTGCGGCCGACGCCTTGGCCTCGAGGTCGGCCAGCGCCTTGTCCCGCTTCGCCGCGAGCTCCTCGAGCTGCCGGGTGTGCTTTTCCTTGCGGGCCTCGAGCCCTGCGTTGAAGTTCTCCTCGATCCTTCTCGACTGCTCCTCTCGGCGTTGCTTGATGAACCGGCCGGCCGCGGCGGCGGTGGCCCCGGCCTCCGCCACGATGCCGGCGAGCTGGGCGGCGCATTCCGACGTCTTCACCCGAACCGCCGTCCGCTTCTTCCGCACGAACAGGCTGCCGCCGCCGCCGAAGCCGCCGATGATGACGGCCGCGGATCCCGCCGCCGCCGAAGCCTTCAGCGTGAGGTCGCCTGGAAGCATGAAGAAGGCGGCGGCGGCGCCGCCGACACCCAGAAGCATCGACAGCAAGCCGACTGCGGCCTTGAGCCCGGACGAGAACGCCGACCTTGCCTCGGGCATCTCGATGGCATTTCGGGCGATCTGGATGCCGAGGTCCTTCAACTCGAGAAGCCGCTTGAGCGACTCCGGCCCCTCGACGACCGACGCCTCGGACCGGGCGGCCGCCTCGGGCTGGCTTGCCTCGGCGTTTTCCGCTTCGGCGTGCGGCTTCACGCCCCGGTCGGCCATGGTCTTGGCCACCTTCGAGGAGACTTCCTCGAGCAGCTTCATCGCCGCCGCAACTTCCTTCTCGCTCTTGGCGGCGATGAGGAGCGGCTTCTTGCGGTCGTCCTTGTGGACCTCGCGGTACGGGATCTCGTCACCCGCAAAATCCTCCTTCAGCCGCTGCGCCTCGCGGTCGCACTTTCGCTTGATGTCGGCGGTGACAGCCTTTCGCTGCTCCTCGAGTTTGCCACGATCGGCCTCCGTCTGCGCCTCGATCCGCTTCGTCAGCGTCGCGTATTCCCGCTTCGCCGCGTCGATCCGGGCCTGGAACTCCGCCCGTGTCGTCTCCAGGCCGGACTTCGCGTCGGCCTCGGCCCTGGCGATCGCCTCGGAGTATTGCGAGAGGATTTCCTCCTCGAGGCCGGCACGCACCCCCGCCTCCCGCCGCAGCCGCTCGATCTGCCAACGGAGGAGTTCGCGGTCGTAGGGATTCCGGGGGGAGTCAGGATCCATGGTCGCTCACGTCGCGGGCGGCCCGGGCGAGTACCTCGGCCAGCCTCCCAAGCGATTCGAGCATCTCCTTCACGTCCGGCGAGAGTGGTTCGATGTGATCCTTGTGGAACTGCCGGCTCGTGCCGTCGTTCCAGGTCTCCTTGGCCGACTCCCACTTCAAGTCCAGCTGCTTCAGCGCGAGCGCCAGCTTCGACGCGCCGCTCGAGAGATCTCCGACTCTCATGTGCCGCCCTCCGTCGCCCGCCCGTCCGGATTCGCCGCCCGCCCGTCCGGATTCGCCGGAGTCGTCGTCGTTGTCGCCGGGGTCGTGCCGGCGGCCGCGCCGGTCGCCGCACCGGATTCCGACGGCTCCTGGCGGACGACGCTCGTCGCGGCGGCGTCTCCACCGGTCTCGCTGCGGCCGGCCGGTCCGCTCACGCTCTTGTAGGCGTCGAGCGACTTGAGCATCCGCTCCATGCGTGCGACCGCCTTCGGGATCTGGACGTCGATGATGTCCCTGAAGTGCACCATCCGCACGCCGGTCTCTCGGAACTGCTGCTGCACGACGGGCGTCCAGCGGCGGACGGCCTCCTGCTTCTGCTCGGCGAACGCGAGCCTGGCCTTCGCCTTTTCGAGTGCCTTCTTTTCCTCGATGCACGACGGCTGGTTGTCGCCGACCTTCTTGAACGTGCGGCAGTGCTCGAGATCCTTCATCGCCTGGTTGACGAGGTCGGCGGACCGGCGGACCTCCGCCTTCCAAAACTCGGCCCGGTCCACCGTGATCCATTCGACCGCCCGGCGACCCTCGATCTCGACCTCCGCGAGCGCCTGCCCGGACTCGTGGGCGTAGTTGGCGAGCGCCGCCTTCACGAACGCCAGCGTGTCGATCGATTTGACGTCAGCCTGTCCAGACATGATGTTCCCGACTAGCGTTGCTGCTGGTATTCCTCGACGCGTTCCGCCTTCCGCTGCAGGTAGGGGACGTAGTCCTCGGTCGACTGGACGAAGCGACCGAACTGTGCGAGTTGCTGCTCGAAGGCCTCCGCGAACTTCTGGTGCTCCTGGTCTCGCCAGGTCGCCCCGAGAGCCGCAAGCTGCCGCTGGACTGCCTGCATCTGCGTCATCACCTCGCCGCTGAAGTGCTTCAGCCGGGCTGCGAACCGCCGCAGTTCGGCCGGATCGACGATTGCCTGTCCCATGTCGCGCT
This sequence comes from Planctomycetaceae bacterium UBA4655, assembly GCA_002405515.1. GTDB lineage: Bacteria > Planctomycetota > Planctomycetia > Pirellulales > UBA1268 > UBA4655. The sequence continues at coordinate 34,661 of DHLZ01000146.1, forward strand.
CCCCCTGTGATTTGAGATCGGCTCTTTTTGTGATCGGCCGCTGCCGTGATCGCCCCTGCTCGTGGTTTCGGGGGCCGCTCCTGTGCGTCCTTCATCCGCATGATATCGTGGCCCGCATCGGTCGTGACAGTCTGTTTCCCGCGAAACCTGCCGGAGTGCCCCAACCGTGAACGAACCTTCTCCAGTTCCCTCCAGCCCGCGGGCCCAGACCGGTTCCAGGCCGCACGCCAGGGCCGAAGAAGCCGGATCGGATGATGTCTCCCACGTGCCGAGCAGCGGCTGGCACGTGACCCACTTTTTCTATTCGTTCGACCGCTGCCGGCTGGCCGGCCTGTCCGCCGAGGCCAGGCGGCAGGCTGCCGACGCCTTTGTGGCGGCGGTCGATCCGTCGGTGGATAGGGGGCCGTCGGCGGACGGCGGGCCGAAGCGGCTGCAGTGCTGGATCGTGCCGGGTCACAAGGCCGACTTCGGCCTCATGGTCATGGATCCGTCGCCGCTGGTCGTCGAGGCGGTGCACCAGCGGCTGCTTTCCGGGCCGATGGGCCAATGCATCGTGCCGACCTACTCGTTCGTGAGCCTCACGGAGGTCAGTGAATACGTTCCGACGGTCGAGCAGTACGGGGAGCGGCTCGTCGCCGAGGGGGAGGAACGCGACGGAGCCTCCTACCGGGCGAAGGTGCAGGCCTATGCCTCCCGGGAAGGAGCCATGCGCCGGGCCAGGCTCGAGCCCGATTTTCCGCCCTGGCCCAACGCCTGCTTCTACCCGATGAACAAGAAGCGGAAGGTCGGGGAAAACTGGTTCACGTTGCCCTTCTCCGAACGCAGCCGGTTGATGGCGGAGCATGGTCGCACGGGGATGAGCTTCGGCGGTCGCGTGACCCAGCTGATCACGGTGAGCGTCGGCCTCGACGATTGGGAGTGGGGCGTGACGCTCTGGGCACGCAAGCCCGATTTTCTCAAGGAGATCGTCTACACGATGCGGTTCGACGAGGCGAGCGCCCGCTACGCGGAGTTCGGGCCGTTCTATGTCGGCTACGTCGCGACGGCGGAGGAAATCCTCCGCCACGCACGGCTCACTTGACGCCCTTCGAGAGGATCATCTCCACCGCCGTGTCCCGCGGCGGAACGACCCCTTCCATGACTTCGAACACCAGTGCCTCGTTCGACTGGGAACTGGTGATCGGGAGGTCGAGCGTCGCGGTCGGGAAGTTGGAAATGCAGACGAGGTCGCCGCCGTCGGCCTGGTAGAACTCGTCGCCGGTCGTCTCGTCCTTCCAGAACGAACTGCCCGCGAACACCCAATCCGCGGCCATCGGCTTGCCGGTTCGGGTATCGCGTATCCAGTCCTGCGCCTGGGTCTCCACGACCTTTCCATCCTTGCCCTTCCACCGCATACGGATCTTCACGACCGGGCCCGTCGCCGCGACGTACTTGGGGTCGAACGACACGGGCTTTCCCGGCTCGAGGCCGAGGGCGAGCAATCCGGCATGGACGATCTGTGCCTTCGCGTCCACCGCCACGACCGCCTCGTGTTCCTTCGTGCCTTTCGGGCAGGCGAAAAGCTCCAGCGGGCCTCGATCGAGCACGACGGTGCCGCGGACGACGAGTTCCTTGCGGTTGTCGTCGATCCAGACGGCGTCGGTCTTCGAGAGCCGCTTGAGGGAGGGGGCGTCGGCCGCGGTGCAGCCGAAGACAGCCGAAAAAGCGGCGGCGACCGCCATGACGACCGCGGGGCGGTCGATGGAGTCGGGGAAACGCATGGGACAGGCCTCCGGCGGAAAAAGTTGTTGTACCATACCGGAATGAACAGCACGAAGCGAAAAGCCCGAAAAGTTCCCCGTCCATCGGCCAACGGCGATGCCATGCACGCCAAACCGCCGGCCATGGTCCCGACACCGACTCACCACCGCACGAGCCACCGCAAGCGGCCGCCGGAGCGGATCAAGCGGAGGGTCGCCGTCGCCGCGATCCGCCGACTCGGCTTGGAGTGTGACTCGAACGATCCGAGAAAGCGGCTGATGTCGCTCGCGCGGGCGATCGCCGCGGGGGAGAAAGCCGCCGAGATCACGAAGCCGGGCGGCCTTCTCGACGCGGTCATCGACGCCGCCGGAAACGGCGAGGGTTTCGCGGGACGGGCGACGGCGGCCGAAGCCGCCGCGTGGGGCTTGGCGTGGGCCGCGCGGTCGAAGCGTTCGAGCGTCACCTCCGGGGCCGCGTTCCAGCGGATCGAGGGGATCGCCAGTGCATTGCTTCCTGCGGTCGAGGCCGGCGACACGACGCCGGCCGGATTTCTGCTCGTGCTCGGCAGGCTCTTCGCCGACGTCGAGGCGTGCGACCGTTTTGCACCGCTCGCCGTGGCCGCCGTCGAGGCGGAAATCGAGCAGCTCATGCCCTCGGGTGGCGCGATCGGACGGACCGGATCGGAAGCGATCCTGGAGACGGTGGCCCGCTGGGCGGGAGTGCATCTGCGGGCGGAGGAGACGGGCGACGTGCCATGGTCCCCCCGCGTCCGCGACGCCCTGCTCTCGGCGATCGAGACGGCGATGCGGCTCCTGCCGGCCGACCGCCGTCGCGGAAAACCCGCCGCGCGGGGCGGGTGGACGATGTCGCAGGGATGGGAGTCGATCGTCGACGTCGCCAGGCGACACGGCGTGAAACCCGCGGCAAGCCATTCCGCTGGCGGCTTCGCCGTCATGCGCTCCGGCCGCGGGCGAGGCTCCATGAGGATCCTCGTCGATGCGCGCGGGGCCTCGATGCACCTCGAGGTCGTCGTCGAGTCCAGGCTGCTCTGCTGCGGCGAATGGTCGTTCCAGGCTTCGGCCGACGGCGCCGCGGTCGAACCGACCGGCCCCTGGGCGGATTCCTGCTTCGAAACGGAAACGGCAGCCAAGGCGGACGGGGCTTCGGAGACGACGTTCGCCGAATGGACGCTGCCGCTGTCCCGCGGTCTGCGACTCGAACGCCAGCTCGTTTTCGCTCCCCGGGACCGGGTGCTGCTCGTTGCCGACGCGATCGTTCCCTCCGAAGATTCGGCGCGGGCCGGTTCCGCCGATTCGCCGCGGCTGGCGATGGAGATCGAGTACCAGTCCGGCCTGCCCGTGTGTCCCGGGATCGAGTTCGAGGCCGCCGAAGAGACCCGCGAGCTCATCGGGTTCGACGAGTCGGTGCGGCTGATGGCGTTGCCGCTGGCGCTTCCGGAATGGTCGTCCTCTTCGTGCGACGGCAGGCTCGAGGCGGAGCCCGGCCGTCTCGTGCACGCGAGGCGTTCGCGGGTCGCGAGGACCTACGCGCCGATCTGGCTCGACCTGGATGCGTCGCGGATCGGCGAGCCGCTGACGTGGCGGCGGCTTACGGTCGCGGACAGCCGTCAGAACCTCCCGGAGCATCGCGGCTGCGGATATCGGATCCAGGTCGGCGGGAGCCAGTGGCTCGTCTACCGCGGGCTCGACGCCGTCCGCAACCGCACCGTGCTGGGCTGCAACCTGGCCTGCGAGTTCCTGCTTGGCAGGGTGGGTCGCAGCGGAACGGTCGAAAGGCTCATCGAGATCCAGTGATGCTCCGGCGGGTCGCCGAGAACTACGCATCCGTGAGGGCATCGGTGGCCGAGGCCTGCCGCGAGGCGGGCAGGGACCCGAGCACCGTCAGGATCGTCGGCGTCACGAAGTACGTCGGGATCGAGGCGGCGATGGCGGTCTACGAGGCCGGCTGCCGGGACCTCGCCGAAAGCCGGCCGCAGGAGCTCTGGAGGAAGGCGGACGCGTTCGCGGCCGCGGGACTGCAGCCGAGATGGCACCTGATCGGCCACCTCCAACGCAACAAGGTGCGTCGGACGCTGCCGGTCGTGCACCTCGTCCATTCGATCGACAGCCTCCGGCTGCTGCGTGCGATCGACGACGAGTCCCGTGCGGCAGGGTGCGTCGCCGAGGTGCTCGTCGAGGCGAACCTCGACGGGGCAGCCGGACGGACGGGCGCGGCGATCGGCGACGTGGCGTCGCTCGTGGCCGCGGCGGCCGGCTGCGGTGGCATTCGCGTGCGTGGGCTGATGGGAATGGCATCGGCGGCCGACGAGGGGGCGGATGCGGCGAAAGCCCGCGACGTGGCCCGCAGGCAGTTCGCGACGCTCCGCGCGGTTCGCGACTCGCTCCGCGGCACGCCGGGGGCGGAGTCGCTCGAGGAACTCTCGATGGGAATGAGCGGCGACTTCCGCGAGGCGATCCTCGAGGGTTCGACGATCGTGCGGATCGGTTCGGCACTGTTCGAGGAAGTCGTTGATCCTCGGACGTGACTAGTCCTCGAACTTGACCTCGAGGATCTCGAACTGCATCTTGCCGGCGGGAACATCGATCGCGACCCGCTCGCCGACCTTCCGTCCGAGGAGCCCCTGGGCCAGCGGGCTGGCCACGTTGATCTTGCCTGCGTCGTAGTCCTCCTCGCCGGCCCCGACCAGCACGAAGGTCTCGTTGTCGCCGAACTTGAGATCCTTGACGACAACGGTCGAGCCGAAGACCACCTCGCCCGTCGCCTCCTTCTGCCGTTCGACGATGACCGCCCTGGCGAGCTTGTCCCGGAGCAGGTTGATCTTGGCCTGGAGCATTCCCTGGCTCTCGCGGGCGCCGTGGTACTCGGCGTTTTCGCTGAGATCCCCCTCGCTGCGGGCCGCGGCCACACGCTGGGCGAGCTTCGGCATCTCGACGGTGTCGAGGTGCTCGACTTCCGCCTTGAGCTTCTCGTAACCGGCACGGGTCATGGGGATGCGGTCGGACGACATGGCTGTGGCTCGTTCCTCGCTGTTCGGGGGCGGATGCTGTTCCGGGTCGGGATTTCGGGAAGTCGATGGGCCTACGCCGGCGCGGCGGGAAAGAGAACCCGACCGCAGCCGCGGCAGATCACCATCCTGCCGAGAAGGACCTCCGACATCATCATGTCGGTGATCCTCTGAAAGCAACCGCCGCAACTCTCCCCCTCGATCGGCGCCATGCCGTCGGCCCCTTTCGTCTTCACGGCCCGCCGATAGGCCTCGACGATGTCGGCCGGGAGTTCGCGTTCGCCGGCGGCGAGTTCCCCCTCGATCCTGGCGACCTCCGCCTCGAGTTGTGCCTTCTCGCGTCGCACCTCGTCCTCCTTCTCGGCGACGAGTTTCTTGATCTGGGCGACCTGCTGCTCCGCCGGGGGGACGTCCTTCCTGAGCGCGTCGATCCGCTCGAGGGCCTCGAGAATCTCGTCCTCCAGGACCTTCATCGCCATCGAGTCGGCGGCGATCTGCTCCTTGAGCGTCTGGTATTCCCGGTTGGTCTTGCAGGCGTTCAGTTTCGCCTCCAGATCCCGCTGCTTCGATTCGGAGGTGCGAAGCTGGAGCTGCTTCTGGTCCGCCGTCACCTTCCCCTTCTTGACGGCGTCGTTGGCGGCGGTGAACGCAGCCTCGGAGGCGGCGAGCCTCGCCTTGAAGGCCGCGACCTGGCGGGGGCCGCCGGTGAGACGGTCGCGCAGGTCGGCCAGCTGGCGGTGCATGCGGTGGAGCGTGCGGAGCAGATCAGTGACGACGACGACGGCCATGGAACCCCTTTCCGGATTTCTGAATCATACCAGAAAGCGGGCCCCTCCGGGCTTCGGGGGGGCGAGGGGGTCGCCCCGCGCCGCCCCCGCCCGCCTCGGTCACAGAATCCGTCGAACCGGCGTCAGCCGGCGACCTCTTCCACGACCGTCCCTTCGAGGAAGCCCTCGAGCTGCCTCGAACGGACCGGGTGCTGGAGCTTCTTCACCGCCTTCGCCTCGATCTGGCGGACGCGTTCCCGCGTCACGCGGAAGATGCGGCCGACCTCCTCGAGCGTGTAGGTGTAGCCGTCGACGATGACGTAGCGGAGCTTGATGATCTCGCGCTCGCGGAAGGTCAGCGTGCTGAGCACGCTCACG
>DHLZ01000014.1 GCA_002405515.1 Planctomycetaceae bacterium UBA4655
CGGTGGGCTGGGCGGGCACCGATCCGCGTCCCGGTGTGGTCGCGCAGCTAACGTCCGGGCGCGCGGGCCCGGCCAGCCCCGAACCCCGCACGCCAGCGGCAGGCTATTTCATCTCGCGGAGCGCCGCGAGCTCGGCTTCACGGCCGACGACGAGGAGCACCTGCTCCTCGAGCAGGCGTGTCTTGCCGTCGGGAAACATCTCGAACCGGCCGGTCATGACGTCCTTGAGGCCCATCACGTGCACGCCGATCCGGCTGCGGAGGTTGGCCTCGGCGAGCGTCTTGCCCGACAGCGACGCCGGCATCGCGATTTCGGCGACGCTGTAGTCGGGATCGATCGGAAGGTAGTCGAGCACGTTGGGCCAGGTCATCCGGTCGGCGAGTTCCCGGGCCACCTCCTCCTCCGGAAACACGACCCGGTCGGCGCCGAGGTGCTCGAGGATCTTGCCGTGCTCGTGGGTCACCCCCTTCACGATCACGTTCCGGGCTCCCAGTTCCTTCACGTGGAGCGTCGCGAGGAGCGACGTCGCGATGCTCTCGCCGAGCGAGATGAAGACGGCCGTGGCGTCGCGGATCGGCAGGTTCTCGAGCAGCTCCCGCTCGGTCGAGTCGCCGATGACGGCCTCGTAGATGTGGTTCTTCACCACCTCGAGCCGCTCCTTCCGCTGGTCGACGCCGATCACGCGGCAGCCGTTGCTCGCGAGCTTGGTGGCGAGGGCGGCCCCGAAGGTGCCCATGCCGAGCATGATGAAGATCCTCGCGTCGGAACGTGCCATGTGGTTCAGCCGATGAGCGGCGCCTCCTCCGGATAGGTCGGCTGGTAGGTTCGCTGCTCCCGGGAAAGGGCGACGGCGACGGTGATCGGCCCCAGCCGGCCGGCCAGCATCAGCCCGACGAGAACGATCTTACCCGCGTCGGACAACAGCGGCGTGATTCCCGTCGAGAGCCCGACCGTGCCGAGGGCGGAAATGCACTCGAAGAGGGCCTCGAGGAACCATCGGGAGCGGCCGGTGATGTCGCCCCCCTTCTCCACCACGAGCACCGCGATGAGCGCGAAGATCGCCAGCGCCGCGAAGAGGAGGGCGGTGACGGTCGATCGCTCCACGGCGGTGGACGGGATCGTGCGGCGGGAGAAGTTGGCGTTCTTGAGGCCGTGGAAGCTCGACCACGCCCGGATCGCGAGGGTCATGAAGGTGCTCACCTTGAAGCCGCCGCCGGTCGAGCAGGGCCCGGCGCCGATCGCCATGAGGATGATCGTGATGAAGAGCGTGGCGCTCGAGAGGGTGCCGTAGTCGATGGTGTTGAAGCCGGCCGTGCGGCAGGTGGTCGAATGGAAGAGTCCCATGAGGAGCTTCGTGCCGAACGACCGCCCGGCGATGGCGTCGTCCCACTCGAGCAGCCAGAACGTGGCGGCACCGAAGGCGAGGAGGGCGGCCGTGCCGACGAGCATGAGCTTCGACTGCATGTGGAGCCGGTCCCAGATCCGCTCCCGAGCCCGCACGCGGGAGTAGATGTCGAAGATGACGGGAAAACCGATGCCGCCGACGATGATGAGCGAGCAGATGGCGACGTTGACCACCGGGGCGCCGGCGTCGGGCATGAGGTTGTCGTCGCCGAGCGCGAAGCCGGCGTTGCAGAAGGCGGAAATCGAGTGGAAGGCCGCCTTCCAGGCCACCTCGCCCCATGCCACCTCACCCGGCGCCGCCGCGGCCCAGCCGGCGGCAAAGAGCGCGGCGAACCCGCAGGCCTCCGCCAGGAAGACGGTCGCCAGCACCGCCCCCGCGATCCACCGCACGTCGCGACCGCCACGGACACCGAGAGTCTCGGAAATCACGGCCCGCTGGTGGAGCGTGGCCTGGCCGCCGAGGTTCGAGGCGACGAGGGTGGTGAGCGTCATGATGCCCAGACCGCCGAGTTGGATGAGGAAGAGGATCACCGCCTGGCCGAAAAACGAAAAGTCGTGCAGTGTCGAACGGACGGTCAGCCCCGTGACGCAACAGGCGCTCGTGGCGGTGAAGATGCCATCCACGAGCGTGATCGGGGGCCGGTCGGGAACCCTCGCAACAGGCAGCGTGAGGGCGAAGCCCCCGAGCAGGATCGCGGCGAAGTAGGCCGCGAAGGAGACCCTCGCCGGATAGCTGACGAGAGAGCCGGTGAACTGTTGAGCCATTCGGGCCTTGCCTGTGCGGGTCGCACGTCGCGACATGCCAAGGCTCCATCGTACTTCCCCCGATTCCAGACCGGCAAAATCGACGGTTTCACGGCGGGTTCACGATGCTTTTCACCCAGCGTCCGGGCCGGCCCGACAAACGAGACGTGCAAAAATTTGACGCCGACTTTTTCCCCTCCATAATGTGTTCGTTCGGAGCAGCTCTCGTCCCCGCTGCAGCCCTCAGGCTGTCGAATCTGCGGGAAGCACGACGGCCTGTTTCGTCGCATCGTCGCTTCGACGGGCCACGGTTCGCTGGTCGTCGGGAAAGGGCGATGGTCGGCGACGCGGGCCGATGATCGACGCGCGGCATCGTGTCGTCGTTCATGCTGGGCTGATCCGACGATCATTTTTGCTGTTCATTCCAAGACGCCACACCCCAAGACCCGTACGAAAACAAGACCCCTACGAAAAGGAGTTGTACCGTTCCGATGGCCCGGATTCGCAATGTGTTTGAGATCATCGAGTTGTATGGTCACGACGAAAACTTCGAACCCCAGATGTCCCCTGATTTCGTGCCGACGACCGCCCCGGCTGGATCGCGTCAGAAGATCGACGTGCTGGCCGAACGGATCCAGCGTGGCCTCCCGCTGTGGCACCCGCAGGACAGCCTCGACGCTTCGTTCAACGGCTTCGAAGCCGAAGAGAACGCCGAGATGATGGCCGGCGCGGGTCGCTGACGGAACCAGATCGACCGAAGCAAACAAAAGGGCGGCCGCCGGTGGTTCACGAACCCCGGCGGCCGCCCGCCCTGTTTCCGGACCATCGATTTCCGCCCGATCGCTATTTCCTGCCCGATCGGCCCTTGATCGCCACCTCCATGTCGCGCTTCGCCGACTTGGCCTTGAGCTGCTGCCGCTTGTCGTGAAGCTGCCGGCCCCGGCCCACGCCGAGCAGCACCTTCGCGCGGCCTCCCTTGAAGTACATCTTCAGCGGCACGAGCGTCAGCCCCTTCTCGAAGGCATGCCCGGCGAACTTCCGAATTTCACGCTGGTGCAAAAGCAGCTTCCGCGGCCGCTTCGGCACATGGTTGAGCCGGTTGGCCTTCTCGTACTCCGGGATGTCGCAGCCGAGGAGCCACACCTCCCCGCGCTCCACGCGGCCGTAGGCCTCCTCGAGCGAGATTTTTCCCGACCGCAGGCTCTTCACCTCGCTGCCGACGAGCACGATTCCACACTCGAGCGTGTCGATGATTTCGTAGTCGTGCCGCGCGCGGCGGTTCTCCGACACGACCCGTTCGTTCGGCGAGTCGGACGCCTTGCCGCCCCCCGCGGCGGATTTGCCGGGGGCGGGGTTCGTGGGCTTCGGGGCACGGGCGATGACTGGGTCCTCCTTCCCCAACTCTCGGGCACGAACCCCCGTCCGGTCAATGGCTGCGCCGTTCGACGGAGGGTAGACTTACAAGTCGCAACAAGCCGCCCCCTCCCGCCCCGCGAAAGCCCCATCATGCGACATGACGTGCGCTTCTCGAGTCTGGCCCTGCTCGCATCGGTTCTTTGCTGCCTGCCGACGCCCCCCCGGCCCGCCTGTGCCGCCGACCCGGGATTCGTCGCCGGAAACGAACGGCCCGCGGGCGTCGATGGAAATGTCGTGCGGGTGGCCGATGGCTGGCTCGTCCCCTACGAGGAGACGATCCCCGGAACCGACGTCCGCTTCACGATGGTGCCCGTGCCCGGGGGCGAGGCTGCGATCGGCAGCGGCGACGCCGAGAAGGGCCGCGACGGCAAGGAGGGGCCGGTCCACCGCGTCCACATCGAACCCTTTTGGATCGGCCGCTGCGAGGTGACCTGGGGGGAATACAAGCAGTACATGGCGGCCTGCGACCTTTTTCTCGCGCTCAAGGCGGCCGGGGTCCGCACGGTGACGGCCGACAACATCGCCGACGCGGTCACCGCACCGTCGAAGCTCTACGATCCGACCACGACGTTCATCAAGGGCGAGAATCCGATGCAGCCGGCGGTCACCATGACCCAGTTCGCGGCCCGGCAATACACGAAATGGCTCAGCGGGCTGACGGGCAGGTTCTACCGGCTGCCGACGGAGAGCGAGTGGGAATACGCCTGTCGCGCCGGCACGCAGACGCCATGGCACTCGGGCGAGAATGCGGAGTCGCTCGGCAAGTTCGCCTGGTTCGCCGACAACTCCGACGAGACGACCCATCCCGTCGGCAAACTCGCGCCGAATGCATGGGGCCTCCACGACATGCACGGCAACGTCGCCGAATGGGTCATCGACCAGATGATGGAGAAGGGCTACGCGCGTCAGGCGGCACTCCCGCAGCCGTCAACCGTGGCCGACTGCATCGAATGGCCGACCGAGCTGTCGCCTCGGGTCGTGCGGGGCGGCGCCTTCTACGATGAGCCCGCACAGTGCCGCAGCGCCGCCCGGCGAGGCAGCGAGGATCTCGCCTGGAAGGACATCGACCCCAACGAGCCCAAGAGCCCGTGGTGGTACACCGAGGAGCCGGCCCTCGGCGTCGGCATGCGGGTGGTGCGTCCGTTCGCCACGGTCGACGCCGCGACACGGCAGAAGTTCTGGAACGCCGACGTCGAGAGCATCCAGGCCGACACCGATGGTCGCATCCAGGGGGGAAAGGGGGCGATTGGCCTCGTCGATCCGAAACTGCCCGAGGACGCGAAGGCTGCCGGATTCGGCGGCTAGTGTCCTGAATCGGAAATTCAGGACACTAGGTGCTCGATGATTCCGGGCCTTTATGGCCCGGAATGTCCGGCGAGCTATGATCGGCAGCTATGATCGGCGGACAGGCGGATAGCCAGGCGTCACACAACCAATCCGTCACACAATCTCTATCTATGAGGAGTGGAATGCGCTCGTGCGTCATGGCGGCCGTCGTCGCCGCGTCGGTGGCCGGTGTGGGGGCCGCCCGGGCGACCGACTGGCCCGACTGGCGGGGTCCGATGCAGGACAGGCACTACGCCGGCCCGCCGCTCGTGACCTCGTTCGATCCCGAGAAGGGAACGAACGTCCTCTGGAAGAACGACGAGGCAGGCGGCATCTCCACCCCCGTGATCATCGGGGGTCGGATCTTCACGCTCGTGCGGCACAAGCCCGGCACGAAACAGGAGGCGGAGAAGGTGCTCTGCCTCGACGCCAAGACCGGACAGAAGCTCTGGGAGAACGTCTTCAACGTCTACCTCTCGGACGTGCCCGCCGAGCGGGTCGGCTGGTCGGCGATCGTCGCCGATCCGGCGAGCAACACGGTCTTCGCCCATGGTGTCTGCGGCGTGTTCACGGCGATCGATGCGGCCTCCGGCACGACGAAGTGGCAGCGATCGCTCCACGAGGAGTTCGGCTTTCTCTCTACCTACGGCGGCCGGACCAACATCCCGGTCGTGTTCGAGGACATGGTGATCGCGAGCGCCGTCGTGACCGGGTGGGGCGACACGGCCCGGCCCGCGCACCGATTCCTGGGGCTCGACAAGGCGACCGGGGCCGTCCGCTGGCTGAACGGCACGAAGGAACTTCCCGAGGACACGACCTACAGCACGCCCTCGATCGCCGATTTCGGCGGCCAGGCCGCGTTCGTCTTCGGGTCGAGCGACGGGAGCGTCTGGAACTTTCAGCCGCGGACCGGCAAGGCCGTCTGGAACTTCAAGCTCTCCCGCCGCGGGATCAACACGGCGCCGCTCGTCGTCGCCGACACGGTCTACATCTCTCAGGCGGAGGAAAACCTCGACAACACGTCGATGGGCTCGGCCACGGCCTTCAAGGCCACCGGAGCCGGTGACATCACCACAGCCGCCATGGTCTGGCAGAAGAAGGGGGTGATGGACGGCCGTTCGATGCCCGTGGTGCTCGGCGAACGGGTCTACTTCATCGACGACGGTGCGAAGGTCTACGCCTTCGACAAGGCGTCGGGCGAGCCGGTGGGCAAGCCGCAGAAACTGCTCGGCACGATCGTCCGCGGCAGCCCGCTGGTGGCCGACGGAAAGCTCTACGTCTGCTCGACGAGCGGCTGGCACGTGCTCGAGCCGACGAAGGACGGCATGAAGTTCGTCAACCGCATGCGGTTCGACGAGGAGGACGAGGTGACCGCCTCGCCGATCGCCGCCGAAGGGCGGCTCTACCTGACGACCGGCGAGCGGCTCTATTGCCTCGGGGACGCGTCCGCAACGGTCGCGACCGCGAAGGAGCAGCCGCGGGCCTCGGCCGCCCGGCAGGTTTCGGCGTCGACGAACGGGCCTGCGGGCGAGCCGGCCTGGGTGCAGGTCGTTCCGGCCGAGGCACAGATCGCGGCCGGCGAGACGTTGCCCCTGAAGGTGCGGCTGTTCGACGCCGCCGGGAGGTTCGTGAAAGAATTGAACGGCTCGCCGCTGAGGTTCGAGGCGACGGCGGGCGAGGTCTCCGGCGACGGCGTGTACACGTCGCCACCCGGAAAGCACGCCGCTGCGATCGTGACGGCCAAGGTGGGCGACCTCGAGGGGAAGGCCCGCATCCGCTCGATGCCGCCGCTGCCCTGGAAGTTCGACTTCGAGGAGATCCCGCTCGCCGCCGATCCGAAGACGGGCGTCGTGAAGGGGGAGCCGCCGCTGCCCTGGATCGGCATGCGGTATCGCCACGTCGTCCGTGAGGTGGACGGCTCGAAGTGCCTCGTGAAGGTGACGACGATCCCCAAGGGCACCCGCAGCCAGGGCTGGATCGGGCCGATCACGCTCCACGACTACGCGATCAAGGCCGACTTCCGCGCCCAGGAAACGGTCGTCGCGAAGCCCGGGTCGCCGGCGTCCGACGCCACGAAGGCTTCCGCCAGCGACGCCGACGCCTTTGCCAAGACCTTCGGCACGGCAGCCGCGCTCGAGAAGGCCCGCATGCCCGACATGGGGCTCATCGCCCAGCGGTACACGCTCGACCTGATGGGCGCCGCGCAGCAATTGCAGCTTCGCAGCTGGCCGCCACAGGTGGCGACGCACTTCTCGAAGACGATCCCCTTCACATGGGAGGCGGGCCGCTGGTACACGATGAGGTTCGAAGCCCGCACGAAGGATGGCGTGGCCCTGCTCCGCGGCAAGGTCTGGCCTCGCGGCGAGCCCGAGCCCCCGACCTGGACGATCGAGGCGGCACACGAGGCCGGCAATCTCCAGGGAAGCCCTGGCTTCTTCGGAAACTCGAAGGATTCCGAGATCTACATCGACAACGTCTCCGTGGAGGCCGTGCCATGAAAATCAGTTCCCGTTCCTGCTTTTTCCTGCTCGCCGCCGTCACGACCGCGGCCGGCGCCGCCGAGTGGAACCAGTGGGGCGGCTCCCCGACCCGCAACAACGCGCCCGACGCGAAGAACCTGCCCACCGAGTGGGAGCCGGGCGAGTTCGACCAGGAGACCGGCGACTGGAAGCCGGGCACGGGGAAAAACATCGCCTGGGTCGCGGCCCTGGGAAGCCAGAGCTACGGGAATCCGGTGGTGGCCGGAGGCAAGGCCTACGTCGGCACCAACAACGGCAAGGGCTGGCTGAAGCGGTACCCGCCGGCGGTCGATCTCGGCTGCCTCCTCGCCTTCGACCTGAAGGACGGCTCCTTCCTCTGGCAGGATTCGAGCGAGAAGCTCCCGACCGGCCGCGTGCACGACTGGCCGCTCCAGGGAATCTGCTGCGCACCACTCATCGAGGGCGACAGGCTGTGGTACGTGACGAGCCGAGGCGAGGTGAAATGCCTCGACACCGAGGGCTTCCGGGACGGGGAGAACGACGGCCCCTTCACCGCGGAAAAGGTGCAGGAGAAGGACGAGGCCGACGTCGTCTGGGTGCTCGACATGATGAAGCAGCTCGGCGTCTCCCAGCACAACATGTGCTCCTGCAGCGTGACGAGCGCGGGCGACATGCTCTTCGTGAACACGAGCAACGGCGTGGACGAGGGGCACATCAACCTGCCCAACTTCGAGGCCCCGAGCTTCATCTGCATCGACAAGCGGGACGGCAAGGTGCTCTGGGCCGACAACTCGCCGGGGGCCAACGTGCTCCACGGCCAGTGGTCGAGCCCCGCCTACGCCGAGCTCGGCGGCATCCCGCAGGTGCTCTTCGGCGGAGGCGACGGCTGGATGTACGCCTTCGACGCCCGGGGCGAAGGCGGCAAGAGCAAGCTCGTCTGGAAATTCGACTGCAACCCGAAGGAGTCGAAGTACACGCTCGGCGGCCGGGCCGATCGCAACCACATCATCGGCACGCCTGTGGTGTACGAAGGGCTCGTCTACGTGGCCGTGGGCGAGGATCCGGAGCACGGGGAGGGCGTGGGGCACCTCTGGTGCATCGATCCGACGAAGAAGGGGGACGTGTCGAGCGAGCTGGCCGTGAGCCTCAAGGACCCGAGCACTCCCCTGCCCCACCGCCGCAATCAGGCGGTGATCAAGGAGGATGGGGAGGTGGCGAGGGCCAACCCGAATTCCGCGGCCGTATGGCACTATGTCGGCTTCGACGCCGACAGCAACGGCAAGCTCGACTTCGAGGAGACGATGCACCGCACCTGTGGCACGGTCGCCATCAAGGACGGCCTCCTGTTCGTCGCCGACTTCAGCGGCCTCTTCCACTGCCTCGACCTGAAGACCGGGAAGCCGCACTGGACACACGACATGCTCGCCGCCAGCTGGGGCTCGCCCCTCATCGCCGATGGGAAGGTCTACATCGGTGACGAGGACGGCGACATCTCGATCTTCAAGGTTTCGAAGGAGAAGGAACTGATCGCCGAGGTCAGCATGGGCAACAGCGTCTACTCCACGCCGATCGCCGTCGGCGACACGCTCTACATCGCCAACAAGAGCCACCTCTTCGCGATCCGCAAGAACAAGGATTGACCACGCATGATCCCGATCTTGATTTCTTCCAAGGGCCTTCCGTTCTCCTTTCCCGCCATGCTCGGGGCCGTCATGCTCGGGGCCATCGTCCCGGCGACGGCCTCCTCCGGAGAATCGCCGGGCGATCTCGTGCGCGACGCCAGGCGGATCGTCGTGCTCGGTGATTCGATCGCCCACGCAGGCGGCTGGGTGGCGAGCGTGATCGCCTGGATGGAGTCGAAGGGCACCCAGGCCGACGTGATCGACGTCGCGCTGTCGAGCGAGACGGTTTCCGGTCTCTCGGAGGAGACGCACGCCGGCGGGAAGTTTCCGCGGCCCGACATCGCCGAACGGCTCGACCGCGTCCTTCGCGTCACGAGGCCCGATCTCGTGATCGCCTGCTACGGCATGAACTGCGGCATCTACCAGCCGCTCGAAGAATCGCGGTTCGCGAAGTTCCGCCAGGGGATGCAACGGCTGCACGACTCGGTCGAGAAGTCCGGGGCGAAGATCATCCACCTCACGCCCCCCATCTACGACAAGCGTCCCGACGCGGCCGGGCCCGCCGGCTCGGCCGACTACGACGCCGTGCTCGACGCCTACTCGAACTGGCTGCTCTCGAAGCGGGCCGATGGCTGGGTCGTGATCGACGTCCACGGGCCGATGAAGCTGGCTCTCGAGGAGGCGAGGAAGAAGGACCCGAAGGCCGTCTTCGCCCCCGACGTCATCCATCCCAACGACGCCGGCCACTGGGCGATCGCGCAGGCGGTGCTCGCGGGTCTCGGCGATCCCGAGGCGGCCCGGGCCGAGTCGCCGGACGTCTTCGCCCCGTTTCTGCCGGAAGTGACCCGCCGGATGCACCTGCTTCGCGACGCCTACCTCGCCGCCATCGGCCACCAGAGGCCGGGGATGCCGGCAGGCATCCCGATCGGCGAGGCCGAAGCGAAGGCCCGCGAACTTACCGATTTGATCCGCTCGCGGCGGCTCCATCTCAGGGGGGCGCAGCAAGGGACGCGGGAGTGGAAGAACCCGATCGAGTGGCCGAAACCTCGGGTCGTCGATCCGGGCCCCGCGGCAGCCACACCGCTCCCGCCCCCCGCCGACGCCATCGTCCTCTTCGACGGATCGAACCTCGACGCCTGGCAGAACGGTGAGGCGTGGACGGTCGCCGACGGCGTCGCCACGGTCGGCAAGGGAGACATCCGCACGAAGCAGGGCTTCGGCGACTGCCAACTCCATCTCGAGTTTCGCACGCCGAAGCCGGCGACCGGCAAGGGCCAGGGACGTGGCAACTCGGGGGTGTTCTTGATGGACAAGTACGAGATCCAGATTCTCGACTCGTTTCAGGACGGCACCGACGAGCCCGTGACCTACCATGACGGCCAATGCGGCGGCCTCTACAAGCAGCAGCCGCCGGCCGTGAACGCCTGCCGCGGCCCCGGCGAATGGCAGACCTACGACATGCTCTTCACGCGTCCGCGGTTTCGCGAGGACGGCTCGCTCGAGCGGCCCGGCCGCATCAGCGTGCTGCACAACGGCATCGCGATCCACTCCGACACCGTCATCAAGGGGGAAACGTTCTACCACGCGCCGCCGAGTTACACGCCGCACGCCGACGCGCTGCCCATCCGGCTGCAGGACCACGGCAACCCGGTGCAGTTCCGCTCGATCTGGATCCGCCCCTTCGAGCCGGTCGCGCCGCGGGAACTGCCCCGCGGCGGCTGAATCCTCCGCCGATCTTCCTATCCTTCGACATGGCTCTGGTTCTCGTCACGGGTGCCACGAGAGGCATCGGCTTGGAGTTGGTGCGGCAGCTCGCACGAGCGGGCCACCACGCCCTGCTTGGAGGCCGCACCGCACGAAAATCCGCGGCCGCAGCCGCTCACGTGGCCGAGGCATTGTCCGGGGAGCGCCACCCGGCGACACCGGCAGCGGTGACACCGGTCGTGCTGGACGTCACCGATCCCAACGGCATCGAACAGGCGGTCCGTCGCCTGAAGGACGATTTTGGAAAGCTCGACGTGCTGATCAACAATGCGGCAATCCTGCTGGAGGAAGATCGTGCCCTGTCAGCCGACCAGGACGACGTGTTGCGGAAAACCATGCGCACCAACCTGCATGGCCCGGTGGCCGTGACCCGCGCCGTCTTGCCGCTCATGCCGGCCGGCGGCCGCGTGATCATGACCAGCAGCGGGGGCGGCAGCATGACCGACCCGATTGGCGGCTGGGCACCGGCGTACTGCACGAGCAAGGCCGCGCTCAATGCGGCCACGCGGCACCTGGCGTTCGAGCTCGGCAGCCGAAATATTTCCGTGAATGCCTACTGCCCCGGCTGGACGAAGACCGACATGGGCGGGATGTCGGCCCCACGCACCGTGGAACAAGCCGCCGACACGGCCGTCTGGCTGGCAACGGCGGAGAGGATCGGCACTGGAAGCTTCTACCGTGACCGCATGGAAATTCCCTGGTGAACGGTGCGGTCGGCCGTTGGTGGGACGCACGGGCCGATCACGCGGGAGACCCTGGCCTGATTTACGGACGCTGGAGGAGTGGTTCTGACATGGGCGAAATACGTCGGTACGGCTCCTCCCGCAGGTGGGCGGACATCGTGGTGCATCGCGGCGTGGCGCATTGGGTCGAGGTCGCCGAGGACATGTCTCTCGATGCCCGCGGCCAGATCGCACAGGTGCTCGCCCAGATCGACGCGACGCTGCGGACCGTCAAGAGCGACCGGACGCGGCTGCTGCAGGTGCTCGTCTACATCGCCGACGGCGACGACGGCCCCATCCTCGACGGGCTGTGGGATGCCTGGGTTCCCGCGGGCCATGCTCCCGTTCGGGCCATGGTGCAGGTCGGCCTCGGCAAGGCTTGCAAGATCGAGATGGTGGTGACGGCGGCGGTTCCCGAAAACTGACCACCGTCACCACCATGCGGCGGACGGCGCGAAGAACTAACGGGATACCGCGGCAGACGTCTCGAATGCCGGGGCGATCACGTCCGCCCCGGACACCATGACGGGTACGGGCGACGACTCGTAGACCACCGGATCCTTCTGCCGCCAGCCGACATTGATCCACCCGTCCTTCCGCGAGGAGATGTGATGGACCGGCAGCGGCCCGGCCGCCTCGAACTGCCCCGGAAGCGAGAGCGGCCCGATGTCGATCTTCTCGGTGAGAATCTGCTCGGCACGTCGCTTGAGCCGCAGCCGGATCACCCGCTCAGTGGGCGTCGGCTTGTCCCGATCCCCCGCCCACTTCCCGCCGGGCGGCGCGATCACGATGTCTCCCTCACGAACGAGACGGGGTCCGGCCGGCGATGACTCGATCCGGTAGGTCGCCTTCACCTCCATCGGCCCGACGGTCTTGTCGCCCGAGGTGAAGGAGTCTCCGCGGAGCGTGGCCGTGACGCGATTGTCGTCCACCTCGAGTTCGACCGGCCGTTCGACGGCGAAGCGGACCGACCAAGGCTTCGGTCCGTCCTTCGCGGCGTCGCGGCGGGCGGCACCGCCCTCCCCGGCGTCGTTCTCGTCACGGACGTCCTCGACGTCCTTCGTGAGCGACTCCGGCAGCGGGCGATTGCGTCGGCGATACTCCGCCTCGACCTGGTCCTTCGTGAACGTGCGGCCCGCGAGCCACGCGGCGGCGGCGTTGACGATCGCCGTCTGGTGCACTCGCGCCGAGAGCACCGCCCCGTCGGCCGTCGGCGGCGGGGACGTGGCCGCCCCGATCTGCCCGGCGAGCATCTTCCTCGCTGCCGAGTGGATCGCGTCGTCGGTCGTGTTGTGGTGGAGCATCTCCGGATAGAGGTCGTGCAGCACGAGCGGATCGCGGAACTGCGTCCGGTAGTTCGTGGAGAGCCGCTCGATCGCCTCCTGGGTCTGCGAGTCGAACCTCGCCCGCAGGCGGTCGCGGGCGCGGCCGGCCGAGATCGCGTCGGCCTGCGGACGCATGCTCGCCGCCTGACGCGACGCGATGTTGCGGATGAGGTTGCGACCGAGATGGGCCCGCACGCCGATGCCCTCGGTCGCGCTCTGCGTCGAGGCGTTGGCCTCGACCGGCAAGCCCCACACCCTCTCGTCGTCGAGATGAATCCTCCGACGGGCGTCGAGGTCGGTGGTGCCGCGGCTGCAGACGGTGACCGGACCCCGGCCGCCGCGGGTGTGCGAATGGTTCGTGGCGTCGAGCACGAGGTCGATCGCCGCCGACTCCTGCGAGGGCACGAGGTCGAGCAGGACGAAGCCCTGCGTGTGGCCCGAGCCCCTCTGGCGGATGCCGAGGATCACTTCGTCGACCGGCGCCACCTCGTCGACCGGCCGGCTGGCGGCCTGGGCGAGCAGGCTTTCCCGGGCGTCGATGAACACGTTGGCCCGTCCCACGATCCGGCGAGCCTCCGCGAGCACGCCGGCAGCCTGCTGCGTGTCGTGGAGTGATTCGAGGATCGGGGCGGCCTTCTCGATCCCAGCGAAGCCCGCCGCTGCGTCCCGCCCGACCGCTGCGGCCTTTTCGAGGAGGGCTTTCAGGTCGGCGACCTGCTTGCCGACGTCGGCCTCGAACGCGGGATTCCGCGAGGCGGCGACGAGACGGCCGTAGCGACGCACGGCATCCGCGAGCGAAGCATGCATCGGTGGATCGAATCCCCGCGACTGGCTGCGGATCGCCCGCTCCAACTTGCGAAGGACGGCCGGGTCGGCCGCGGACGGGTTCGAGGCTTGGAGTTCGAGCGACTGCCAGTCGATCGCCGGCGCCGCCTCGGCGTCGTCCGCCGGGGCCGCCTTGCGGGAATCGGCGACGGCTTTCATCGCCGCGCGGACCCGGGCCGCCGCAGCGTCGAGGGCGGAGGCCGGGACCGGACCGCCGCTGGAGGCTGTCGCTGCCGGCACGGGAGCCGGCGTCACGACCGATACGTCGGCCTTGATCCCCTTTCCATCAGTGCCAAGGAAGCACACCACGACCGCGGCCACGCACGGTGCGAGCAAACGTCGAACGACCGATCCCATCGTATTCCCTCGAGAAGACAAAAGACGTGAAATCCTGCCGACACGGAAGGCAGACGTCCTGTCAACCCGGGGGGATTATGCTGGATGGAGAATCTGGACACAATACGTTGCTTGCGTCGGCGATGACGAATATCTTCCCGTCCCCCATTCGTCCAGACCGGGCCAAGGCCTGTATGCGGTCGATGACCTCCCCGGCCCTGGCGTCCTCCACCCAGCAGGTGATCTCGACCTTCGGCAGGAACGCCAGCGCATACTCGCTGTCGCCGTACTGGTCGAGATAGCTCTTCTGGCGGCCATACCCCTTCACCTCGCGAACCGTGCAGGCCTCGAGCGGAGCCCGCGCGAGCGCCTCGATGACCCGTTCTGCGAGGGAAGGACGCACGATGGCGATCACCTGCTTCATGCCTGCCTCGTGCCCTAGGCTGGTAACAGGTCGATTCGGAACGCATTTTGGCTGAACACCGGCAGGCCATCAGGCCCGCCCGATCATCAGCTGAAGAAGTTCTCGCCGTAGAGGTTCATCGACGGCCTCGTGACCACCGTAATGTCGCCGTTGACCTTCGTTTTGCAGGCCAACCGCATCGTCTCCTCGTTGCCGATGTAGGCCATGGAGACCCCCAGCCGGCCCTTCTCGAGCAGGCCCATGCGGGCGGTGTTCTCCATTCCCTTCGTGATCAGCACGCGGCAGGTGCCGCAGGTGCCCATGCCATGGCAGTTCACGACCGAGTTGATGCCCGGATAAAGGGGCACACCCGCCCGCAGCGCCTGCTGCCGGAGGTTCGCCCCCGCCGGAACCTGGATCTCCTTTTTCTCGTTGACGAACGTGATCGTGGGCATCGAAAAATCTCTTTGGAGTGCGGCGAAATCGACGATACTGTACCCGGCGGAAAAGGATACCGCCAGCCGACGCCGCCGGCGTCCGCCCCCCCGAAACGATGGAGTTCTTTTCCGTGGCCGAACTGACCAAATACCAGCAGACGATCGTCAAGCGGTACTACGAAAACCTCGACTCGGCCCTGCTCCAGAAGCTCGGCGAACAGGTGACGGATCTCTATCTCGCCGAGGGAAAGAAGCGGGAGCGGCTCTGGACGAGCATCGCCGGGTCGCTCGCGAAGCTGAAGGTTCCCGCCTCCCGGATCAAGCGGCTGACCGACTCCGACGACGCCCAGCAGCTCGCGAAGCTCCTCCAGGAGCTCCTCGCGAAGGCGTGAGGCTGCGGGTTCGAGGCTCGCTCTCCCGACCGTCTGGCGTGCTGTTTCGGGACGTCAACTCTGCTGGGTTCGGGGCTGCCCGTATCCCCTCGCCGGACGCTCGCTACGGCCCTCCAGGGCAATCCTGTTCGGCACGGGATGCGCACCCAGAAGCAGGCAAGCCGGGAGAATTGAGGCGAGTTGCGCGG
>DHLZ01000158.1 GCA_002405515.1 Planctomycetaceae bacterium UBA4655
GGCATGGGACACCTCCGTGTTGCCGGAAAGATCCCATTTTCAGAGCCCTGCTCTATCCCGAAATTCTAGCCGTTACAGAGCTCTAGCAAATCAGCCGGGTTGCACGCGGGGCCCGGGCGAGATCTTCCCTGACGGTCGTCTCACAAAAACCCGGATCCGCGATCCGAGCGGGGAGTCGAGGAAAGCCCCGCGAGTTGCGGCGGCGTCAACCGCCCCACTCGGCTTGCGGCTCGGGCTTTCGTGACCGCGAACGAGCCCGAGTTCACTTCAGCGATATCGTGCGGGCTAACGGCCGGAGGATCTGCTCGACGACGCAACTGTCGACGACGTCCCGCCCAATCCGGAAGAGTCGCTCGATCGCTTCCACGAACGTCACGCCGGGGTCGATGCTGCCGTACTGCCTCGCCGTGACGTAGACGCTCAACTGCTCTTCCGCGAAGTCGCCGGTGCGGACCTGGAACGCATTCGTGCGGGCCTCCGTGCTCACCCGCACCTGCGTGCGGCAATCCTCGTCGATGGCGAGCGTGAGCGAGGGCTCGTAGTTGATCACCCTCGCCCCCGGGATCTCGGCCGTGCGGTCGAGCGCCGGGCCGACGCCAAGCGCCTCGGCCAGGAGGGCGTTGTGGTTGCCGCGAAATGCAAAGTCGAATCCGAAAAGCAGGTCGAGCGCCTCGCAGTCGAGCGGGCTCACCGACAGGATCGGTGGCGCGAGGTCCAAAACCAGCCGGTGCTGGTCGAGCGCCGCCTCGGGCGTGGACGGATTGACGACGCCGGAGCAGAGCCGCTTCGTCTCCACCGCGGTCCAGCGGTAGCGGCCCTGATCCTTGTCTTCCTCGAGAACGAAATCACGCTTGTCGCGGCAGTAGAACTTACGCATCGACGGATACTTCTTCTGCACGCACTCGAAGAAGTGGAGGATCGTTTCCCTCTGGCTGGGGAGTTCCATCTCCGTCGCGAGGTTCACGTTTACGTAGAAGTCGTCGGCAAGGGACGCGTAGGGCGTCATCGAGCATCTCCCGGGGAAACAGCAGTATAGAAACGCCTCGAAGGCAGTGTCAAAGACGAACGTTGGCGTGCAGGCGGGTCGATGTGCATACTGAACCTTCCGACGCACCGAGTCGGACCACCTTCATGGTCCATCCATGCCTCGCAAGGCAACCCATCAGGAACCCCCGGTAGCTCCGCACCTGGAAAACCATCTCGTCTCGCTCGAGAAGCGAGGGGATGGGGCGGTGATCGTGCGGGTTCGCAGCGCCGGACCGGGGCATCTGCCCGACGCCGTCTTCGCCTTCCGCAGCGGCGACCCGCAATACGCCTACTGGCTCCGGCGGCTGCAATCCGCCGCGGACTCCCCCGCCGCCACTCCCGAGCAGTAGCACGGCAAGCAGGATTGCGGCAAGCAGGATTGCGGCAGGCCGCGGCCCGTCTTCCTTGTGGTCGCTCTTCCGTCAAGACCTTCCGTCAGTCGTCCCGCGAACCGGCGATGAGCGCGATGAACTCGCGGTTGCTCTTGAACTTGGCGAGCTGCTTCGTGAGCTGCTCCATCGCGTCCACGTGGTGCATGCTCGAGAGCGTCCGCCGAAGCATGTTCACCGAGTGGAGCGTGTCGGGATCGAGCAGCTTCTCCTCGCGACGGGTGCCCGACTGCGAAATGTCGATCGACGGCCAGACCCGCCGGTCGGCGAGCTTGCGGTCGAGCACCAGCTCCATGTTGCCGGTACCCTTGAATTCCTGAAAAATCAGCTCGTCCATCCGGCTGCCGGTGTCGATGAGCGCCGTCGCCACGATCGTGAGCGAGCCCCCCTCTTCGAAGACGCGGGCCGTCGCGAAGAGCTTCTTCGGGATGTCGAGCGCCTTGATGTCGACGCCGCCGGACATCGTGCGGCCGGTGTTGCCGACCCACTTGTTGAAGGCACGGGCCATCCGGGTGATGGAGTCCATCAGCAGGAAGACGTCCTTGCCCGCCTCCGCCATCCGCTTGCACCGCTCGATCACGAGCTGCGACAGCCGCACGTGGCTCTCCACGTCGCAGTCGAGGCTGCTTGCGAGCACATCTCCCTTGACGGTCCGCCGCATGTCGGTGACCTCCTCCGGCCGCTCGTCGATGAGCAGCATCACGAGCGAGAGTTCCGGATGATTGGTCGAGACGGCCTGCGAGATCTGCTGGAGCATGACGGTCTTGCCCGTCCGCGGCGGCGCCACGATGAGCGCCCGCTGCCCCTTGCCGAGCGGCGTGAGCAGGTCCATCACCCGGGTCGTGATCGGCTGCTGTCCGGTCTCGAGCCGGAGCCACTGCTGGGGATTGATCGGCGTCAATTGGTCGAATGACTTGACGTTCACATAGTCGTCGGGTGGCATGCCCTCGACTTCCTGGATCTCGCGGACCCTCGGGCCCTGCTGCCGCCGCCCGGGCTGGACGAGCGCCTTGATGAAGACACCTTCGCGGAGACGGTATCGCTCGACGAGCGCACCGGGCACGAAGGGGTCGGTCCGCTCCCGCTGGTAATTCGTTTCCGCACTCCTCAGGAAGCCGTAGCCATTCGGGTGCATTTCGAGGACACCGCAGCCCGGCTCGAGCGGGATCGGTTCGCCGTTCTCTCCGACCTCGGGCTCCGGCTCGGGTGGCACCATGCCGACGCCATCGACCGCCGGCTTCGGCCCGCCGCCACCGCGACGAAATCGACCGCGACGGCGACCACCGTAGCCGCCTCCGCCCTGCTGGGGCTGGTAGCCACCGCCAAACCCCGGACCAGCCGCCTGTCCGCCGCCTTCACCGCCAAACTGGCCAGGCCCCTGCCGGCCATGCGATCGAGATCGCCTCCGCTTCGACATGGAATCAGCACTTCCTCATGAAAACACGGTTTCGGGTACGCCGCGGACCATCCGCACGATCGCCCCGACGCCGTCGGAATTCGAACAAGCGAGCAACGCAACGAGTCTGAAGGGCCGGAAATGTCTGCCAGGAAAGGCATTCACCAGGCCGGGCATCAGGGTGCTCGCGTCGGAGACGCGAACGCATCCCGCATCAGAATCCGGCTGGCTCTTGGCCCCGCTGGTCGGGAGCCCCCAAAACCGTGAACTTCAAGCCTGAGAGGTCAGGGTCAAGGACGGAGAACCGTAAACGGACGGCCTCCCCGGTGAGCCAACGATACGAGTATTGGTCTGCCCCCTGGAATTGTCAAGCCTCCACAAGGTCTCCCGGGTGTGGCCACCGTCCTTCCCCTGCCCAAAACCCTGGATCAGCCCGGAAAACCTGGCAAACGCGGCAATCCTGGAATCTTCCTCAAAACTCGGGCCGTCCGTTCGGTCGATACCCCTGGAGACCATCGAAAAACACTTTCAGGAACCGGTTTTATGGTTCAGCGAGTTGTCAGTGTGTTCCGTCGTGCCGCCTGGATGGCCCTGGTGGCAGCTTTGGTCTGTGGAGCCTCGCGGCTCGAGGCGGCCGTAGTATGGCACGAGACCCTGGCCGGCGCGAAGGCCGCTTCTCTCGCCAGCCAGCGGCCGGTACTCGTCATCTTCACGGCCGGCTGGAGCGAGGCGTCGGAACGCTTCCTCCAGAGGACGCTCGTCGCGCCGGAAGCGGCCGCGATCATTTCATCCTGCTTCGAGCCGATCCGCCTCGACGTGGACGCCAATGGCGAACTCGCCAAGCGGCTCGGAGTGTCACACCTGCCGAGCGGCTGCATCATCGACCACAACGATGCCGTGCTGGCACGGTTCGACTGTCCGGAATCGAGTGCCGAGTTCGTCACGAACGCCGCCAAGGCGATCCAGGCTTCGGCGCAGGCCAGAGTCGCGGCCACGCCGCCCCCGGCCGTGCCGGCTGCCGCGGCCACCATGCCACCGGCGGCCCCGCCCGTCACGCCGTCCATGGCCGCGGGCCCGACCTCACGGTTTGGTTCGGGCGAGACCGCCGTCTCGCCTTCGCTGCCCGCCTCCCCGCCGGCTTGGCCCGCTGAGAGTGGGTCGAGCCCGCTCAGCCAGCCGACCGCATCCGCGGGCCGAGGAAGCGCCTTCTCGTCGGCCGCCTCCGCCTCTCCGCCCGCGCAGCCGGCTGCCTCGCGGCAGATGATCGAACCGCCGGCCTCGACCGCGCCATGGGGATCAGCACAGGCCCAACCGCCGGCGGCATCCGCGGCCAGTTCCCAGGCCTACGCTGCGGCCCCCGGCTATTCGCCGACTCCGGGCTATGCAACGAACGCGACGGCGCCGGCGTATCCCGCGACCCCATCAACGCCCGCGTACCCGACGACGCCCACCACGCCGGCGTATCCGACGACGCCCACCGCACCCGCGTATCCGGCGACGCCGGGGCCCGGCCCGTCCGTCGCCACGTATCCTTCGACGACCGCCACGCTGCCGATCTACTCCGGCACGGGCTCCGCGATGCCCCCGGCGGCACCGCCGGTTCCTCCGGCCGCAGCGACGACCGAGAAGCCGAAGAGCACGAACGCCTTCGTGGCGTTCTTCACCAATCCGATGTCGCTCTTCTCGTCGTCGAAGCCGGCCGACAAGACCGAAATCGCCAAGCCATCGGCATCGGCCACGCCGCAGCCGGCGACGCCGCGAAACGCGACCGTCGCCTCGACCGCGCCGGGCCTGCCACCGGCGGCCACCGCCGACGCCTACGGCAGCATGCCGGTCGGGCTCGAGGGCTACTGCCCGGTGACGCTCGTGGAAAAGAGCGTCTGGGTCGAGGGCCGCCCGCAGTGGGGCGTTCGTCATCGCGGCCGCACCTACCTCTTCGCCGGCCCGGCGGAGCAGCAGTCCTTCCTGGCCGCTCCCGATCGCTATGCTCCCGCCCTCTCCGGCGACGATCCCGTGCTCGCCTTCGACTCCGGTCGTCAGGTGCCGGGGCAGCGTCGCTACGGCGTCACCTACCAGTCGCGGATCTACCTCTTCTCGTCGCCCGAGAGCCGCGCGGCCTTCACGTCGATGCCGGAGAAGTACGCGACCCGCGTGCTGGTGGCCGAGAACCCGCAGGCAGGCCCCGGCACGTTCATCCGCTGAACGGCCGGCCGCCGCCGAAGAACGCGGCGGCTCAATCCCTCGCCCACGCCTTCGAGCGGCCGACGGCGTCCCGCCAGACGGCGAGCTTCCCCCTTCGGGCCGCCGCGTCGATCGACGGCTCGAAAGACCGCTCGATCCGCCGCGCGGAGGCGGTCGCATCGGGCGAATCGAAGAGGCCGCAGGCCCGGCCGGCGAGCATCGCGACGCCGAGCGCCGTCGTCTCGAGCACCGCGGGCCGATCGACCCGCACTCCCAGCAGGTCGGCCTGGAGCTGGAGCAAAAGGTCGCAGCCGCTCGCGCCGCCGTCCACCCGCAGGTGCGTGAGGCTCCTGCCGGCGTCGGCCTCCATCGAAGTGACCACGTCGGCGACGCTCGCCGCGATTCCTTCGAGGGCGGCGCGGGCGATGTGGCCGCGGCCCGTTCCCCGCGTGAGGCCGATCATGAGGCCGCGGGCCCGCGGATCCCAGTCGGGCGTGCCGAGGCCCGCGAGCGCGGGCACGAGCACGACCCCGCCCGAATCGGGCACGCTCGCCGCGAGCGGCCCGACGTCGGCGGCGCGGTCGATGATGCCCAGGCCGTCGCGGAGCCACTGCACGACCGCACCCGCCACGAACACGGAGCCCTCGAGCATGAACCTGCGGCCCGTGCCGTCGTCGCAGGCGGGCGTGGCGAGGAGTCCGTGGCGGCTTGCCACCGGCTCGATTCCGGTCGCAAACAAGAGGAAGGCGCCCGTGCCGTAGGTGTTCTTGGCGTCGCCCGGTTCCTCGCAGCCGTGCGCGTAGGCCGCGGCCTGCTGGTCTCCGGCGCAGCCGAGGATCGGCAACGCGACACCGAGCACCGCGGCATCGGTCTGGCCGAACGAGCCGCTCGACGGGCGGATCTCCGGCAGCATCCTCCGCGGCACACCGAAGAGGCCGCAGAGCTCATCGCTCCAGCCCCCCTCCGCGAGGTCGTAGAGGAGCGTGCGACTGGCGTTCGTTCGGTCGGTCGCATGCACGCGGCCGCCCGTGAGCCGCCAGATGAGGAAGCTGTCGACCGTGCCGAAGAGCACCTCGCCGCGACGGCAACGCTCGGCGAGCCCCGGCCGCGACTCGAAGAGGTGGACGATTTTCGTCGCCGAAAAATACGGGTCGAGCAGCAGGCCCGTTCGGCTGCGGACGGTCGCCTCCAGCCCCTCGGCCTTCATCCGCTCGCAGATCGGGGCCGACACGCGGCTCTGCCAGACGATCGCCGGCGCGACGGGCCTGCCCGTGTCGCGGTCCCAGAGCAGAGCGGTCTCCCGCTGGTTCGTGATGCCGACGGCCATGACCGCGTCGCCGGGGCCGAGTTCGGCAAGCACGTCCCGCGCGCAGTCCACCTGGGACGACCAGATGTCCTCGGGGTCGTGCTCGACCACGCCGGGCGAGGGCGTGTGCTGCGGAAACTCCCGCTGCGCCGTGGCCACGGGCCGCCCGCCATCGTCGAAGAGAATCGCCCGGCTCGAGGTCGTTCCCTGGTCGAGCGCGAGCACGAGTCGCCGCGTCATGTCGGCAGTGTAGCGACCCGTCGGATATCCTTGGAGCATGATCGTTTCCGCCAGATCGACGACGATCCTCCTCGGCGTGCTCCTGACCGTCCGGGCGTCCGCGGCCTCCGACGCGGTTGTCCACGCCGCCTGGCGGGCGACGTCCGTCGCATCGATCGCCGAGCGGATCGGGGTGATCACAGCCGCGCCGGTCGTCATCGACCGCCGGATCGACCCGACGAAGAGGATCGATCTCGACGGCGGTGGCCGAGCGCTCGAAGCCGTGCTCGCCGAGTTCGCGGAGTCCGCGGGCGGCGAGGTCGCTTCGCTCAGCCGTTCCTTTCGAATCGTGCCGAAGGGGCTGGCCCGCCGGGTTGCCGACGCGGACGCCGCGAGACCATCCCGGCTCGCGCCGCTGCCGTCGGTGGCGCGGGAGGCGCTCGAGAAGGAATCGCCGTGCCGGTGGGAGGCGGGCACACCGCCCCGGGAACTCGTCGAACGCCTCGCCGAAGAGGCGTCGATCCCGATCGGCCCGCTCGATACCATTCCGCTCGACCACCTCCCGGCCGGCTCGCTGCCGCCGCTGCCGCTGGCCGACCGGCTCGATCTCCTGCTCGCGCACTACGACCTGCGGATCGAGGCGGGGCAGCGGGGTCGGCGAAACCTCGCGATCGTGCCGCTCGGTGAGGTCACGGGCGAACGCCACCGCGAACGCCCCGCCAAACAACCGGCCGTCAAGCCGAAGCCGGTGTTGACCGACCGCTACACGGTCCGCGCGGAAGCCCCGCTCGAGGAACTCCTCCAGGCCGTCGCGAAGAAGTTCGGCCTCGCGATGAAGCTCGACCCGCAGGCGCTCGCCGCGAAGGGCGTCGCCGCCGGCGAAATCGTGCGGATCAACCTCGAAGACGCGCCGAGAAACCAGGTTCTCGACGCGATCACGAAGCCACTTGGGCTCGCCTGGAAAATCGAGGGCACGACGCTCGAAGTCCGCTGAGCGTTACTACCGGGCGCTGCAAGTAGGTGACGTTATTCTGCAGGCACCTCGGGCCGCTGGCTTTGACGGACGCCCGCGGCGCGAGTTTCACTGCAGGCGAACAGTGGCCCGCAAC
>DHLZ01000195.1 GCA_002405515.1 Planctomycetaceae bacterium UBA4655
CGTCGGCCGCGACGCCGAGATCGTGGCCGGTGATGTAGCGCTCGCGGCCGTGGGCTTGTAGGTCGAGGCGGCCGATCTGCCGTTTCTCCCGCTCTCCCGCGACCTGCCCACCGTGGGCACGACGGCCTACACCGCCAGCGACGTCGAGAACTCGCTGTTCACGAACGGCCGCGCGACCTTCAGCCGCGGGCTCGTCAGCGGCTTGTACGACGTGCCGAAGCATCCCGAATCGGCGTATGGCGGAATGGCGATCGAGACGACCGCGGCCGTGAATCCGGGCTCCGACGGCGGCCCGCTGCTCGACGAGTCGGGCCGCGTCTGCGGCATGATCCTGCTGTGCATGCGGCCGCTTCGCCTGCAGGGCACGGCCGTGCCGACGAAGGTGCTGCTCGAACGGTTCGCCCCGTTCACCTCGGGAAAGGTGCCGGTCGTGACCGACGGCACGGCGGCCGTCCCGCCAGACGCTTCATCGAATCAGCTGCGGACCGCGGCCGCCGAGATCGCGGAGCACCTCGTCGGCATCGAAGTCAAGCGAAAGTTCGGCGTCGAATCGCTGCCGCTGCCTTCGTGGGAGGAGTTTCGCGCGGGTGTGAAGGACTTCGACTCGCTGCCCAAGCCCAAGCAGTCGCAGACGTTCGCCGAGTATCTCTCCGTTGCGAAGATCATCGAGAGCAACCAGATCCTGCGCCGGCCGGCGGACCCCACGACCGGTCTTGTCATCTCGGCCGACGGGTTCGTGCTCACGAGCCTCTTCAATGTCGGTAACGACGTGGCGTTCGTCCGCAAGTCCACCGGCGGCATCCGCACGTTCGATCCCCACGAGCCGATCTCAAAGCTGCTTGGCAACCCGGAAGGGGGCGTCGAGCAGCGTCCCAACACCATCGAGTCGATCTCCGTCGTGCTCCGCGACGGCAGCCGCCACGAGGCGAAGGTGGTCGCCCGTCATGAGCCGCTCGGCGTGGCACTCCTGAAGATCGAGGCCCGCGATCTGCCATGGTACGACGTCGGCGGCAACGCGACGTCGCCCCAGCTCGGCGACGCGGTCGGTCTCGTGGGGCATCTGCCGGGAAGCTCGCCGTCGTTCACGCTGAACGCCGGCATCGTGTCGGCGCCGTCCCGCAACCGCGGCTACCAGTTGCAGACCGACTCGCTGCTCAACTACGGCAACTCGGGCGGGCCGCTCGTCGATCGCAACGGCAATTTCATCGGTCTTGCGACGGCGCCCATCGAGCCCGACACGCTGCTCGGCCGGCTCATGGCTCCGCAGCAGTTGGTCAGATGGAGGCGAGCCCCGAATTCAGGCGTCGGCATGGCCGCCCGCGGCGACCGGATTCGCGACGCGCTCGACGAACTCAAGGCGGGGAAATCGTTCGACCGCATCCCCGGCCCGCTGCTCGGTGTCCAGCCGGACGCATCGAAGCTCTTCGCCGACGACGTCGTGGTCGGTGGCGTGGCTCCGGGCTCTCCTGCCGAGAAGGCGGGCCTGAAGCGGGGTGACCTGTTGCTTGCATTCGACGGCACGGAACTCGACAGCTGGAACGAGCTGATGGAAATGGTCGCGGCGGCAAAGGCAGGGCAGGTCGTGGAGTTCACCGTGCAGCGGCGGGGCGGGGGGCCACGACTGATGATCGCGGGCCGCGAGGTCGAGACTGCCGACGACCTCGCCAAGCTCAAGAAGTCGCTCAGCCCAGGGGAACGGTTCGAGGGTGTGCTCTCGACCGATGACACGCGGACGATCCGGGTCACGCTCGGAGAAAACAAATGAAAGCCAAGATCGTGGTGCATCGACTGAGTGTTCCCGGTGGCAGTGTTCCCGGCCGCATGCGTGCGGCTGTCGTCGTCTGCATGGCCGCGGTCGCGATCGGCTGGACGCCGCAGGCCACCGTCGCGGCGGTGCCGACGGCCGACCTCGTCGAGCTGTGCATCAAGGTGCGTTCGGCGTTCGTCTTCGTCGAAGGGGGCAGCGGTGTCGTGATCCGGCCCGACGGGCTCGTTCTCACGAACCATCACGTCATCGCCGGCAACGGCAAGCGATCGTTCACCGTGCGGCTGGGAGATGGACGCTCGTTTCGCGCGAAGCTCCTCGGGAGCGACGCGTTTGGCGACTTGGCGGCGCTCCAGTTGGAGCTGGAGTCGGGGCAGACGGCTCCGCACCTGGAACTGGGCGACTCCGATGCCCTGAAGGTGGGCGACGAGACGCTCGCCGTGGGGAATCCCTTCGGCCTGGGCGTGATCGACCAGTCGCCCACCTTCACCGCCGGCATCGTCTCCGCCCTCCACCACACGCAGGGAAGCTACACCGAGTGCATCGTCACCGACACGGAGGTCAATCCGGGCAACTCCGGCGGGCCCCTGATCGACATGGCCGGCAGGGTGGTGGGCATCAACGGCCAGATCTCGACGCGGTTCGGCCTGCGAAGCAACACCGGGCTCGGCTTCGCGATCAGCGCCAAGCAGATCAAACTCTGGCTGCCGCGGCTGGAGTCGGCCGGCGGCGGCGAGGTGAAGCATGGTCGGATTCAGGGAGTCGGTCTCGATGCCGGCGCCGCCGGGGAGTTCCAGCCCGTCCGCGTGAAGAGCGTGGCGGACGGATCCGCCGCGGCCGCGGCGGGCTTTCGCACGGGCGACACGATCCGCAGGCTCGACGACGCCCCGGTGCCGAACGCCATCCGCTTCGGTGCGGTGCTCGGCATGTATCCAGAGGGGCACGACGTGCGGGTCACGGTCGACCGCGACGGAGCGGAGGTCGAACTCTCCGCCACGCTCGTCGCCCCGAAGCGGGCCAAACTCGGCATGAGCCTGCTCCGCCCGCGAGACAACGACTTCACCCCGAAGATCGACTCGGTGGAGGAGGGAACGCCGGCGGCGACCGCCGGCCTGAAGCCGGGCGATGTGATCCTGGCCGTCAACGGCTCGCCCATCGAGTTGCGGAGCAAGCAGGCATTCCGGGCCTTCGACATCTTCCTGCGGGCTCGGTTCAACGTAGGAGACATCCTCGCGCTCAAGATCCGTCGCCCGGCCGCCGATCCGGAGGAATTCGAGGCTCAACTGGTCGGGAAATGACGGCGATGCCGCCCGGCTCGCGATACACGCCCCCAGGAATGAACACGTCCCCAAGAATTTCCGTTCAGTTCGTTGATAAAAGCGAATTTTTTCGCTAATCTTCCCGACGCGTCTTTCTTCCCGCCTTCCAAACGCTTTCCCTCATTCGGTCGCCGTTCTCCCCTCGCCCGCCCCAGAAAGGATCTCCATGGCCACTGCCACTCTCGACGATCGTGCCGCCAAGCCTCTCGGTGACGGCGACGTCGCCGCACTCGACCGTCTCCGCGGCATGTATGCCCGGCTCCGTCAGGAACTCGGACGAGTGATCGTCGGCCAGGAGGAGACGATCGAGCGTCTCACGATCTGCCTCTTCGCCCGCGGCCACGCGCTGCTCATGGGCGTGCCGGGCCTCGCCAAGACGCTGCTCGTGAGCAAGCTGGCCGAGACGGTGTCGCTCAAGTTCAGCCGCATCCAGTTCACGCCCGACCTGATGCCGATGGACATCACCGGCACCGACATCCTCCAGGAGACGGCCGACGGCCGACGCGAGTTCCATTTCGTGCCCGGGCCCGTGTTCGCCAACATCGTGCTGGCCGACGAGATCAACCGCGCGCCGCCGAAGACGCAGGCCGCGATGCTCGAGGCGATGCAGGAGCACAAGGTGACGGTGGTTGGCAAGACGTCGCGGCTCGAGCCGCCGTTCTTCGTGCTCGCCACGCAGAACCCCGTCGAGCAGGAAGGCACCTACCCGCTGCCCGAGGCCCAGCTCGACCGGTTCATGTTCCTCATCGAGCTCGATTATCCGACCGAAGAGGAGGAGGTGACGATCGCCCGCAGCACGACCGGCGACTCCGTTCCGTCCCTCGAGCACGTGCTGACGGCCGCCGAGATCATCGACTATCAGCACCTCGTTCGTCGCGTGCCGGTTCCCGACCATATCTACCAGTTCGCCGCCAAGCTCGTCCGCAAGACGCGGCCGCGTGGGGAGACGGCCCCGGCCTGGCTCAAGCCGCTCGTGTCGTGGGGAGCCGGTCCGCGGGCGGTGCAAAACCTCATCCTCGCGGCGAAGTCTCGGGCGGCGCTGTCGGGCAGCTACATGGTGAGGCTGGAGGACATCGAGGCCGTGGCCGCGCCGGTGCTCACCCACCGGCTGATCACGACTTTCGCCGCCCAGGCCGAGGGTATCGATGCGAAACAGATCGTCGCCCGGCTCGTCAATGAGACGGTCGCGGAGCAGGTCTGAGCCGCACGGGAAGCAGGCCGGGAGCGGTCCGAATGACGTCCACGAACAGGTCCGTGTTCACAATCAGGTCCGCTTCCAAAAACAGGGCGAGCCGATGATCAGCGACCGCCAGACCCGCAGCTTCCTCGACCCCGCCGTGCTCTCGCGGCTGGCCGGAGTTCCGCTGCTCGCCCGCAAGCCGATGGTCGGCGGCGTGTCGGGCCGACACACCAGCCCGCACCGCGGCTCGAGCGTCGAGTTCGCCGAGTATCGCAAGTACGTGCCGGGCGACGACCTGCGGCGGCTCGACTGGCGGGCCTTCGGCCGCTCCGATCGCTTCTATGTGAAGGAATACGAGGCCGACACGAACCTGCGGCTGTGCCTCGTGCTCGATACGTCGGGCTCGATGAACTTTTCCGTCGAGGACGGGCCCTCCAAGATCGACTACGCGCGGCGGCTGTCCGCGGCCCTCGGCTACCTCGCCTCGCAGCAGGGCGATGCGGTGGGCATCTCGTGCGTGGCCGACGGCATCGTCAAGACGCTGCCTCCCCGTCGCAGCCCGGCCCACCTGCGGCTCGTCTTCGACATCCTCGAGGAGGCGGCGCCGGCCGGGCCGACCCGGCTGCCCGAGGTGCTGCACGAGCTGGCCGAGACGATCCGGCAGCGGGCACTTGTCGTCGTCATCTCGGACCTGTTCGTGGACCCGGACATCTTGGCTTCGAGCTTCAGCCACCTTCGGTTCCGCCACCACGACGTCGCGGTGTTTCACCTGCTCGATCCGTTGGAGGTGTCGTTCGCGTTCCAGCGGCCGACCCGCTTTCTCGACATGGAGGGGGCGGGCTCGATCTTCACGGACCCGGTCGATATCGCCGACCGCTACCACCAAGCCATGAACAGCTACCTGGAAGCGATGAAGCGGGTGGTGCTGGAGAGCGGCATCGACTATTCCCGCGTGCTCACCGACGAGAGCTACGAGCAGGTGCTGGCCCGATTCCTCGTGGGCCGCGCGGCCGGAAGGGGGCTGCGATGACGTTCCTGCAGCCGCTCATGCTCGCCTCTCTCCCGCTGGTGGCCCTGCCGCTCATCATCCACCTGATCAACCAGCGTCGTTTCCAGACGCTGCCCTGGGCGGCGATGATGTTTCTGCTCTCCGCGAAGGCGATGTCGCGGGGCTACTCGCGGCTTCGAAACTGGCTGATCATGGCGTTGCGAATGCTCGCGATCGCGGCGGTGATCCTGGCCGTCAGCCGCCCGCTGTCGAGGGGCTGGCTGGCGCTGGCCGGCGGGGCCCGGCCCGACACGGCGATCGTGATCCTCGACCGCTCGCCGTCGATGCAGCAGCGGACCGCCGCCGTCGCCGACACCAAGCTCGAGACCGGTCGCCGGCAGCTCGTGGAGTCACTGATCGCGCTCGGGGCCTCCCGGCACGTTCTGATCACCGACCCGGCGGCCGAGCCGCTGGAACTCTCCGACGTCGCGGCGATCGCCGACCTGCCCGCCGCTGGGCCGACGGCGGTGCCGGCCGACATGCCTCTCTTGCTTCAGGCCGCCTACGACCACCTGACAAAGTCCTCGGCGGGCACGTCGGAGATCTGGATCTGCTCCGATCAGAGGTCGAACGACTGGGCGGCCGAAAACGGTGTCTGGGGGGGCATCCGCGACGCCTTCGCCAGGCTGCCGCAGCAGGTGCGGTTCCAGCTGCTCTCGTTCCGCGACCCCGCGGAGGCCAACCTCGCGGTGCGAGTCACCGAAACGCGGATCGCGCGGCGAGGCGACGGCCGTGAGCTCACGCTCACCGTGGCCGTGACACGTCAGCAGGACGGGGAGCGGACGACCGTTCCGGTGACGATCGAGATTGGCGGTGTCGCGTCGACGATCGATGTCGATCTCAGCGGCCGCGAGGCGGTGCTCAAGAACCATGTGATCCCGCTCGATCGTGCGGCCGGCAGCCGCGGCTGGGGCCGCGTGTCGCTGCCGGGCGACTCGAATGCCGCCGACAACGACTTCTACTTCGTGTTCGACGAGCCATCGACCCGCCGGACGATCGTCGTCGCCGAAGACTCGTCCTGCCGCCGCTGGCTGCAGCTGGTGGCGGAGATCCCGCCGGAAAAGGACCTCAAAGCCGCCGTCGAGGTCGTGGAGGCCGAAGCGTTCGCGACCGCGGCGCTCGACGAGACGGCGGCCGTCCTCTGGCAGGGGCCTCTGCCGACGGGAAAAACCGCAGAGTCGGTCGAGGCCTTCGTTGGCCGCGGCGGACAGGTCGTGTTCTTTCCGCCCGAGACGCCCACGGAGACGGTGTTCGCCGGATTTACCTGGAAGGAGTGGGAGAACCACCCGCGGCCGCTGAAGGCCGTGTCGTGGCGAACCGACCAGGACCTGCTCTCCAACGCGATGGCCGGCGGGGCCCTGCCCGTCGGCGAGCTCGAGATCCTGCGGACATGCTCCGTCGCCGGCGACCATGTGCCGTTGGCGTCTCTGCCGGATTCGGTTCCGCTGTTCGGCCGCGTTGCCAACGGCATCGCCTTCTGCGGCACGCGGCCGACCGCCCGAGACTCCACGCTGGCAAGTGAGGGAGTCGTGCTCTATGCGGTGGTCCAGCGGGCGATCGACCAGGGCGTCGCCGTCCTCGGCACGGCGCGGCAGCTCGATGCCGGCCCGGCGGCCGACGTGCTCGGGAAGGCCGGGGTCGAATGGCGAAGGTTGGTGGGCCCCGCCGACATGCTGGCGACCGAAGCCGGAAAGCACGCCGGCGTGTTCGAGACCGACGAGCGGCTCGTCGCCATCAACCGGCCGGCGGCGGAGGACGCGGGCGTGATCGCCGCCGACGAGCGGATCGACGGCCTGTTTCGCGACCTCACCTACACCCGGATCGCGGGCACCGCCGGCCGCAGCGACAGCCTCGTGCAGGAGATCTGGCGGGCGTTCCTGATAGTGATGGTGCTGGCGCTCGTCGGCGAGGGGCTGCTCTGCATGCCGAAGCCGGCCGGCAAATCGCGGCCGGCGATGGCGGGCCTGCGGCCCGCGGAGGCTGCCGCATGACCGAATTCCAAGGCATCCGATTCTTCACCACGTCGTGGACGCTCGGAATCTCGGCGGCCCTTGTCGCGGTCACTGCGGCCGTCTGCTTCCTGGCCTGGAAACGAAGCGGCTACTCCGCGGGGCAGGGGATGCTCGAGGCCCTTCGGCTCGCGATCGTGGGCCTCGTGGCGGTGCTCCTCAACCAGCCGGAGTGGGTACAGGAATACCGTCCGAAGGACAAGCCGACGATCGCGGTGCTCCACGACGCCTCGCGGAGCATGGATACGCAGGACGTCGTGCGGAAGGCGGCCGACGGCGGCGCCGCGGAGCCGCAGACGCGGCGGGAGTCGATCGCGGAGCTGACGACGAGCGAGTTCTGGAAGCCGCTGGCCGAGCGGTTCAACGTGGAGATCGCGGCGTTCTCGGAGGCGTCCTCCGGCGCGGGCACGAACTACGCCGAGCCGCTGGCGACGGCGCTCGAGAGGTTTTCCAGCCTGCGGAGCATCGTGCTCATCGGCGACGGTGACTACAACGCGGGGCCCGCGCCGTCGTCGGCGGCGCAGTCGCTGCGGCTGGCGGGCGTGCCGGTCCTCTCCGTCGCGGCCGGCAGCGAGACGAGACTTCCCGACGTCGAGCTGACGAGCCTCGACTGCCCGACGGTGGGCGTGGCCGGCAAGCCCGTCCGCGTGCCGTTCACGCTCCAGTCGTCGCTCGCCACGGAGCGGGTCGTGGTGGTCGACTTCAAGACCTCCGACGGCGAAGTGCTTCGCAAGGAGGTGCGGCTACCGGCGATGGGCACGGCGACCGACTGGCTCTACTGGACGCCGAAGGCCGCGGGCGATTACACGGTTACGCTCACGGTGCCCAAGCAGCAGGGCGAACTGCTCTCCGACAACAACACGCGGACGGCGCCGATCGCGGTACGGCAGGAGCGGCTCAAGGTGCTCGTGGTCGACAGCGTTCCGCGGTACGAATACCGCTACCTGCGAAACGCGCTCTCACGCGATCCTGGCGTCGAGGTCTCGTGCCTGCTGTTCCAGCCGGGCCTCTCCAAGCGAGGCGGCGGCAACAAGGATTACATCCAGAAGTTCCCCTCCGGCCTCGACGAGCTCTCGAAGTACGACGTCGTGTTCCTCGGCGACGTGGGCGTCGCCCCTGACCAGCTCAGCCAGGAGGATTGCCGGCTGCTCAAGGGGCTCGTGGAATACCAGGCCAGCGGCCTGGTGTTCCTGCCGGGCTGGAGGGGCGAGCAGGTCTCGCTCGTGGGCACGCCGCTCGACGAGCTCTGCCCGGTGGTGATCGACACGGTGCGGGGCGAGGGCTCCCACACCGACGGTCCACGAAAGCTCGTGCTCACGGAGGCCGGCCGCAAGAGCCTGCTCACCAAACTGGCCGACGTCGCGGCCGAGAACCTCGCGGTCTGGGACGGCCTGCCGGGCGGACAGTGGTATGGCCCCGTGCTCAGGGCCAAGGCCGGCAGTGAGGTGCTCGCCGTCCACGAGGATGTGTCCAACGAATACGGTCGCATTCCGCTGCTCGTGACGCGGACGTACGGCGCCGGGAAGGTGCTCTACATGGCCACCGACGGCGCATGGCGGTGGCGGAAGGGGGTCGAGGACAAATTCCACTACCGGTTCTGGGGCCAGGTCGTCCGCTGGATGGCCTATCGCCGCA
The DNA here is from genome assembly GCA_002405515.1 of Planctomycetaceae bacterium UBA4655. Taxonomy (GTDB): domain Bacteria; phylum Planctomycetota; class Planctomycetia; order Pirellulales; family UBA1268; genus UBA4655. The sequence goes on from DHLZ01000195.1 coordinate 8,957, forward strand.
ACATGGCCAAGGGGGAACGAATGAGCTTCTCGTTCGGGCCCGAGCAGCCGGAGCTCGGGCAGTCCGTTGCCCTCGACGCCCGCGTGGCCCAGGCCAGCGGCGAGCCGCTGTCCCGCGGAGAGGTTTTGGCTCGGATCACGGCCCCGTCGGGGGCGGTGGAGACCGTGCGATTCGCGCCGCCGGCCGGCGAGGGGGCGTGGGGTGTGTTCGCCGCGACGTTCACGCCCCGCGAGCCCGGGATGCACCAGGTACGGGTGTCCTGCAAGGAAACGGGCGACACGCTCGAGCCGCCACCGATCTTCGTGCAGGGCTCGACGGCCGAGGGGATCGGCCGGGCGGCCCGGCCCGAGGTGCTCGCCGAGATCGCGCAGGTGACCAAGGGACGGGTCGTGCCTCCGGGCGAGATTGCCTCGATCATCGAATCGCTCTCCAAGTTGCCCGAACCCCCGCCGAGCCTGCGGCGGATGCAGCTGTGGAGTCACCCTGCGGCGGCACTGTCGATCATAGGATTGCTGGGCCTGTTTTGGGTGCTGCGAAAGCGGCAGGGGATGGTCTGACGATACGGAATAAGACGACAAGACCCGGACAAACAAGAACTGAATGCGCTGAGCTTCGCACGCTTCTCTAAGGAGGATCACCGATGAGCACGGGAACCATCGACACCCTGGCGAGGAACGCCGGGATCTCACTGCCGAGCGACCTCGAACGGCGGCTTCACGCCTTCCGGCGGCTGGTCTGGCGGATCAAGACGGTCGAGGCGGTGTGTGGGGCCCTGTTCGGATTCCTGCTCGGCTACGCGATCTTGTTCGGGTTGGATCGCGTGATGGAGACTCCGCAGTGGCTGCGGCTGGCGGTGTTCGTTGCGGCCGTGACGAGCTGTGCGGTCGTGCCGCTGGCGGTGCACCGCTGGGTGTGGAATCATCGGGCGCTCGAGCAGGTCGCCCGGCTGATCGGCCGGCGGTTTCCCAGCATGGGCGACCAGATTCTCGGCATCATCGAGATCGTGAGAGAGTTTTCCGCGGGCCGCGGCGGTGAGGCGACGGGCCGCTCGCGAGCGCTGGCCGAGGCAGCCGTTGGGCAGGTCGCGGCCCAGTCGGCGAAGTACGACTTCACCGCAGCGGTTCCGCACGCGCGGCACCGGCTGTGGATGGCGCTGGCGACGGTGCCGGTCGCCGCCGCGGTCGCGGCGGCCCTTCTTGTGCCCGATGCCGCCGTGAACGCGTGGGCCCGATTCCTGACGCCTTGGAAGGCGGTCGAGCGGTTCACATTCACGCGGGTCGGAAAGCTGCCCGCAGAGGTCGTGGTGCCGCACGGAGAGGCGGCGCCGCTCGTGGTCGGCCTCGACGAACAGACGCGGTGGCGGCCCGAGACGGCGACGGCGAGGGTCGGCCGTCAGCAGCCGTTGGCTGCGGCTTTGGCCGACGAGCGCTATGAGTTCGCGCTCCCCCCGCAGCTCGTCGATTCGAAGCTCTCACTCGCCGTGGGCGACGTCCGGCAGAAGGTTCGGGTGAAGCCGATGTTTCGGCCGGAGATCACGGCCTTGCAGGCCGAGGTGACGTTGCCCGCCTATCTGAAGCGGCCGACGGTGCTCACGCAGGATGTCCGCGGCGGCGCGATCGCGCCGGTCAAGGGGAGCCTCGTGACGCTCGCCGTGACGGCGAACCGCGAACTGGCCGCGGCGAAGGTGGACGGTGCGGCGGTCTCGCCCGCCGGGGCCACCGTGCGGACGCCCGCCGTCGAGGCCACGGAGGAGCGGAAATTGGCGATCGAGTGGCAAGACTCCCACGGCCTCGGTGGCGCGAAGCCGCTCACGGTCATCGTGGCGCCGCGGGACGACGAGGCCCCGACGGTGGGCCTCGCCGACATGCCGGCCAGTCGCGACATCCTCCTCTCGAGCGACACGCTGCGGTTCAAGGTCGTCGTTCGGGACGACTTCGGCATTCGGCGGGTCGGGATCGAGTGGCAGGGCGCCGCCGACGAGACGGTGTTCGCGGCCGATAAGGGCGACCGGCTCTTGCAGCAGGGAAACCCGGAGGCGGATTCGCTGGAGGTCGCGGCCACGTTCTGCCCCGACTCTCTCGGCGTGAAGCCGCAGCCGATCGTGCTGCGGGCCTTTGCCGAGGACTATCTGCCGGGCCGCGGGCGGACCTATTCTTCGCCTCAACTGATCTATGTGGTCGATCGGGCCGAGCATGCCCTGATCATGAACGAGCGGCTCAACCGCTGGCGGGCCTCGACGAACGAGGCCCGTGACCGCGAGATGGCGCTGCTGAAGGAAAACATGGACATCCGCGGGCTGCCCGCAGAACAGCTCGCCGGCGACGAGGCCCGCGATCGGATCGAACGGCAGGCTGCGGCCGAGGAGTCGCAGGCCCGGCGAACCGAAGCGCTCGTCGAAGAGGGCTCGAAGCTCGTGCAGGAGGCGGTGAAGAATCCGGAGTTCGACCCGCAGACGCTGGAAAAGCTTGCGGAGGACATCAAGATGCTCGCCGACATCGGCGAGACCAGGATGCCGGGCGTCGCCGAGCTGCTCAAGCAGGCCGCCGCCGCGAAGCAGGCGACGGGCAAGCCCGACCCGAACTCGCTCGCTCAGAACGACCCGAAGCCTGGCGAGGGCAAGCCTGGCGAGGGCAAGCCTGGTGAGG
>DHLZ01000315.1:0-2035 GCA_002405515.1 Planctomycetaceae bacterium UBA4655
GATTGCCGAGCGGTTTGCGAGCCTGCCCGGGGCGGTCGAGCGGTCGCTCGAGGTCGCCGACCGATGCACGTTCACGCTCGACGAGCTTCGCTACGAATACCCGGAGTCGATCGTGCCGCAGGGGAGAAAGCCCGCCGAGTATCTCACTGAGATGGTCTGGAAGGGGGCGAGGAAACGCTATCCCGAAGGTGTGCCGGACAAGGTGGGGCGGCTGATCGACCACGAGCTCTCCCTCGTCGAGGAGCTTGCCTACGAGGCCTACTTCCTCACGGTGTTCGACATCGTGAGGTTCGCGAGGCGGCGGGGGATCCTCTGCCAGGGCCGCGGCTCGGCGGCCAACTCCGCGATCTGCTACTGCCTCGGGATCACGTCGGTCGATCCGGCGCGAATGGACGTGCTCTTCGAGCGGTTCATCAGCCGCGAGCGGCGGGAGGCGCCCGACATCGACATCGATTTCGAGCACGAGCGTCGGGAGGAGGTGCTGCAATACCTCTACGACACCCACGGCCGCTTTCGGGCGGCGATGACCGCGGAGGTGATCTCCTACCGGCTGCGGTCGGCCGTCCGCGACGTCGCCAAGGCGCTCGGCTTCACGCTCGACCGCATCGGGCGGATCGCCGACGCCCTCGACGTGGCCGACACGTTCGAGCAGCTGCCCGTCAGGCTGGCCGAGGCGGGGCTCGATCCGGCCAGCGGAGATTGCACGCGGCTCGTCGCACTTGTCGGCGAGCTCGTCGGCTTCCCAAGGCACCTGGGGCAGCATGTCGGCGGGATGGTGCTGACCCGTGGCGATCTGTGCGACCTCGTGCCGATCCGGCCGGCGTCGATGGAGGGTCGCACGATCATCGAGTGGAACAAAGACGACCTCGACGAACTCGGCATCCTCAAGGTCGATTGCCTTGCCCTCGGCATGCTCACGGCGATCCGGAAGGCCTTCGAGATGGTGGAGAAGGCCGGGGGACCGAGGCTGTCGCTCGCGACCGTGCCGGCGGAGGATCCGGAGGTCTACGAGATGGTGTCACGGGCCGATACGGTCGGCGTCTTCCAGATCGAGAGCCGCGCCCAGATGAGCATGCTGCCGCGGCTGCGGCCGGCCTGCTTCTACGACCTCGTGATCGAGGTGGCGATCGTGCGGCCGGGGCCGATCCAGGGTGACATGGTCCATCCGTATCTTCGGCGACGAAATGGCGAGGAGCCGGTCACGTATCCGAACGACGCGATTCGCGGCGTGCTCGAAAAGACGCTCGGCGTGCCTCTCTTCCAGGAGCAGGCGATGCGGCTGGCGGTCGTGGCGGCGGGTTTCACGCCGGGAGAGGCCGACCAGCTCCGCCGCGCGATGGGGGCATGGCGCCGGCCAGGCGTGATCGACGAGTTTCACCGCAGGCTCGTCGACGGCATGCTCGCCAGGGGGCTCTCACGGGAGTTCGCCGAGGCGGTGTTCGGGCAGATTCGCGGCTTCGGGGAGTATGGGTTTCCGGAGTCGCACGCGGCGAGCTTCGCTTTGCTGGTCTACGTGTCGGCCTGGCTGAAGCGTCACCACCCCGCGGCGTTCACGGCGGCCCTGCTCGCGAGCCAGCCGATGGGGTTCTACGCGCCCGCGCAGCTGGTGCGCGACGCGCGGAGCCACGGTGTGAAAGTGTTGCCGGTGGACGTGAATGCCAGCGACTGGAATGCGACGGTTGAACGGGTGTTGGGGCAACGGACAGGTTCCCATGAAATAGCCATCCGGCAGTGTTCCCATGAAATAGCCATCCGGCTGGGTCTCGAACAGGTGCATGGGCTCGGGGAGGCGGCGGGCCGGCGGATCGAGGAGGCCCGCAGGCAGGGCGGGCCGTTTCGGCTCGTGCACGAGATCGCCCGCCGGGCGGGAATCGGCCGTGAATCACTCGTGCACCTCGCGCGGGCCGGGGCGATGTCGTCGTTCGGCCTCGAGCGTCGTCGGGCGGTGTGGGAGGCGATGCGGTGCCTCGATCGGCCCGGCAGCCAACCACTCCTGGAGGGGCTCGATGAAGACGATGATCTCGACGACGACATC
>DHLZ01000315.1:2269-4471 GCA_002405515.1 Planctomycetaceae bacterium UBA4655
TAACTCTGCCCGGAAAGACCGGGGCCGTTTTGCCCGGGATGACCAGAAAGGAGCAGGTGATCGCCGACTACCGGGCCATCGGCCTCTCGCTCGAAGCGCACCCGATCCACTTCGAGCGGGAGCGGCTTGCCTCGGCGGGGGTCTGCAAGGTGGCGGCGGCCGTGCAGGCTCCTGAGGGCCGCGGGGTGAAGCTGGCGGGAATCGTGCTCACGCGACAGCGGCCGGCCACCGCCAAGGGAACGATCTTCCTCACGATCGAAGACGAGACCGGCGCCGCCAACGTCGTCGTCCGGCCGGCGGTGTGGCATGCTGCCGACCATGCGGCCCGTCGCGCGGCAGTGCTCATCGTCCACGGCCGGATTCAGCGGCGAGGGGAGGTCGTGCACGTCGTGGCAACGAAGCTCGAATCGGCACATCCGGAATCCGTAAATTCCGAGCCAGGTTCGGCCGGCCTCGAGATCCCCCGCATGTCACGCGATTTCTGCTGACCGATTTCTGCCTCGGCCTGACGACTCTCTACGGAAGCCCGAGGCGGGAGCCGAGAGGGGAGCTGACGATGTGCTGACAGTTGGTGTCGAGTCACTCTGAAACTCCCCAATCAGGCTTTTTCGCCAAATCACGGTGCTCATGGCGCGACCCTGTCGCCCCTCTCGGCTCGCGCCTCGGGCTTCCGTGTGACCGGGGTGTCAATCAGTCCTTTGAAAACGAGAGCCAGCAACATCGTGCCCGGGGTAGCTGCTGCATTTGCAAACCTTCGTTGTGCACGAAAGTCGCGGGCAGCCTGCCGTCAGATGCCGCGGCCGGTGAGGAGGCGGCAGGCTTCGAGGTATTTTTCGCGGGTGCCGGCGACGACGTCCGCGGGAAGCTCCGGCGGCGGGCTCTGCTTGTCCCAGCCCGATCGCTCGAGCCAGTCGCGGACGAACTGCTTGTCGAACGAGTCGGGCACGCGGCCGGGCGTCTCCACCCCCGCCGGCCAAAACCGCGAACTGTCGGGCGTGAGCACCTCATCGACGAGCAGAAGCGCGCCCGGGCCCGCCCCCCTCCCCTTCGCGAGCCCCCATTCGAATTTCGTGTCGGCGACGACGATCCCCCTGCCGGCCGCGTATTCGGCGCCGCGGCGAAAGACGTCGAGGCTCTTTTCCCGGAGCGTCGCGGCGAGGTCGCCGCCGATCGCCTGCGTCATGACGTCGAACGACACGTTCTCGTCGTGGCCGCTCGTCGCCTTCGTGGCAGGTGTGAAGATCGGCTCCGGCAGCCGAGAGCCGGCCGAGAGCCCCTGGGGAAGCCTCACGCCGCAGACGGTGCCCTGCTTCCGGTATTCGGCGAGGCCGGAGCCCGCGAGCCATCCGCGGACGACGCACTCGAAGGGCACGACTTCGGCGAGCTTCACGAGCATCGTGCGGCCGCGGAGAAGGTCGAGATCGACGTCGGCCGGAAGGCCCATCGCGTCGACGTCGGACGTGATGAGATGGTGGGCGACGGGCGACGGCCCCCGCAAAAGCCAGTCGAACCAGAAGGTCGAAATCGCCGTGAGCACCTTCCCCTTGTCGGGGATCGGCGTTGGCAGCACCCAGTCGAAGGCGCTGATCCGGTCGGTGCTCACGATGAGCATCGCCCCGTCGAGCGGCTCGCTCGCGGGCGGACGAAACTGCCCCGGCCGCAGACGGTAGCAGTCGCGGACCTTCCCACGATAGGGCTTGCCGAGCGGCAGGCTTGTCTCCACGACGGCGTTCGAAGGCGAGAGCATGACCGACGTTGTATGCAAACCGTCGGGCCGGGCCAACCCGGCTCCTTGATGAACGGCGATGAGGGGCTGTCTGCGGCAGGGCTGGCGTCGTGTTGAGCCTTCACGGCTCGGATGCCACCAGCGCCTCGACGGCCCGTTGCACCGACCGCGGGTAGCGGGAGCGGACGGCTGCCGGGATCGTCAGCCGCTCGAGCCGCGGGCTCACGCAGATGAACACCAGCGCGGCCAAGGGTGTGCTGCGCCGCCGCGAGCGGTTGTGCCTGTGACGGGTGAAGCAGTTGATCTCGCGAGGCTGCCGGGTGATCAGGGCGATTGCGCCATGATGGGTAGTCTGGCATGATCGGGCAGCTGCAGTTCGCGGGCCTTTGAACAGGACTACAAGCGCCTGCGGATTGCAGATCTTCACGGAGGAAAGATCATGCCCGCAACAAAGCCGGTGACTGCCACGCTTCAGG
>DHLZ01000186.1 GCA_002405515.1 Planctomycetaceae bacterium UBA4655
TGACGACGTTTCTTTCGATGCTGGCATGCGCCGCGAGCTGGCCCATCACGAAGCACGTGAAGGCCTACTTCGTGCTGTTTCTGTTGCTCGTGACGGGCATGCGCGGCGTGTTCGTGTCGCTCGACTTCTTCCTCTTCTACGTCTTCTGGGAGGTCATGCTCCTGCCGATGTACTTCCTCATCGGCATCTGGGGCGGTCCCCGCCGGGAATACGCGGCGATCAAGTTCTTCCTCTACACGCTCCTCGGCAGCGTGCTCATGCTGCTGGCGATCCTCATGCTCTACTTCGCGAGCGATCTGACGCAACTCTCTCCCGAGCAGCTCGCCAGGGCCCATGCGACGATTCCGGCCGACGCGGTCGCCGGGCGGCCGGTTCATACCTTCAACATTCTCGCTCTCGCCGAGATCGGGCAACTCCCCGACTCGCCGTTCGCGGCGGGGCAGGTCTGGGGCGTGAGCATCGAGACGCTGGCCTTCCTCTTCCTCCTCATCGGCTTCGTGATCAAGGTGCCGGTCGTGCCGGTGCATACCTGGCTGCCGGATGCCCACGTGGAGGCACCGACGCCGATCTCGATGATCCTCGCCGGCGTGCTGCTCAAGCTCGGCGGCTACGGCATCCTGCGGATCTGCTATCCGATCTGCCCAGGCGCCGGCCTCTCGCTCGCCTGGCTCGTGTGCGGCCTCGGCGTGGTTTCGATGGTCTACGGCGCCTTCGCGGCGCTCGCCCAGACCGACTTCAAGCGGATGGTCGCCTACAGCTCGGTGAGCCACATGGGCTACGTGATGCTCGGCCTCGGCGTCTGGTCGGCCGTCGCCGGCTACCAGTATCGGTCGGATTATTGGGCCCAGGGCGTGAACGGCGCGATGTTCCAGATGCTCGCCCACGGCATCTCATCGGCCGGCATGTTCTTCATGGTGGGCGTCCTCTACGACCGGGTGCACCACCGCAACCTCAACGAGTTCGGCGGCATTTTCAATCGGATGCCGGTCTACAGCGGGCTGGCGGTCGCGGTCTTCTTCGCCGGGCTCGGCCTGCCGGGCCTCTGCGGGTTCATCGGCGAGGTGCTCGTCACGCTCTCGAGCTGGAACTACAGTCCCGTGCTTGCGGTGATTTCGGCCTTCACGGTCATCCTCACGGCCGCGTACATCCTTTGGGCGATCCAGCGGGTCTACCTCGGCGCGGAGTACAAGGGCCCGCACGGCGACCACCTGTCCCCGATGACCGGCCGCGAGCTGGCGATCGCGGCGCCGCTGGTGGCCCTGGCGATCGTTTTCGGCGTCTATCCCATGAGCCTCTTCAAGTACGTCACGCCGTCGGTGACCAGGCAGGTCGAGACGCTCGCGGAGTGGACGCGGACCGTTCACGATCCCGCGAGGAACGGTCAGGCGGCCTCACCCGACCGTCGGGCTGACGTCGTGGACGCGGGGAGTGGCCGATGAACCCGTCCGCCTTCGTCGATGCCACGATCCGAGACACGCTCTCCGTGTCGCTGCCGCATTTTCGGCCCGAGCTCGCGCTCGCGGCGACGATCGTGCTCGTGCTGCTCGCTCGCATGCTGCCGGTGATGCGATGGCTCGACTCGGGCCTGGTGGCGCTCGGTGGCGTCGCGTTCGCGGTCTGGTATTCGTGGCAGGATCTCAACTCGCTCGGGCCGCGGGAGCGTGTCGAGCTCTTCACCGGTTTGCTCGTCTACGACTCGCTGACGGCGTATATCCGCTTCCTCATCTGCGGCTTCCTCGTGCTCTACAACCTGTTCACGCGGGTGTCGGGCATTCCTGACAGGGAAGACTCGGCAGATTTCCACTCGCTCGTGCTCGGCGGATCGCTCGGAATGTGCCTGATGGCGTCGGCGAACCACCTCCTGATGCTGTTCATGGCGGTCGAGATGGCGAGCGTCCCCTCCTACGTCCTGGCCGGACTGCTGAAGGGGCGACGGGTGAGTTCCGAGGCCGCGCTCAAGTACGCCGTTTACGGCGCGGGTGCGGCGGGCATCATGCTTTACGGACTCAGCCTCCTCGCGGGGGCGCTCGGCACCTGCCACCTGCCGACCATGGCCGGGGAACTCGCCCGGCTCGGGGATGGTGGCGTCGCCGGGGGCCTGGCGCTCGTGTTGTCGCTCGGGGGGCTCATGGTCGCAGTCGGGCTCGCCTTCAAGCTCTCCGCGGTGCCTTTCCACTTCTGGGCGCCCGACGTGTTCGAGGGGGCGTCGGCGGAGGTCGGGGGCTTTCTGTCCGTCGCGAGCAAGGCGGCCGCGGTGGCGGTGCTCGCCCGCGTGGCCTTCGCCCTCGTGACGCCGCCCGGCGCCGCCGAAGCGGCCGGTGCGGAGCCGGTGCGACATTTCATCGTGACGGTGATCGGCCTCATGGCGGCCGTCACGTGCACGCTCGGCAACCTGGCCGCCTACGGCCAGACGAACATGAAGCGGCTGTTGGCCTATTCGACGGTGGCGCATGCCGGCTACTTGATGATGGGCGTCGCGGCCGCGGTGGCGCTTTCGGGAGGCCATCCCGAGGCGGCCGGCACCGCGGTGGCGGCGGTGGCCTTCTACCTCGGCACCTACGTCTTCATGAACCTCGCCGCCTTTGCGATCGTCGCGGTGCTTCGGAATCGGCTCCGGAGCGAGGAGATCGCTTCCTATGCGGGCCTCGTCCGCTCCAGCCCCGGCATCGTCGTGCTCGCGGGCGCCGTGCTCGTGAGCCTCGTCGGGCTGCCGCCGCTCGCGGGTTTCGTCGGCAAGTTCCTCGTCTTCTCGTCGATGGTCGAGGCGATCGCCCTGGGGGCCGAGCGGCCGCTGTTGCTGACGCTGCTCGTCGTGGGGGGCATCAACACCGTCGTCAGCCTCTTCTACTACCTCCGCGTGCTGAAGGTGATGACGTTCGACCCGCCGCCCGAGGATAGGGCGACCGAGCCTGTCGGGCTCGTTTCGCTGCCGGGTGCCGTCATCACGGCGCTGGCGGTTCCGGTGGTCGTGTTCGGCGTGTTCTGGTCGGGGCTCTACGCCCTGTCGGAGATCGCCGGCCGGTTCGCCTCCTGACCTCGGCGGCCAGAAAAAGTCGGAGCAAAAGCGAGATGTCGGTCGTGAATGCAAGGCGTCGTGGTTCCGACGTTCCGCTCGCGGAACTCGTCCGGCTGTTGGGGTCGTCGCTGGCGATGTACGTCGCCGACGCCGGCATCTGGTCGTATCCGGGTGACGAGGAGGTGAAGCTCGCGGTTGCAGACCTCGTCGCCGACCAGCGGAACGTGCACGATCGGGCGGCGGCGGTCCTCGACTCCCGCAACGTGCCGGTGCCGGGCCGCGATTTTCCGATCCGGTTCACCGCGACCCACGACGTCGACCTGCGGTTCCTCCTGCCGCGGATGCTGGAGGAGCTCCGGCGGCAGGTGATTGCGCTCGACGGGATCATCGAGGCTTCGGCGGAAGATCCGGAAACGCTGGAACTCGGCCGCGAGGCCCGGGGCACGACGCTCGGTCATTGCGACGTCCTGTCGCAGATCGCGTCGAAGGTCCATGGCGGCTCTCCCGCCTGAAGCGGCGGCATCGCGATGGAGTTCTTCGACAGCCACTGTCACCTCGATCCGGCGCGGTATGGAGCCGACCTGCCTGCCGTGCTTGCGCGGGCGCGGGCCGCCGGCGTGACACGCATGCAGGTGATAGGCACCCGGGCCGCCGACAGTGAGTCCGCGGCGGAACTCGCAGCCCGTGAACGGGGGGTCACGGCGGCCGCAGGCATCCATCCGAACGACACGGGAGACCTCCCGGCCGACGAGTGGGATCGGGTCGTGAAGCTCGCGTCGAGCGGGCGGGTGAACGGGATCGGCGAGACCGGCCTCGACTGGTACCGCGACTTCGCACCGCAGGAGTCCCAGAGGGATTTTTTCGACCGGCACCTGCGGCTCGCGCAGTCGCTGTCGCTCCCGGTCGTCGTCCACTCCCGCGACAGCACTCGCGACTGCCTCGGCATGCTCCGCGATGCGATGGCCAGGGGGCCGCTCGTAGCGGTGCTCCACTCATTCACCGGCACCGCCGAGGAGGCGGCGGAGGCGGTGGACCTGGGGCTCCACATCGGATTCGCCGGCATGGTCACGTTTCGCTCGGCAGGCAGCCTGCGCGAAATCGCGAGGCGGGTTCCGGCCGACCGCATTCTCGTCGAGACAGACAGCCCCTTCCTCTCCCCGGAGCCCCTCCGCGGCAAGCGGAACGAGCCCGCCAACGTGGTTCACACCGCCCGGTGCCTGGCGCTCGCCCGCGGCGAGACGCTCGAGCAGTTCGCCGCCGCGACGACCGCCAACGCCCGCCGCGTCTTTCGCGGCTAGCCTGCCGGGAGTGGTACGATATCGGTCATCACTCGAGGAGGAACACCCATGGTTCGTACGCCAAGCACGATGGTGCCGCTCGGCACCGCAGCACCGGATTTCACGCTGCCGAACATCGACGGCTCGATGAAGACCCTTGCCGACGTCGCCGGCACCAAAGGCACGCTCGTCATGTTCATCTGCAATCACTGCCCATTCGTGAAGCACGTCGCCGGGCAGCTGGCCGAGCTCGGCCGCGACGCCCTGTCGAAGGGCATCGGGGTCGTGGCGATCAGCTCGAACGACGTCGCAACGCACCCGGCCGACTCCCCCGAGCAGATGGTCCGTGAGGCGGAGGACCGTGGCTACCCCTTTCCCTACCTCTACGACGAGACCCAGGAGGTCGCGAAGGCCTATCGCGCCGCCTGCACGCCCGACTTCTTCCTCTACGACGCCTCCCGACGCCTCGTCTACCGGGGCCAGCTCGACTCGAGCCGTCCGGACAGCGGCATTCCGGTGACCGGGGCCGACCTGCGGGCCGCGATCGACGCGGTGCTCGCCGGCAAGCCGCCCGCCGCCGAGCAGCGTCCGAGCCTCGGCTGCAACATCAAGTGGAAGCCGGGCAACGAACCGGCAGCCTTCAGCTAGCGGGTGTTCGAGGCTGTCCCTCACGGTCGACTCTGCTGGGTTCGAAGCTGCCCGTATGCCGCTCGCCGG
>DHLZ01000257.1:0-917 GCA_002405515.1 Planctomycetaceae bacterium UBA4655
TCCGTGGAGCCAGTGAGTTCGCCTGCAGGGAAACTTGCGCCTCGGGCTTCCGTGGGACCGTGGTGGCGATCAGTCAGCCGAAAACCACTGTCAACAACATCGTGCTCGGGGTAGTAGTATCCGTCGGGGAAATCAGCTCCCGTCCCCGATTTACTGCAGCATCCAAACCGAGAGGGCGGCCCGCAGCGACCAGAGCACCGTCCGCAGCCAGTTCGACCGCACGAGGGCCGCGACGGCGGCGGCACCATGTCCCTCCCTGGCCAGCCGCCGATGGAGCGGCATCTGGACAGCCGCCGTCGAGAGCCAGATCGCCGCGACGATCACCGCCCCGATCACCGCGACCAGCCGGGGCACGCCCGCAGGCGGCCAGACCGCCAGGAAGAACGCCGCCGCCCCCTCGGCGAGCATGAACGGGATCACGACGCGGGCCGTGCGGTCCTGATGGGCAGTCGCGAACGCCTTCGAGGGCTCCCCATCGAGAAGACCGAAGAGAGGATAGTGCACGACCTGCACGAACCAGATCAGGCCGCACATGGCGGACGAGGCCACCGCCTGCACGAAGAGCAAGATCTCGATCAACGCGTTCCGCCGATCGTCACGAAGCCGCCGCCCGCCTGTGGCCCGCCTTCCCGCCGGCGACTCCGATGCCGCCGAAGCCATGGGCCTTGGCCGCATGGTAGAGCATCATCCCGAACGGCACCCACCACACCAGATCGTTCGTCGGGAGCGTCACGCCGAAGGCCGGCGGCACGTCCCCCTGCATGACGCCCATCGCGTAGCCGAGCGGGCCGAAGATTTTCCCTAGAAAACCCACGAGCACGATCGGCCAGTGGCGGATCGGGTCGGCGGAGGCCGCGAGATACCCGATGCCATAGACGCCGACGATCATTCCGACGCACTGCCAGATGAACGGGTAG
>DHLZ01000257.1:1132-5293 GCA_002405515.1 Planctomycetaceae bacterium UBA4655
GGCAGGCGATCCGGCCCGTCAGGTCGCGACCGCCTCGAGGACGTCGGGCGAGAAGGGCGTGGCGACCCGCTTCCGCGACGGCGACGGCGAGGTGTAGCGGCCGTTGAAATCGAGCCACCGCTTCGCGTCGTAGTCGTAGAGCTTGCAGCGGCGGGCGATGTCGGCGTGCCGCGCGGCCGACCACTCGTAGACGACGACATCAACGTCGTCCTTCCGCTCGAGGCAGGCCTGGGCCTCCGCGAGGTGGTAGATCGGGATGCTCGGCCGCAGGTGGTGGGCGGTGTGCTCCTGGATGAAGTGGAACGTCCGCTGCACCCACCGCGGAAACACGGCATGCACCGCCGTGTTGGCCTTCGAAACCTGCCTCCATTCCGCCTCGTCGCGGTACCAGACGATCTTGGGATGCGTGTGGTGGAGGTAGATCGAGACCCCGGAGTAGACGTTCCAGATGAAGAACGGCAGCAGGGCGCCATAGAGGACGGCATTCCACCATGGACGGCCCTCACCGAACCAGCCGGCTCCCGCGCCGTGGACGAGCGTTGCGATCCAGCCGATCGCAAACGCCCAGGTCACGAGCGTGTCGACGACGTACTCCGTCTTCACGACGCCGTCGTGGTGCTTCCGCGTCGGCCAGGAGAACTTCTTCCACCAGAACTCGATCAAGTAGTAGAGCAGCGGACCGCAGACCGAGCGATAGAAGCGGTAGAGGCCCCGCGACACCGCCGGCAGCGCCGCGTACTCCTCCGGCGAGAGCGGAACCCAGACGTCGTCCTTGCCCCGGAGGTTCGTCCACATGTGATGCCGCAGGTTGTGGAGCTTCACCCAGAGGCTGTAGGGGTGCATCGACGGCAGGAAGGCGATCGTGCCGACGAGACGGTTGAGCCCGCGGTGTGGCGTGAGCGAGTCGTGGGCGGCGTCGTGACCGATGGCGAAGAGCGAGGCGATCACCGTTCCCATCAGGAACGAGAACACTGCCTGGAGCGGCCACGGGCTCACCGTCAGGGCCAGCCACGTGCAGAGGCAGAGCAGCACGCAGTCGATGAGGAACATGCCGACGCCCCGAACCAGGCTGCGGCCGTAAAAAATCGAGGTTTCGTCGCGGGTGAAGGACATCGATTCGCTCCCACCGATGAGGGGAAAGGTCGAACGCCGAAAATACTACCCATGCAACCTACATTCTCCAAACAATTTAAAGCCCCCATCTTTTCAGCTGGTCGTGCTTTCCGTTCCGTCGGAAAAATCGTTGTTTTCCAACCCCTGGCGATCCGCGGGCACTGGCCACCTCCCCGCCGGCATGCGATTCTGAAGTCCGCCATGCGGAACCCCTCCCGGCACGCCGCCGTTCGGCCCCGGTTCTTTCGAGCTGAGACACTCGCCGGACGCCTGATTGCTCCCACCGTGGCGCTCATGACGCTCGCGGTTGCGGCCAACGTGGCTTTCGCGGCCTGGCTGTCGGCCTCCAGGGCGAACGCTTCGGCCCGCGAGCGGGAAAGCCAGGTTGCGGCCGTTCTCCGCCATTCGAAGGCGGCCCCGACGCTGCCGGTATTGAGGGCGCTGCAGCAACGAACCGGCGACGAGTTCGTCGTGTGGGATGCCGCGCGAGGCCGGGCGGGCCTCTCGACACTGCCCGAGTCCGCCCTCGACGACCGTTCGATCCGGCGCGGACTCGTGACCGGGGAGGTGACGCTCGGAGGCCGAAGCTATCGCCTGGGGGAGGTCCGTCTCCCCGACACGCGGCCGTCCACGCTCGTCGTGCTCGCCCCGAGACGGCCGATCGCCGGGGCGTTCGCGATCGCGTGGCCCTTCTTCCTGATGGCCGCCGCGACGCTCGGCCTGCTCGTGCCGCTCGGCGTGTTCACGGCACACCGGCTCGCCGCATCGCTCGGCGAGATCGACCGACACGTCGGGCGGATCTCCCGGGGCGAGTTCGGGCACACGATGCCGATCGACGAAACACAGCCGGATGAGATCAGGAGGCTCGTCGCGGGCGTCAACGGAATGAGCACGACGCTCGAAAAGCTCGAGGCGTCGCTTGCGGCCGGAGAACGGCAGCGTCTCCTCGGCCAGGTGGCGTCGGGCTTCGCCCACGAACTGCGGAATGCCGTCACCGGAGCCATGCTCGCGATCGACCTGCACCGCCGCCGATGCCCTGGCAACGCGGCCGACGGGGACGAGAGCCTGGCGGTCGCCCGCAGGCAGCTCGAGATTCTCGAGGAGGAGGTCAACGGCCTGCTCGCCCTTGGAAAACCTGCCGACGAGGAGCCGGAGCTGGTGCGGATCGAACCGCTGCTGGAGGAGGTCCGCCGACTGCTCGGGCCGCGGTGTGAACATGCCGGGGTGCGGCTCGAAACCTCCCCGTCTCCCGACACATCCATTCTCGGTCGCCCCAAGGCGGTCCGCGCGGCGGTTCTCAACCTCGCCCTCAACGGCATCGACGCGGCGGGAGCGGGAGGCGTCGTGCGGCTGTCGGCGACACGGTCGCCCGATGGCATCAATCTGACGGTGAGCGATTCGGGCCCTGGGCCGCCCGATTCGATCCGCGACTCGATCCGGGAGCCGTTCGTGACCGGAAAGCCTGAAGGCGTCGGCCTCGGCCTCGCCGTGGCCGACGCGGTCGCCGGCATGCACGGGGGATCGCTCGAATGGCGGCGCGAAGATGGCATGACCGTGTTTGAAATCCGGCTGCCGCGGACCACACTGGATGGATCGGAAGCCCCGGAGCATGACCTCGCATGAGCCGCATCCTCATCGTCGATGACGAGCCGTCGATCGGCTGGAGCCTCCGCGAGCTGCTCGGCGGCGAGGGACATGCCGTCGAGCTGGCCGCGACCGTCGACTCGGCCCTCGAGACATGCGGGAGGTTCGTGCCCGACGCGATCCTCCTCGACGTCCGGCTGCCGGGAACGGACGGAATCTCGGCGATGCCGGCGCTTCGCGGGCTCGCTCCCGACGCCGCGATCATCGTGATGACCGCCTTCGGCGATCTCGACACCGCAGTGCGGGCGGTCGACGCGGGCGCCTTCGACTACCTCGTGAAGCCGTTCGACCTCGAACGCGCCTCGCAGGTGACGCAGCGGGCGGTCGAGCGTCATGGGGTCGTGCCCGCACGCGCCGAACGTCCCGAGAAGACGGCCGACGAGCTCGTCGGAGCCTCCCCGCCGATGCAGGCGGTCTTCAAGCAGATCGCACTTGCCGCGCCCACGGAACTGCCGGTGCTCATCACCGGGCAGACGGGCACGGGCAAGGAGCTCGCCGCCCGCGCGATCCACGCCCACTCGCGCCGTCGTGACCGCCCACTCGTGGCGGTGAACCTCGCGGCGATATCGCCGTCCGTGAGCGAAAGCGAGCTCTTCGGGCACGTTCGCGGCGGCTTCACCGGCGCCACCTCCGACCGCAAGGGGCTCTTCGAGCTGGCCGATGGCGGAACGATCTTCCTCGACGAGATCGCCGAGGCTTCTCCCGAGGTGCAGGCGAAGCTCCTGCGGGCGATCGAAACCGGCGAGATCTGGCCCGTCGGCTCGTCGTCGCCGAAGCGGGTCGATGTCCGCGTCGTGGCGGCGACGAACCGCGACCTCTCGACGGCGGTCGCTGCCGGCGATTTCAGGGTCGATCTCTACCACCGGCTGCGGGCGTTTCCGCTCGAGATGCCCCCGCTCGCCGAGCGGCTCGACGACCTGCCCCTGCTCGTCGCGGCCTTCCTCGCGGGGGCGGGCATCGATCCGGCCGCCGCCGGAGCCGACATCATCGATTGCCTGCGACGGAGGCCGTGGCCGGGCAACATCCGCGAGCTGCGGCATGCGATCCACTACGCGGCCGTGATGGCCAGGGGCGGCCCGCTGCGGCCGGAGCACCTGCCTGCCATGAGCGGCACGGACGGCACGGCAACGACATCCGAGGGGGCTTCGGCTGGCGATGCCGCCGATGGGCTCCTCGATCGGGCCGTGAGCGACTGGTTCGCGGCGGCTGCCGGCGATCCGGAACATGCCGCCGACCTCCGTGACCGACTCGTTGATCGCGTGGAACGATTGCTCGTCCGCGAGGCGATGCGGCACGCCTCCGGCAACCGCACCGCGGCCGCTCGGCTGCTGGGCCTCGATCGGGCAACGCTCCGGGGCAGGCTCGCCGACGAAGAGGACTCGACCGCCGGCTAGCCGGCGAACG
>DHLZ01000257.1:5516-9584 GCA_002405515.1 Planctomycetaceae bacterium UBA4655
CGGGCAGGCTCGCCGCGACGGGCTACCTTCAGCCGACCGGCATGGCTTTTGCCCGTCCGTGAAGGTCATGCTCCATCGACGCCCAGCCCGCGAGGCAGCCATGACCACCGTTTCCGGCGATGACGTCAACACCGACGATTTCGAGCTGACCGTGCATTCCGACGGCTTCGATGACGACTCCTGCGAAGACACCTGGATCGACCGCGACGATGACGGCTCGTCGCTCGCCCACGCGATCCTGTCACTCTCCCGCCGCATGAACGGCTGTCCGTTGCGAGCGGCGCAACCGCCCCACGGCTTCACCCTCGTGGAGCTCCTGGTCGTGATCGCGATCATCGGCACGCTCATCGGCCTGCTGTTGCCCGCCGTGCAGACCGCGAGGGAATCGGCACGACGGACGGCGTGCACGAACAATCTCAAGCAGACCGGCTTGGCACTTCACGGTTTCCACACGGCACGCGGTTATTTTCCTTCCGCATTCGTCGCGACCGCCAATCCCCCCACGGGCACGAGCAACTGGCGCACGATGACCGTGCAGCCGAGTTACTTCGAGCCCGGCTGGAGTTTTTTCGCGTTCATTCTGCCGTTCATGGAACAGTCGCCGCTGCACGACCAACTCGATCTGAAGCTGCCGATCATGAATGGCAAAAATGACGAGGCTCGGACCGACGCGGCGATCGTGCAGGCCTATGTCTGCCCGGGCGATGCCCCAGCCCGCTTGATCGATGTTTTGGATTTCGGCCCATCGAGCAGCTCGACGGTCTTGTCGGGCGACGGCACGTTGATCACGAAGGCGCCGGTCTCGTCGTATGCCGGGGTTCTGGGGCGGAATGACCACGAGGAAACCGGCTTTTTCAACGGCATTTTCTTTCGCAACAGCCGGATCCGCATCGGCCAGATTACCGACGGCACGTCGAAGACCGTCTGCATCGGTGAGCGGATGAGCCGAATGGCCGAGGCGACATGGCTGGGCAGCATCACCGGGAGCGACGTCGTTCACGCGGAGGGCTGGTGGCAGCCGTTGGGCTATTCGCACCGGTCGCAGAATTATCGGCCGACGAACGTTCACACGACATGCCATATTCGAAACAGCAAGCCGAACCAGCCCGACAACAGCCCCAGCGGCTTTTTCTCGCCGCACGCGGGCGTCTGCAACTTCCTCAATGCCGACGGCTCGGTCCGACCAATCGCGGACGACGTCGATCTGGACACGTTTCGTGCCCTGGCGACCCGAGCCGGCAACGAGGCCGTCGCAATGCCGTGACCGGCGGGATCGGCGGCAACACGACCCAATGAACCCTCAACCCAATGAAACACAGCCTCTCGATGCCGCAGTCGGCCATCCGATCCGCTCCGACCGCCTTCACGCTCGTGGAGCTCCTGGTCGTGATCGCGATCATCGGCACGCTCATCGGCCTGCTGCTGCCGGCCGTGCAGACCGCGAGGGAGGCGGCGCGCCGATCATCGTGCACCAACAATCTGCGGCAGCTCCCGCTCGCTTTTCACAATTACGAAACCGCCCGAAAAATGCTGCCGCCGCTCAAGCGGTCGAGCAACTGCATCGCATCGCCGAACAACGAACCACGGATGGCCCAGCGGAGTTGGGCGCCCGACGTGCTGTCCTACCTCGAAGAGACGTCGCTGATGGCCGGCTACGATCTTTCGCGAAACTGGTGGGAGAACGAAGACGGCAGTGCTCCAACCGGAGGCACGGCCGGGGTTCTTGATGAGGGCGTGACGGGCAACCGCTCGCTCGTGCGCACGCAGTTGCCGGTGCTGCAGTGCCCGTCGTCGCCGATTTCCAATCGGATGCAAGACAAAATCGCGAACCCCCGCAAGACCGGCGCGTGCGGCGATTACTTCGTGGTGGCGGGAACGGGAACGAACTTCCATGCGGCTGCATCGCTGCCAGGGCCATCGCCGACGGCAACGGTCCCGGGCGCGACGGAGGAGTGGACCGGCTGCGGTTCGGCTGCCAAACGTCCAAAGGGCACGTTCGCCAAGATCACCGACGGCCTTTCGAAAACGATCCTGCTTTCGGAATGCGCGGGCCGAGAGGACGTGTGGCGCGAACGCACTCGCTACCCGGCCAATGCCGACGATGTCGCGGGGAACGCTGCATGCGCCCGGGCGCGACGTGGCTCGTGGGCGACGAACGACAATCCATATGCCTTCGGCGAGAGCCTCGTGAGCGGTTGCACGAAAGCGAGCAGCCCGACGACGGGAACGATCCCGACGTCGCTCATGAAGGTGAACGGCTCCAACGAATGGGGCTGGCTGATCTACGCCTTTCACACCGGCGGTGCGAACATCGCCATGACGGATGGATCGGTGCGGTTCGTGGGGGAGAGTACGGCGGTGCAGATCCTCGGCCAACTCGCCACCCGCGCCGGAGGCGAGCCAGCCTCGCTCGATTCATTCGACTGAATTTTGGCGACATTCACCCTGCCGAAACCGGCTGCTTTCGCCCGCCCCTTCCCCGCAATAGACTTTCCGCGTCGCGGGCCCTTCGCCCGCGATTGGCGGATCCAAACCCCGAACCACGAAAGCGACTCATGGACATCCTCGGCCAGATTCTCAAGCAGATGATCGAAGGTGCCGCCCAGGCACCGGCCCCGCAGCAGCAGCAGCGACGAGCTCCCCAGCCTCCGTCCGACATGCCCTCGCCCGGCGACCTCACCGACATCCTCGGCCAGATCTTCGGCGGCGGCGGGGCCCAGAAACTGCCGGACGTCGTGAAGCAGTTCGAGGAAAAGGGGATGCGGGAGCAGGTCGAGTCGTGGATCGGCACCGGCGCCAACAAGCCGGTCGATCGGCGGCAGATCGAGGACGTCTTCGGTCAGCGGGAACTCGACCGGATGGCCCAACAGAAAAACATCGACCGGAACCGGCTGGCCGAGGTGCTCGCCAAGTACATCCCGCAGATCATCAACGAACTGACCCCGAGCGGACAGATGCCGGCCCGCCGTTGATCGGCCCGGCAGGTCGCCGACCGGGTGCGGGACGATACCCTTTCATGGTCTCTTTCATGGGCCGGCCCCGAGAGCGGGGCCGGCCCTCCATGGTAGGCCTGTTTCCCTGGGCTCGACGGTTCCGTGGGGTAGAGTTGGGGGGGTTCGCTCTCCACAGTTTTCCATGCGCTTCCAACCTTTCGCCATCGTCGTCGTGTTCGCCGGGGTCGGGGCCGCCCTGGCCGCAGGGCCGGACGATTGCCCCCGCGACCTCTCCGGGCTGGATCTGGCCCGGCCTGGTGACGTGACGGCTTCGGCCGCCTCTTCGGCGGAGTTCGAGCGGCCGATGAGCCGCCGTGCCGCGCGGCGGGCCCGGCGGGCGGCCAATGGCTGGCGGAGGCTCGCTCCCGCAGCGGAGCCGGAACCGGTCTCTTCCCAGACGCGTGTGATGGATCCCATCGGGGGGGCCGCCGCGGAATCCTTCACGGACCGTCCTCGCATGCGGCGAATCCGCGACATTCCGTACGTCGAGCAGGGGCACGCGAGGCAACGTTTCGACCTGTTCCTCCCCGCCGGAAAGGCCCCGGGGCCGCTCCCCGTCGTCGTCTGGATCCACGGCACCACCTGGAGGGACGGATCCAAGGACGACTGCCCCGTCACCTGGCTCGTCGACAAAGGCTACGCCGTCGCCTCGATCGGATATCGGCTCACCACCACGGCCGTCTTCCCGGCGCAGTTCGAGGACTGCCTCGAGGCGATCGACCACCTGCAGGCCAACGCCGCGACGTGGGGTCTCGACCCCTCGCGGTTCGCGGTCGCGGGCTCCGCGGCGGGCGGCCACCTGGCCGCGCTCGTCGGCCTCGACGAGAAACATGTCGTCGATCCGGCGCGGCCAAGACTGTGCGGGGTCTGCGTCGTTTCGGCGCCGACGCTTCTGACAACCCTCGGCCCCACGCAGGACCGCGCGAACTCCCCGGCCAGCCTGCTCGTCGGCGGGCCGTTGCCGGAGTTTCGCGAAGCCGCCCAGCGGGCGAGCCCGCTGACGCACGTCTCGTCACGCGCGCCCCCCTTTCTCATCATCCATGCCAAGGGCAACGACGGCGACGCCGCCGTGCCG
>DHLZ01000257.1:9774-11728 GCA_002405515.1 Planctomycetaceae bacterium UBA4655
GCAGCCTCGTCGTGATCGACAGGCAGGCCGGCAAGTCGTCGGTCGCGGCCGATTCGCGGGCGGCCGGCCCGATCGTCGAATTTCTGGAGCGGTCGTTGGGCCGACCCGGCGATCATCGAGATTGAATTGATCTGACGGTGGGCGATGCGGCCCGTCACCGTTGGATCGATCGCTTCAGGCGGATCGATCGATTCTCGCCGCGCTCGCCCCCCCGCCTGTGCATTTCTCCGGCGCATCGGCCGATACCCTCAAGGTCGCTCGGCGGCCCGTTCGGGGCCCGCCGTCGTCGCCATCATCCGCCGACCTCCGATCGGAGAGACTTTCTTGCCCCCATCCCCCCGCCCCCGGCACAAGCAGGCCGGAACCGCCGCACAAAACCCGCTTGAAACCTATCTGCGGGAGATCAACCAGACCTCGCTGCTGTCGGCCGCCGATGAGAAGCGGCTCGCCGAGGCCATCGGGAGGGGCAGCGCGGAGGCCCGCGACCACATGATCCGCGCGAACCTCCGGCTCGTGGTGAACATCGCCCGCGGTTACGCCAACCGGGGATTGCCGCTGCCCGACCTCATCGAGGAGGGCAACCTCGGACTGCTCCGCGCGGTCGAGGGCTTCGACCCGAAGGTCGGCACGCGGTTCAGCACCTACGCCAGCTACTGGATCAAGCAGTCGATCAAGAGGGCCCTCATCAACTCCGGCAAGACCATCCGGATTCCGGCGTACATGGTGGAACTGCTCTCGAAGTGGCGCCGCGCGGCGGCGAGGCTCTCCGAGACGCTCGGCCGCACGCCCTCGCACGAGGAGATCGCCCGGATGCTCGGGCTCGCCCGAAAGAAGCTGCCGATCATCAAGAAGGCGATCCACATCAACCAGTCGGCTCCGCAGACGGAGAATTCCGAGGGCGGGTGGTCGCTCGGCGACATCGTCCGGGACGAGAACACGAAGTGTCCGGCGGACATCCTTCTCGACGAGGACACGATGCGGCACATGATGAAGCGGGTGGAGCAGCTCGACACCCGGTCCGCCACGATCATCCGGCTGCGGTTCGGGCTCGGCGGCGGCGAGCCGATGACGCTCAAGGAAATCGGGGGCGTGCTCGGGCTGACCCGCGAGCGGGTCAGGCAGATCGAGTCGGAAACGCTTGCGAATCTCGCGGCGGAGCTTGACGGCGTGGGTCGCGTGACGATCGAATTGCGTCGCGGAGCCTGAGGCCCGCACGCCCCGGCTCCTTCCCCTCCACATGCCGACACTCGACCTCTCGCGGTTCATCCGCCCAGTGCCCGACTTCCCGAAGCCGGGAATCCTGTTTCGCGACATCACGCCGCTCTTGGCCGACGCGGAGGCGTTCCGTGCGGCGATCGACCTGCTCGTGGAGCCCTGGCGACGGGAGAAGCTCGACGCGATCGTGGCGGTCGAAGCCCGTGGATTCCTCTTCGCCGCTCCCATGGCGATCGCGCTCGCCACCGGTGTCGTTCCCGTGCGGAAGCCGGGCAAGCTGCCGGCCGACACGATCTCGCACGAGTACGACCTTGAATACGGCCGCGATCGCCTGGAAATCCATCGAGGCATCCTCCCCCCGGCCGCCCACGTGCTCGTCGTGGACGACGTGCTCGCGACCGGCGGCACCGCGGCGGCCTGCGCGCGGCTGTGCGAGGCGGTCGGCGCGGTCGTCGTCGGGACGGCGTTCCTCCTCGAGATCGGCGGGCTCGGGGGCCGCGAACGGCTTTCTCCCCTCCGCATCGAGACGGTGCTCCGCTACTGACAAGAGGCTCCATGTCGCGGGTCCTCGTGGGAATGAGCGGCGGCGTCGATTCGAGCGTGGCGGCGGCCCTGCTCGTCGAGGCCGGCCACGACGTGGTGGGGGTGTTCATGCGGCACGGGCAGCCGGCCCTGCCTGGCCCTCTCGCGGTGATCGACGGCAGCCACCAGGGCTGCTGCAGCGTCGCCGACTCGATCG
>DHLZ01000257.1:12013-25196 GCA_002405515.1 Planctomycetaceae bacterium UBA4655
GAATACGGCCGCGGACGGACGCCGAACCCGTGCGTCCGCTGCAACACGTGGCTGAAGTTCGGCCGGCTGTTCGACTACGCCGACTCGATCGGCGCCGACTTCGTCGCGACGGGCCACCACGCCCGGCTCCAGCGCGAGATCGTTTCCGGCGGATCCACGGTGGACGGGCCGAGGCCGGTGCTGCGGCGGGGTCGCGACCGCGGCAAGGACCAGTCGTACGTCCTCTTCGACGTCGAGCCGCGGGCGCTCTCGCGGATGCTCCTTCCGGTGGGAGAACTCACGAAGGACGAGGTGCGGGCGAGGGCCGCCGACCTCGGGCTTGCCACCGCCGACAAGCCCGACAGCCAGGAGATCTGCTTCGTGTCACCAGGAGACCACGCGAGGCTCGTGGCCCATCGCCTCGGCGGGTCGCGGGCGGGCGAGATCGTCGACACGGCGAATCGGCCGCTCGGGACCCACGACGGAATCGAGCATTTCACGGTGGGGCAGCGGCAGGGAATCGGAATCGCCGTCGGTCATCCACTCTACGTCGTGCGAATCGAGGCCGGCGACAATCGTGTCGTCGTCGGCACCGCCGAGGAGGTGCCGCAGGAGAAGCTCGTCGCCTCGCAGGCCCGCTGGCTCGTGCCGACGCCCGACGGTCCGTTCGAGGCGGCCGTGCAGGTGCGGTCGGCGCGGCCGGCGGTGCCGGCCCTCGTCACGCCCCTCGAAGGCGGCCGGTTCGTCGCCGAGTTTTTCCGGGAGGCGGACCGGCGACCGGGAGCCATCTCGCCGGGCCAGGCGGCCGTGTGCTACGTCGACGACCGGCTCGTCGGCGGCGGCTGGATCGACTGACCCGTCGCGGTCACCCCTTCGCCGACTCGAACCTGCCGGCGCGGAACGCGTCGCCGATCGACTTCGGCACCAGCGCCTCCGCCTGCAGCAATCGGGCCCGGTTCTCGGCGGTGGCGGCCTTCATCTCCTGCTCCTTCGCGATCGCGAAGCTGCGACGCTCCTCGGCCTTCGCGCGGGCCACGCGGGTGTCGGCCTCGGCCTGGTCCGCCTGCAAGCGGGCGCCGATGTTCTCGCCGACGTCGATGTCGGCGATGTCGATCGAGACGATCTGGAACGCGGTCTGCGCGTCGAGACCGCGTTCGAGCACGGCCTTGGAGATCTGGTCGGGATGCTCCATCACGACGAAGTGGCTCTCCGAGGATCCGATCGACGTGATGATCCCCTCGCCGACCCTCGCGATGATCGTCTCCTCGGTGGCGCCTCCGATGAGCTGCTGGAGGTTCGTCCGGACGGTGACCCGGGCGCGGATCTTCAACTCGACGCCGTTCTTCGCGACGGCGGAGAGCGTCGTCTTGCCGCTCGCGGAGTCGGGACAGTCGATCACCTTGGGGTTCACGCTCGTCTGCACGGCATCGAGCACGTCGCGGCCGGCGAGGTCGATGGCGCAGGCCTTGTCGAAGTCGAGGTCGAGGCCGGCCCGCTGGGCCGCGATGAGCGCGCGAATCACCCGCGGCACGTCGCCGCCGGCGAGGTAGTGGGCCTCGAGCCGGCGGGCCTGGATGTCGCGGCCGAGCCCGGCCTGCGTGGCCATGATCATCGCCTGGACGATGGTGCGGGCGTTCACCTTCCGCAGGCTCATGCCGAGCAGTTCGAAGAACGTGACCGGCGCCTTCGACCAGTACGCCTGGAACCAGAGCTGCCCGTAGTTGAACACCAGCAGCAGCATGACGAGCCCCACGAGGGCAAGCACGATCGCGACGGCGATGAAAATCGGAACCGCCAGCGTGCGATCGACCTGGGCCAACAACCGGGCCTCGGCGGCGGGAAGGAAGAGGGGCATGAACGTTTTCCCAGTTTGTGCAATCGATCCAGGTCCGCGAGTCTCTTCGATCCTAGTTCGCCTCGTCGTCCCGATAAAGCGGCCGTTTTTCCCGGTTTTTTCGGGGTTTTTTCCGGTCGGATCGAATGGGGGAAGTCCGGCGAAACTCTGGCGGCCGGCGTGCCGATATCACCGTTCGACGGACGAGTGTCGAAGGCACGTCATGATGACGGCCGGCAGGGAATGCCGGCATGCCTGCCGTCATGAATGAGCCTTCTTGGCAAGGGAGTGTGCCACATGGCGATTCGGAAACTGAAGGTTTACACGGGCCCTGAATCCGATCCCCAGGGCATCTCGCTCTTGGGAAGCGAAGCCGACGCGAACTGCGTGAAGCTTCAGCTGGGAGACATCCTGCCGCTGCTGGCCGATGCCGTGGCGAGCAACCGCACCTGGCTGACCGATTTCGAGCAGGACGAGGTCACCATCTCGAGCGACCTCTACGACGTGCTTCAAGCCTACCGCCACTTCCGGCGGCCGGGCGCCTGAAAAGACGAATCGGCTCTCCACGCTTCGGCAGGGGCAGGCCCCTCTTGCGGGCGAATCCTCCCGCAAGCATACTCGGCGGACGCACCTCGATTGCGCCCAGACCGGTGATGCCTGCTCATGCCGATGCCGATCAACCTCGCTGATCTCGGTCGCCGTGCGCGGGCGATCAGGATCGCCCGCGGGCTGACCCTGGAAGAGGTCGTGTCGCGGGCGGAGTTCACCGTCAGCTGGCTTTCGAAGCTCGAGAACGGCCTGTTGTCGCCGTCGCTCGAAGGTCTCGTGAAGCTTTCGGACGTCCTCGAGTGCGGCGTGGACGAACTCGTCGAGGGACTGTCCGTCCGACCGCAGCACGTCGTCGTCCGCAAGGGGCAGGGCCGGATCGGGAATTCCGGCGAACGGTCCGGCGACTCCAGGCTCGAGCAGCTGGCCGCCACGTGGCGTGGCCGGGGCATGAACCCGGTCATTCTGCACCTCACTCCGTCCCAGCCGTCCGGCGGACGTTCGACGGTCACAAGCCTCGTCGGTGAACGGTTCCTGCTGGTGATCGCGGGAAACGTGCAGCTGCAGTACGGCCCGGAGCGGATCGACCTCGAGGAGGGGGACAGCGTCTACCTCGACGCCACGATCCCCCATGGCCTTCACTGCTCCGGCCGTTCGAAGGCGAAGGTCTTGAGCGTCTCGATCGAGCCTGCGCGAAACGGTGCCCGCATCCCCTCCGGCAAGTCCGCACGGCGGCGGCCCTCAGCCGGCGTTCCCCGGCCGCGATCCTAGGCTCCATCTGACGGCTTACGCCGCCCCGGGGAACGGACCACGGCATGCTTGCTGCTCGGGCTTGCTACACTGACGGTCTTCTCGGAGACCGAAACACATGCCGATATCCCGCCGCGATTTCGTCGAACGGGCGGCCGCCGCCGCGGTGGCAGCCCTGGCATCGGGGCACGGCGCCCCGCCCCGACGGGCCTTCGCCGTCGAGCCGAAACCCGCGGGCCCGAACGACCGGCTGCGTGTCGCCGTGATCGGCGTGAACGGCCAGGGCGGCGCCCACGTCAGCGAGTGGATCGCCAACCCCGACAGCGATCTCGTCGCGATCTGCGACTGCGACCCGGCGGCCTTTGCGAAGCAGGCGAAGCGTTTCGAGAAGCTCGACAGGCAGCCGGAGTACGTCAAGGACATCCGCAGGCTCCTCGAAAGGAAGGACATCGACGCCGTCTCGATCGCCACGCCCAATCACACGCACGCGATCTTCGCGATCTGGGCGATGCAATCGGGCAAGGACGTCTACGTCGAGAAGCCCTGCAGCCACAACGTGAGCGAGGGGCGGGTCATGACCGACTGGGCGCGGAAGCTCGGCCGGATCTGCCAGATGGGGGTGCAGAGCCGCAGCATGACCGGCATGCGGGAGACGCTCGACTTCGTGAAGAGCGGCCGGATCGGGGCCGTGAAGGTCGCCCACGCCGTCTGCTTCAAGCGTCGTGAGTCGATCGGCCTGGTGGAGACCCCCGCACCGATTCCCGCGGACATGGACTTCGACCTCTGGTGCGGCCCCGCACCGCTCGTCGTGCCGGTCCGAAACCGGCTCCACTACGACTGGCATTGGAACCGAACCACCGGCAACGGCGACATCGGCAACCAGAATCCTCATGAGCTCGACAAGGCCCGCTGGGGCCTGGGCAAGCAGGAACTGCCGAAGAAGGTCGTGAGCCTCGGCGGCAGGCTCGGCTACATCGACAACGGCGACGTGGCCAACAGCCAGGTCACGATCTACCAGTGGGATGACGCCCTGCTCATCTCCGACGTCCGCGGCCTGCCGATCACGCCGGCAGTGAGCTTCGGGCTCGCGAAGGGAGGCCCAATCAACTCTCCCTGCAACATCTGGTACGGCACGGACGGGTATGTCGTCGCGCCCAATTACACGTCGGGCGTCGCCTTCGACCATGACGGCAACGAACTTGGAAAATGGGCGGGTGGCAGCTACCAACAGCACTTCGCGAACTTCGTGAAGGCGATCAGGAGCCGCGACCACCGCGATCTCCACCTCGACATCGAGGAGGGCCACCTCTCGAGCGGCCTGGCCCACCTCGGCAACGTCTCGTGGATGCTCGGCGAGCCGGTCGAACTCGGCTCGCGGCCGAAGCTCGCGGCCGACGACCCGCACGTGAGGGCCTCGCTCGATTCGTTCGAGGATTACATCCGGGAAAACGGAGTCGACCTTGCGAAGACGAGGCTCATGCTCGGCCGCGAGCTTTCGATCGACCCGAAGTCGGAGCGGGCGACGGATGAAGCGGCCAATGCCCTCTTCACCCGCGAGTATCGCAAGGGCTACGAACTGCCGCGGGTCTGACCGTTGGCCGACGGCGGACGTGCCGGTCAGCTCATGGCCCCGTCGGTCGGTGAAGCGGGCCCCGGCAATACCCGCTGCCAAAACTCGAGGTCGAGCCAGCGGCCGAACTTCCAGCCGGCCTGTCGGATCGTCCCGGCGTGGGTGAAGCCGAGCGAACGGTGCAGCGCGATGCTCGCGGTGTTGGCGGCGTCGATGCCGCCGACCATGACGTGGACGTCCCGTGATGTCGCCCGCTCGATCAAGGCCGAAAGCAAGAGGCGGCCCAGGCCCCGGCCGCGCGCGTCCGACGCCACGTAGACGGAGTGCTCGACCGTGTACTTGTAGGCCGGGAAATGACGGAACGTGCCGTAGCTTGCGAAGCCGAGCAGGCGGCCGGAGTCGTCCTCCGCTCCGAGAATCGGCCGCGACTCGGCGAGCCGCGTGGCGACCCAACGCTCGACCACTTCGATCGATCGGGGGGAGTATTCGTAGAGCGCCGTCGAGGTCTCGATCACCTCGTTGAAGATTCCTCGGATCGCCCCGGCGTGGCGGAGATCGCACTCGACGAGCCGGACCGGGGGCGTCATTTCGTTCATGAAAGGTTCCGAGTCTCCTGCGCTGCTCCATTTTCCCAGCTTTCCGCCGCGGCGGCAAACACCCCCGGTCTTCTCATCCCTGGACACCGCGCGACCGATACATACGTCGTAACCGGAATCACCGGAGCTTCGATGCGTCCGTTTCGCCCGCCTGGTTCATCGCCGACAACCCGATTTCTGCCATGCGCCGTGATCGGCGCCTGCCTCGTCGTCGGCAGCCCGTGGCCGCCTCCGGGGCACGCGGCGGATGGCGACGGCTCGAAGGAGACCGCGTCCAAGGAGCCCAAAAAGGACTCCAAGGATGCCGCGAAAAAGGACGAGAAGGCCGAGCTCGCCGACCGGGTCAAGAGCCTCGAGAAGACCGTCAAGGGACTCACCGACGCCCAGGCCAAGGAGAAGGCGGAGGCGGCGAAGCGGCCGACGGTGAAGTTCAGCGGGCAGGTGCAGGGGGACTGGGTCTACTTCGGCCAGGACGAGGTGAGCCGCGAGAGCGTCGGCGATCTGCAGGATGGCGCGCAGTTTCGCCGCGTACGCATCGGAGCGAGGGGCACCGCCTTCGAGGTGCTCGAATATTCGCTCGGCGTCGATTTCGCGCTCGCGAACAACCCGGCCTACCTCGACAACTACATCGAGGCCCACGACCTTCCCTACCTGCAGAACCTGCGGTTCGGCCACTTCTTCGAACCCTTCAGCCTCGAGCGGGTGACGCAGAACTTCAACAACACGTTCATGGAGCGGTCGCTCGTCGACACGTTCGCCCCGGCGCGAAACATGGGCGTCATGGCCTACGGCAACACCGACGACGAGCGGCAGACCTGGCAGATCGGCACCTTCCGCACCAACAGCGACAACACCGGCAACGACTCGTTCGACAGCGGGCAGGCGCTCACGCTCCGCCGCACCTGGCTCCCCTGGTACGACGAGGCGAGCGACGGCCGCTTCTACCTCCACCTCGGCGCGGGCTACAGCTACCGCATGACCGAGAACGACCGGGTGCGGTTCCGCAACACGCCCGAAATCCGCAAGGCGCAGCCGATCACCGTGCCGTCGTCGAATCCCGGCACGCCCCCCTTCGCGCCGATCTTCGTGGACACCGGCTTCATCCCGGCGAAGGATTTCCAGCTCTTCGACCCAGAGTTTTCGCTCGTGCTCGGCTCCTTCTCGCTCCAGTCGGAATACGCCTTCGCCGCGGTCGATCAGATCGGCGGCCCGCCGCTGCTCTTCCACTCCTACATGGCGCAGGCGAGCTGGTTCCTCACCGGCGAGCATCGTCCCTACGACACGAAGAAGGGCTTGCAGAAGCGGATGGAGGTGCGGAGCCCCTTCTTCCGCGTCCGCACCCGCTCGCAGGGCATCCAGACCGGCCCGGGGGCCTGGGAGATCACGGCCCGCTACTCGATGATCAATCTCAACGACGAGAACATCCGCGGCAACAAGCTCGTCGACTTCACCGCCGGCCTCAACTGGTACCTGAACCCCCATACTCGGGTGAAGTTCAACTACATCCGGGCGGCCCTCGACGACCTCAACAAGGGCAACAGCCTCACCGACATCTACGGCATGCGGTTCGACTACGACTTCTAAGGCGACTTTTGAAGCCCATGGCGGCCCGGGGCGGCAGCCGGGGGGGCGCAATCGCTACCACGCCCGCGGCCGCCAGCGCTGTCGGAAAGAAGTCGCTGCCGATTCCCGGCAGACCGCTCGTCGTTCCGGAAGCGATTTTCGCCGGCCAGCGGAGGATGCCCGGCACGCGGTGCCCTCCCTCGTGCATCGACCGCTTCCGACCGCGCAGGCCGCCTGCGAGCCCGCGGCCGGGCCCCCTGGCGCCCTGCCCCTCGGGTCCGTTGTCGCTCGTGAAGAAGACGAGCGTGGATTCGGCGGCACCGATCTCATCGGGCGGTTTCATGAGCGTGCCGAAGGCGTCGTCGAGCTGCGTCACGTTCGCCCGATACGTCCGCTCCTCCGGATCGGCGATCGCGGTGTGGAGCTTCTCGTAGCGGTCGGCCGAGGCGATCGCCTGCCCGTTGCGAACGAAGTTCACCGGGAAGGCATGGCCGGGAGCGGCGGTGTTGCCGTAGCAGCCGAGTTCGCCGTAGCCCAGACGTCGGCCAGGAAGAGCACGATGTTGGGCCGCTTCAACGCCGCGGGCGGCGTGGCGAACTGCCGCTCGTAGGCGGTCTTGAACGGGTTGGCCTTCGGGCCGTCGAGATCCTCATTGACGAGATCGGGCTGCACGCTCCGCCACCATTCGTCATAGGCGGCGGAGAGGCGGGCAACGACGTCGGGATGCGCCTTCGCGACGTCCACCTTTTCACCCGGATCGGCCACGACGTCATAGAGTTCCCACGCGTCGGGACTGTTCTGCACATTCACGAGGCTCCACCGGCCTTCGCGGATCCGGCAGTTGCGATGGCCGCTCTCGGCCGCCTTGCCGCGGTCCCAGCGGCCGACGTGCGTCACGAGCGGCCTGTCGGGCCAGGCGATCCGGCCGCCGCGGAGCAGCGGCGCGAAGCTGCGGCCCTCGACCTTTCCCGCGACCGCCGCCGGCAGTTCGACGTCCGCAAGGTCGCACAGCGTCGGCAGGACGTCGATGTGCGCCGTCAGGTCCGGCACGTCGATGCCCTGCGGCAGATGCCCCTTCCACCGCCAGTACGCCGGCACCCGGGTGCCGCCGCGGTAGGGCGAGACCTTCTGGGCCCGCATCCCGTCGTTGAAGACCTTCGCTCCCGTGGCCGTGCCGTTGTCGGTGGTGAACACGACGAGTGTGTTCTCCGCGAGGCCCCAATCGTCGAGCCTCGCGAGGAGCCGCCCCATGTTCGAGTCGATGTTCTCGATCATGCCGTAGAACTTCGCGATCTTTTCCCGTACTTTCGGGCCGGCGACCCCGGCCGCGTCGAGCTTCGCGCGATATGGCGTGTCGGAGCCGGGCGGGCAGTCGAGCGGGGCGTGCGGGGCATTGGGCGCGAGGTAGCAGAAGAACGGCTCTCCCGACTTTCGGCGGGTGTCGATCCATTCGAGAGCAGCATCGAAAAAGACGTCGGTGCAGTAGCCCTTCGTCCTCACGAACGAGCCGTCGCTGCGGATCACCGGGTCGAAGTAGCGGTTGCCGGGGGCGTCGCCGCAACTGCCCGGAAACGATTGCCCGATGCCGCCGCCGCCGTGGATGAAGACCCGGTCGAAGCCACGTCTGCCCGGCTGGTAGGCGTCCTCGTCGCCGAGGTGCCACTTGCCGAAGATGCCGGTCGAATAGCCGGCGGTCTTCAGGAGTTCTGGCAGCGTCGTCGCCGAAAGGGCGAGCCGCTCCCGCTCGAAGAGCGTGTGGGTGACGCCCGAGCGGAACTCATGCCGGCCGGTCATGAGCGCCGCACGCGTGGGGGAACAGGTCGGGCTCACATGAAACTCGGTGAGCCGCACGCTCTCGTGGTGCATCCGGTCGAGATTCGGCGTGTGGAGAACCGGGTTGCCGTGGGCCGCGATGTCGCCGTAACCCTGGTCATCGGTCATCACGTAGACGATGTTGGGATGGCGGTCGGCGGCGTCCGCGAATCCGGCAAGTCCGGCGACGGCGCAGGCAATGGCGATCTCGGGGCGAACCTGCCGCATTCCTGGATCTGCTCGCCGGTGCATGCCAAAATTTTCGCGGTCGCCCGGGCATGGTCGAGCGATTCCCGCGGGCCACCCTCGAAAGGCCGGCGGGTACACTCGTGAGGTCCTAGCATCTGCTGCCGCAGGCCAGCGATCAAGCCGGTCGTCGGAAAATTTCGTGCTCGTTCACCGCCTTTTTGAAAGTCGCCGCATGAAGCTTCTCGTCACCGGCGCAACGGGTTTCCTCGGCGGCTGGCTCGTGCGGCGGCTGCTCGCCGAGGGGCACGACATCCGGATCATCCGCCGCACGAGGGCGGTAGACGAACTCGCAGAACTGCCGATCGAGAGCGTGCCCGGCGACGTCACCGACGTCGAGAGCCTCCGGGCGGCCTGCCAGGGCATCGACACGGTGTTTCATCTGGCGGGCGTCATCGGCTACACCCCGCGGGAGCGGCGGGCGATGGAGGAGGTCAACGTCGGCGGCACGGCCAACGTCCTCGCCGCCTGCCGCGACCGGGGCGTCCGCAAGCTCGTCTACGCAAGCTCGGTCGCGGCGATCGGCGCGAGCACGGACGGCACGCCCCTCACCGAGGACTCCCCCTTCGCGATCCACCCGCTCGACCTCGGATACTTCGAGACGAAGCACCGCGCGGAGGAACTCGTGCGGGAGGCCGTTCTGGCGGGATCGATCGACGCCATGATGGTCAACCCGACCACGATCTACGGCCCCGGCGACGTGAAGAAGGGAACCCGCCGCACGCAGTGCCGCGTCGCGGAGGGAAGGCTGCGATTCTTCCCGCCCGGCGGCGTGGGCGTCGTCGCGGTCGAGGACGTGATCGACGCCTTCATGGCGGTCTGGCGGCGTGGACGGCCGGGAGAACGGTACATCTGCAACGGGGAGAACCTGCTCTTCGGCGATCTCTTCGCGATGATCGCCCGCGAGGCCGGTGCGAGGCCGCCGTCGATCCGGCTGCCGAAGGCGGCGACGATCGCGATCGGCCGGGCGGGAGACCTGCTCGGGGCGGTCGGCCTTCCGGCGCCGCTTGAAAGCGAGACGGCGAGGGCGGCCGTGCTCTACCACTGGTTCGATGCGTCGAAGGCCAAACGCGAACTGGGCCTGAGCTTCAAGCCGGCCTCGCAGGCGATCGCCGCGAGCGTGCGATGGATGAGGGACTATGGCCGGCTCGAGGTCCCTCCACGAATCCGGAGAAATTTCCCATGAACCGCTTTTCCCGTCGCGAGATGCTCCGTGCCGCAGCCATGGCCTCCGCCGGCAGCCTCGCCTCGCCCGTTTCGCCGATTTCCCGGGCGGCCATCGCCGCGGCCGCGAAGCCGTTCACGCTCGGCATCCAGCTCTACTCGCTGCGGGGCTTCCCGTTCGAGCAAGCGATTGCCCACGCGAAGGCCCTCGGGTTCGAGGCGGTCGAGCTTTATTCCGGCATGCTGCCCCTGAACGCATCGGCCGAGGAGATCGCCTCCGTGCGGAAGCAGGTGGCCGATCTCGGGCTCGCGATCTCGGCCCACGGCGTCAACGGCTTCGGCGGCGACGCGGCCGCCAACCGCAAGGTCTTCGAGTTCGCGAAGGCCGCGGGCATCGGCATCATCACATGCGACCCTGCCCCCGAGGCGTTCGCGAGCCTCGACGGGCTCGTGAAAGAGTTCGACGTCCGCCTCGCGATCCACAACCACGGGCCCAGGCACCGCTACAACAAGGCGATCGACGTGCTCCGCGCGATCGAGGGCCGCGACGAACGGATCGGGGCCTGCGCCGACCTCGGCCACTTCATCCGCTCCGGCGAAAAACCGGTCGAGGTGATCCGGCTGCTCGCCGGGCGTCTCTACGGCATCCACCTCAAGGACTTCGCCGAGATGCAGGACAAGACAAAGGGGGTCATCCTCGGCAAGGGGCACGTCGACGTCCCGGCGGTGTTCGCGGCGCTCGAGCGGGCGAAGTTTCCCGCCGACGGCGCCCTGTCGCTGGAATACGAGGAGAACCCCGAGAACCCGATCGACGACATCCGCGAGTGCGCCGAGGTCGCAAGAGCCGCGATGAAGGCGACCTGACCGATCGGCTGGAAGCGGTTCAACGGGCGGCGCTCCGAGCCTCTCGCCAGACGATGAAGCCCCCGACGATCGCGACGGCCGCACCGACGGCCGGCACCCAGAGCGGCCACGACGCCGCGTCGGAGTCGGGCGACGCCGTGCCCCCCGCGGCGAGCACGACCGCGATCGGCACGCTGTTGTGCGCCGCGTGGCAGACGATCCCCGGCAGCAGGCTTCCGGTCGCCATCGCCATCCACCCGAGGGCGATCCCGAGCACGAAGGTCGTCGGCATCCGCTCCGGAAGCAGGTGCACCGCCGCGAAAAACGCCGCCTGGGCCGCGACCGCCGCCACCCGACGGATTCGGTCGGGCCGCTCTCCGGCGAGCCCCGAGAGCACCCAGCCGCGGAAGACGACCTCCTCGCAGACCGCCGGCAGGACCGCGATCAGGATCCACGACAGCCAGACCGGCCGCTCCATCACGAGCTTGATCAGCCGCGCCGCAAGCGCCCTCATTTCCGCCGAGGCGTCTTCGCCGACGAGCACGAGCACCGCCGCGGCGCCGACCACGAACAGGCCGATGCCGACCAGGGCCGCCCCGGCGACCGTCGTCCACAGGCTCCGCCCCCGCGCCGGCAGCGCGAGCCGCAGCGTGCGACGGAGATCGACCCGCTGCCACCAGGCGAGCGCGAGAAGCGGGATCACGAGCGAGACCGCCTGCTGCACGGGAATCGCCACGAGGAGGTCGTCGGGCACGATCGCCTGGAGGTACCAGAGCCCGGCCACGGCGGCCGCCGCCGGGGCGATCGCCTGGGGCACGGTCGGCAGGGGGCGGAACGCCGGCCGAGAGAGGATGCCGTCCGCGGCATCCGGCCCGCGAAAGAGGACCTCCTCATCGACGAGAAACGACGCCGTGGCCCGTACGAGCATCGCCACGACGAGCCCCGCCGAGACGAGCGTGACGACCAGAGGGCCGAGCAGGGCGGCGGCCGCCCGCAGGGGGCTCTCCGCCTGGCCGACGAGCACCGCCTCCTTGGCCACGACGACCTGCCCCGAGAACGGCACGGCGGACAGCACGCTCGACGCGGTCGCGGACGGCCCGATCGCGAGCCCCGACAGCAGGCTCACGACGATGATCACGGGAGTGAGGCTGTGCTGGGCTTCCTTCGTGCTCCGCGACCAGGCGGTGACGGCCAGGCAGAGCGCCGTGCCGATCGCCGCGAGGGCCGTGAAGCTCGCAAGCGCGATCGCGAAACCGACCGCCGATTGCCGCGGAACGAGCGAGAGGTGCGCGGGCAGCAGCCGCTGCGTGACGGCGGCCGTCATGCCGATCGACAGGACGTTGGAAAAGAGCGTGAGCATCGTGACGACGAACACGGAGACGAACTTCCCGAAGGCGAACTCCCACGGGCTGCAGGGGGCGATCAGGAGGGTCTCGATCGTGCCTCGCTCCTTCTCGCCGGCGATCGCATCGACGGCGGGGTAATAGCCGCCGGTGAGCGTGAGCACCGCGAGGAGCATCAGGATGGCGCCCACGAGCGTCGGGTTGCCGAGCTGCTGCACGGGCACCGTCGGCTTGCCGAAGAGGTCGATGAACGAGATCTCCGGTGGATCGAGCACCGCAGCCTGAAGGCCGGCGTTCTCGAGCCGTGACAGCCTCGCCTCCCGCACGACGGCGCCGAGCACGACGCCGCACTGCTCGCGGATCACCGGCGACGTCGGACGGCTCGAGGGGAGCGTGGCGACGAATCTCGCCATGCCCGTCTCGTCGAGCGTCGGGACGAGGCCCGCCGGCAGGTCGATCCACAGGTCGGCCCGCCCGGCCTCGAGCAGGGCCTTCGCCCGCTTCGGCGACGTCGCCTCGACACGCAGCTTCGACGGCCACGTGGCGGGATCGCCCGCTTCCTGCAATCGCTCGATCCGCGACACAAACTCGTCCGATTCCTCCCCGGAGACCACGATCGACAACCGCGTGCGGGCGGGCGCGTCCTCCCGCTCACGGATCGCCGTCCGCACGCCGACGGTGCTCGACACCGCCACGATCGGGTACATGAGCATCGGCAGGAAGAGCGTGATGAAGAGCGTCCTGCGGTCGCGGAGGCTCTCGAGCAGGTCCCGGGAGGCGATCCCGAAAATCCTCCCGATCCATCCCGCCCTTTCCATGCGTCCCGGCTGCCCGCTCATGCGGAGAGCGCCCGAAAGAACGCCTCCTCGAGGTCCTCGGCCCCGTCCCGAACGAGCTCGTCGCGGGTGCCGCTGCGGACGATCCGCCCCTCGTGGAG
>DHLZ01000257.1:25397-27304 GCA_002405515.1 Planctomycetaceae bacterium UBA4655
ACCGCCTCGAGCAGTTCCATGAGCTCCCTCGCCGCGACGACGTCGAGCGCGCTCGTCGGCTCGTCGAGCACGAGCACGGGCGGGTCGTGCACGAGCGCCCGCGCGAGCGACACCCTCTGCCGCTGGCCGCTCGACAGCCTTCCGCAGGGACGATCGGCGAACGTCACGAGGCCGAGCTTCGCGACGACGCCTTCGACCGCCTCCGCGAGCGGGCCGCCCGCGAGCCCGTGGAGCCTCGCCTGCGACCGAACGACCTCGCGGGGCGTCAGCCGGTCGGGAACGCCCGTGGTCGCGGAGAGATAGCCGAGGCTTCGCCGCACACCGATCGGATCGGAGGCGGCGTCGCAGCCGGCCACGCGCACCGATCCCGACGTCGGCTTCAGCAGGGTCGCGAGGAGCCGCAGTGTCGTCGTCTTCCCGGCGCCGTTGGCTCCGAGCAGGCCCACGAGTTCGCCAGGTCGCACGCAGAAGGAGACGCCGTCGACGGCCCGCACGACGCGGCCGTCGCGGGACGTGTAATGCTTCACGAGATCGACGATCTCGACCGAGCCGTCGGCGGTTGCATCCAAGGTGTTCGCTCCTCGCTGCAATGTACCCGAAGGACATGAGCGGCAAACGGCGTCCGACGGATGTTCGGTCGGCGGCCCGCCACGTGCGGCTCACTCGGTCGCCAGCACCACGAGCGTCGAGGCGAGCAGCCCCAGCTCCTCGAGGTCCCCCCGCTCCTCGAGGTCGAGGACGAGCGATCCCATGGAGCGGATCACGGCGATCCTGCCCGCGAGCGAGTCGCTGATGCCGAAGGGGCTGCTCGATCGGCTGAACGAGCGGGAGGTGCTCGACCTCGTCGCCTACACGCCTGCACGAGGCGACAGAGGCGACCCCCGGTTCAGGAAGCAGCAGCAGACCGGGCCCATGATGGCCATCGGCGGCATTTGTCTTTTCGCACCTGCAAGCGAATAGTGTCTTGCAGGTTCGTCGATTCGACGGATCCTCGGCCGTCGCAGGGAGCGGTGCGGCGGCGCGGCTTGGCATCGGAATGCCACGTGTCTTCCGATGCCGGAAAGGGTTTTCGTGGCCACGCTTTCGCTTGCGTCGGTCCGTGCGCTGCTCGAGCCGCATCGGCCGCCCTGCCTGTCGCTCTACATGCCGACGCACCGCAACGTGCCGGCGAACCTCGTGGACATCCACCAGTTTCGCAGGCTCGTCGATTCGCTCGAGGCCGGGCTGCTCCTGAAGCACCGCCGGGACGAGGTGGACCGCCTGCTCGAGCCCTTCCACCGGCTCGACGCCAACGCCACCTTCTGGCAGCACACGCTCGACGGCCTCGCGGTGCTCGCAAGCGACGGGAAGGCGGAGGTGTTCCGCGCGCAGCAGACGTTCCCGCCGCTCGCCCTTTCGACCGACCGCTTCCACACCATGCCGCTCGTACGGGCGGCGGCTTCGATCGGGCGGTTCGACGTGCTCGCCCTCTCGAGCCGCGAGGCGAGGGTCTACGAAGGCTCGACCGACCAGCTCGACCCGTTCGATCTCGGCGACGAGGCGGCGGCGGGCCGGCCGGGCACGCTCTCCCGCTGGGATTTCATCGATCCGGATACCTTCCAGGCCCACCGCGTCCGACAGCGGGCCGGGGCGATGGGGAGCGTCCACGGCGGCTTCGGATCGAAGAGCGACGACATCGACGCCGACACCGAGCGGTTCTTCCGCGAGGTCGACACGATCGTCGTCGAGCGGGTCTCGAACCGCTCGCAGCTGCCGCTGCTGCTCGTCGCCATTTCGGAGCACGCGTCGCTCTTCCGGAAGCTCTCCGCGAATCGGCGTCTGCTCGACGAGGGGATCGTGACCGACCCGAAGATGCTCGAAGGACCGGCTCTCGTGCCGCTCGTGCGGTCGGTCGCCGACGCCGACCG
>DHLZ01000257.1:27405-27866 GCA_002405515.1 Planctomycetaceae bacterium UBA4655
CCGCGGGTCGGGCGACCTCTCCGACATCGCGCGGGCCGCCGTGGCCGGGCAGGTCGCCACGCTCCTGGTCGAGCAGGACCGGTTCGAGCCGGGGAAGTTCGACCGGGCGACCGGGGCAATCACCTGGGGGGCCGACGTGCGGACGAAAAGCGGGATCGAACTCGCAGGCGATCTCGTCGGCATCCTCGCCGAGGAGGTGCTCCTCCGCGACGGCGAGATCGTGTCGCTGCGGCCGATCGACATGCCGACCGAAACCGGCGTGGCCGCGCTCTACCGCTACTGATCTCGCACCATGACGTCCCGTCGCAACGCGATTGTCCGCGATCTTCTCGGCTTGCGGCTCGGGCTTCCGTGTTCGCGATTCTCCGATGCTCAACGCCGGGGGAGCGGACGCGGAGGAACCTCAGGCGCATCCTCGCCGAAGCGACGGAGTGTCTGCTCCCCCGGCGCTCAGCATCAAT
>DHLZ01000231.1:0-6693 GCA_002405515.1 Planctomycetaceae bacterium UBA4655
TCACACTCGGCCTGCAGGGGAAAATGTGCGCCTCGGCCGACCTGCTAGGATTCACGGACGC
This sequence comes from Planctomycetaceae bacterium UBA4655, assembly GCA_002405515.1. GTDB lineage: Bacteria > Planctomycetota > Planctomycetia > Pirellulales > UBA1268 > UBA4655. The sequence goes on from DHLZ01000231.1 coordinate 62, forward strand.
ATCGACGACCGGGGCCTGCGGAGCTGAAGCCGTGCACGCGACCGACGAGCCGCCGCTGGATCGATCGACCGCTCGGGAATGGGTCTGGCTGCCGAAGGCGCTCTTCCAGCGGCTCATCGACGCGCTTTCCGCGACGCACCGTGTCGTCGGGCCGCAGGTGGTCGATGACGCGATCGTGCTGGCGGATCTCACGCGGGCCGAACGACTGCCCGCGGGCATTCTGGACGAGCAGGATGGCGGCCGCTACCGGCTGCGAAACGATCCCGAGGCCGGCTGGTTCGACCACGTCGTCGGGCCGCACTCGCTCAAGAATTTCCTCTTTCCGTCGCGGGAGACGATCGCGAGCTTCTCGCGGGAAGGTGGCTCCTGGCGGCAGGATGATCCCTCGCCGGCAGAGGAGCGACCGATCGCAGTGATCGGTGCGAGGGGCTGTGACCTCGAGGCCCTCCGCGTGCAGGATCGTGTCTTTCTCGAAGGCGGACATGTCGATCCCGGCTACTCACGACGGCGGCGCGGGCTCTTCGTCGTCGCGGTGAATTGCCGCCGCGCGGCCGCCACCTGCTTCTGCCACTCGATGGGCTCCGGTCCCGCGGCGACGCACTCGTTCGATCTCGCGATCACGGAGCGGGCCGACCGGTTCGCCTGCGAGATCGGCTCGGCCGCCGGCGCGGAGCTGCTCGCGAGGGCGTTCGCCGAGCCGCTCCTCCCCTGCTCCGCCGATGAGATCGAGCAGGTGCGGCGTGTGCCCGAGGACCTCGCTTCGCGGATGCACGCCCGCGAGGCCGTGGCCGGCGAGCCGCGGCCCCGCAGCCTCGACACCGACGGGATCCGCGACCTGCTGTTTTCCAACCTCGAGCATCCGCGATGGGAGGAGGTCGCCACGCGGTGCCTCTCCTGCACCAACTGCACGCTCGTCTGCCCGACCTGTTTCTGCAGTTCGGTGACGGAGGTGGCCGACCTCTCCGGCGACCGGGTCGACCGCGAGCGACAGTGGGCGAGCTGCTTCACGCTCGACCACGCGCGGATGCACGGCGGCAGCGTGCGATCGACCACGGCCTCCCGCTACCGGCAGTGGCTCACCCACAAGCTCGCCGGCTGGATCGACCAGTTCGGCAGTTCGGGCTGCACCGGCTGCGGCCGCTGCATCACCTGGTGCCCGGTGGGGATCGACCTCACGGAGGAGGTCGCGGCGATCCGCGCGACCGATGTCGGCGTCGTGAGGCCTTCCACGCAGCCGGACCCGCCGCGATGACCACTTCGACGCCGCTTCCGTCGCCTGCGAACGCGAGTGACCGCGATCCCTGGCGGTCGCACCCGGCGAGGATCGTCCGGATCGCCGATGAAATCCCGGGCGTGCGGACCTACGACGTCGCCTTCGAGGAGCCGGCGGTCCGCGACGCCTTTCGCTTCGCTCCCGGGCAGTTCAACATGCTCCACCTGCCGGGGATCGGCGAGGCGGCGATCTCGATCAGCTCCGACCGGCGTTCTCCTGCGACGCTCTCCCACACGGTCCGCGCGGTCGGCAACGTGACGACCGCGATGTCGCGTCTCGTCGAGGGCGAGTCGATCCTCGTCCGCGGGCCCTTCGGCACGCCCTGGCCGCTCGATGGTGTCGCCGATGCGGCCGGCGGCGTGCCCGGCGTCGTGGAGCCACGGGCGTCCGAGATCGTCTTCGTCGCCGGCGGCCTCGGCCTCGCCTCGCAGCGGAGCGCGATCCTCGAGCTGGCCCACGATCGCGGCCGCTTCCGCCGGGTCGTCGTGCTCCACGGCGCGAAGACCCCGGGCGGCCTCCTCTACGCCCGCGAATACGACGCCTGGCGGGCCGCGGGGATCGAGGTCGAACTCGTGGTGAACGATCCTGGCAGCAGTGATCCCGGCGGCAGCCGCGGCTGGCAGGGCTCGATCGGCACCATCCTCACGCTCCTCGAGCGGCTTCCGCTCGACGCCGCGCGGGCGACGATTCTCTGCTGTGGCCCCGATGCGATGATGGCGGCGGTCGGGAAGCTGGCGGTCGCCCGTGGCGTCGCGGCCGCGCGGGTGTTTCTCTCGCTCGAGCGCAACATGGCCTGCGCCGTCGGCCACTGCGGCCTCTGCCAGTTCGGCCCCGAGTTCGTCTGCAAGGACGGCCCCGTGTTTCCCTACGAACGGATCGCGAGATACCTCGCCGTGCCCCGCCTATGACTTCATCACCACCCACGACGCCGAAGCCCAGGCTCGCCGTGTTCAAGTTCGCCTCGTGCGACGGCTGCCAGCTCCAGCTGCTCGACGCGCAGGGCAAGCTCCTGGCGATCGCCGACCGCGTGGAGATCGACCACTTCCTCGAGGCGAGGTCGCGGGTCGTCGGCGGGCCGTGGGACGTGGGGCTCGTCGAGGGATCGATCTCGACGCCCGAGGATGCCGTGCGGATCCGCGAGATCCGTTCGCAGTGCCGGTTCCTCGTCACGATCGGCGCGTGCGCCACGGCCGGCGGCATCCAGGCGCTCCGCAACTGGGGCCGCATCGACGATTTTCTGGCGAGCGTCTACGCCTCGCCCGCCTACATCTCGACGCTCGCCACGAGCACGGCGATCGCCGACCATGTGCCGGTCGATTTCGAGCTGCGGGGCTGCCCGATCGACACCGGCCAGCTCGTCGACCTCGTCACGGCGTTCGTCCTCGGCCGCAGGCCGAAGGTGCCGGGCCATCCGGTCTGCGTCGAATGCAAGGCCCGCGGCACGGTCTGCGTGGCGGTGGCCCGCGGCATCCCCTGCCTCGGCCCGGTCACGCAGGCGGGCTGCGGCGCGATCTGCCCCGCGCACTCGCGGGAGTGCTTCGGCTGCTACGGCCCGAGCGAGTCGCCGAATCTCGTGAGCCTCACCGGCTTCTACGAGCGCGGGGGCGCGTCCCGCGGCGATCTCGTCCGGCTCGTGCGGTCGTTCAACGGCTACGCCCCCGCCTTCCGCGCCGAAAGCGAACGGCTGGAGGAGGGGCCGTGAGCGTTTCCCGAAAGCTCACCGTGAAATCGCTCACCCGCGTCGAGGGGGAAGGGGCTCTCCGCGTGAAGGTGGTCGATGGCCGCGTCGAGATCGCCGAGTTCAACATCTACGAGCCGCCGCGGTTCTTCGAGCGGCTGCTCCGCGGCCGGGCGATCCACGAGGTGCCCGACATCGTGGCGCGGATCTGCGGCATCTGCCCGGTGGCCTATCAGCTCACTGCCTGCCAGGCCCTCGAGAAGGCGATCGGCATCGCCGTCACGCCGGAGATCCGTCTTCTCCGCCGGCTGCTCTACTGCGGCGAGTGGATCCAGAGCCACGCCCTCCACGTCCACCTCCTCCATGCGCCCGACTTCCTCGGCTACGAGAGCGGCTTCACGATGGCGGCCGACCATCCGCGGCTGCTCGAACGGGGCTTGCGGCTCAAGGAGATCGGCGGCCGGATCATCGAGGTGATCGGCGGCCGGACGGTCCACCCCGTGAACGTCACGGTCGGCGGGTTCTACAAGGCCCCGTCGGCCGCGGCGATCCGGGGGCTCGTGGGCGATCTCGAATGGGGCCTCGCCGCGGCGATCGAGCTCGTCGGCGAGGTCTCGCAGTTCGATTTTCCTGCGTTCGAACGGGCCTGCGAGCTCGTGTCGCTCGTGCACGAATTCGAGTATCCGATGAACGAGGGACGCGTCGCCTCCTCCGCCGGCCTCGACATCCCGGTCGAGGCGTTCGCGGAGCACTTCGAGGAGAGGCAGGTGCCGCACAGCACGGCGCTCCACTCGGTGCGGCTCCCCGCGGCGACGCCCTACCTCACGGGCCCGGTCGCACGGCTCTCCCTCTGCCGCGAGACGCTTCCGGAGCAGGCCCGTCGTGCGCTCGATGCCTCGTGGGGTGATCGATCGCTCGACAACCCCTTCGCGAGCATCGTCGCCCGCGGCGTCGAGATCGCGGCGGCGTTCGAGGAGGCGATCGCGATCGCGCGGTCCGCCACGGCCGATCTCGCGCGGCCGCGGGTGGAGTTTCAGCCGCGGGCAGGCGCGGGCTCACACGCCACCGAGGCGCCCCGCGGGCTGCTCTACCATCGGTATCGGCTCGGCGACGACGGGCTCGTGGCCGAGGCCACGATCATTCCGCCTACCTCGCAGAACCAGGCCCAGATCGAGCGGGATCTCGTGGCGATGCTGCCGGGGGTGCTCTCGCTCGACGATGCCGCCGCCACGCTCGCCTGCGAGCGGCTCATTCGCAGCTACGATCCGTGCATCAGCTGCGCCACGCACTTCCTGCGGTTCTCGCGGACGTGACGGGAATGTGAGTGGATGGCCCACTCCCCTCTCGGCTTGCGCCTCGGGCTTCCGTATTCAAGCGGGAGTTTCCCCGCAGGCGAACGCTCTCGCCACCCGGAAGCCCGAGGCGCAGGTTTCCCCGCAGGCGAACGCTCTCGCCACCCGGAAGCCCGAGGCGCAGGTTTCCCCGCAGGCGAACTCTCTCACCACCCGGAAGCCCGAGGCGCAGGTTTCCCCGCAGGCGAACGCTCTCGCCACCCGGAAGCCCGAGGCGCAAGCCGAGAGGAGCGTTGAGGTTGCCCCGCTCGTTCACTCGATCTGCTGCTGAGTTGACGATGCATCGGTGACTCGGCGTATAATCAACAGCATGGATCGCAGAATCGCGCGAGGACGCAAGCTCGGTCTGTGCGAGGCTTCTGCCGAGCGGCTGGCCCGGCTCGAGACGCCCGAGGACGTGCAGGATTTCGTCATCGGGATCCCGATGAACTTCGAGCCCGACGGCTGGACCGCCTATTCGGTCGAGGGCGTGCTGCGGGAGAACAGGGCCCACTGCATCGAAGCGGCGTTCGTGGCGGCATGCGCCCTCGCGATGGCGGGCCGGCCGCCGCTTCTGTTGGACATGGGCGCCGCCGAGGGAGACGACGACCACGTCATCGCGGTGTTTCGCCGCGGGCGATACTGGGGCGCGATCTCCAAGAGCAACGGCCCCTACCTGCGGTTCCGCGATCCGATCTACCGCAACCTCAAGGAGCTCGCCCTTTCCTACTTCTCGGAGTACGTGAAGGACGGCCGGAAGATGCTGCGGACCTACTCGGTGCCCGTCGACTTGCGCAAGGTCGATCCGGGGCTCTGGGTCACCCGTGAGAAGTCGTGCAAGGAAGTGATCGACATGCTCACGAACGCCCGGCATTTCAACCTCGTCCCCCGGGGCCAGGAGAGGCGGCTGCGGCGGGTCGACGACATCGAGTCGCGGGCGTTCAAGCTGCCCGAGTATGTCGATCCCGCGACCGCGCGCGTCGTCACGTGACGACGCGGTGGCGGCAGGCCGCAGGTCGCGGGCCGGCCCGGGCCGTTGACGCGGGCGACCGCGGGTAAAACCGATCCGCAGTCTTGAAAATCCCTCGATCGCCGAATATTTTTTCGCGAAAAAAGCCCTCGACGAACCGATTGGAGTCGTCACCATGCGAATCCAGATGATTTCGGTGGTCGCCCGGCCTGCGGTCATGGTCTGGCCCGCGGTCATGGTTGCGATCGCCGCTGGCGGGTGTTCCCGCCTTCCAGAAAGCCAGTACACGCTCCGCGCCGATGCCGAGAAGCTGGATCTGCCTGCGAAGCACAAGCAGCAGATCGCCGACTACCTGGAGTATTTCCACGGCACTCCCGCCCGGCCGCTGATGGCGTTGCCGGCCGCCGCGGATGCGGGCGAAACCGCCGCCAAGGGCGGGCCTGCGTCGATCGCGAAGGTCGACAAGCCGGGCTACGATCCGCTCCATCTGGCGCTCGGCATGCAGGTCTACACGAAGCAGTGCGCCGCCTGTCACGGCACGACCGGCGACGGGAAGGGCGTGGCCGGGGCCCATCTCAACCCGCCGCCCCGCGACTACCGCAATGGCGTCTTCAAGTTCGCCTCGACCTCCCGCGGGTCGAAGCCGCGGCGGGAGGATCTCCGCCGGATCCTCAAGTACGGTGCGAAGGGCACGTCGATGCCGGCCTTTCGCTTTCTTCCGGAAGAGGAGACGGAGGCCGTGATCGACTACGTGCAGGTGCTCGCCTCGCGGGGACAGCTCGAGATCAACCTCATTCGCCAGGCGACCGACGAGCTTTCCGAGGACGACGACTTCGATCCGGCGACCGTCGCGGAGTTCGTGACCGACATTTCCGGGTCGTGGGATGCGGCCGAGGGGGAGATCGTCCGCCCGATCACCGTGAACCCGCCCCGCACGGCCGAAACGGTTCGGGTCGGCGCGGTCGCCTTCGTCGAGATGTACTGCGTGAAGTGCCACGCCCGCGACGGCCGCGGCAGCAAGACGGCCGACGTCGGGCAGGACATCTGGGGCCGGACGGCGTATCCCGCGAACCTCGCGATGGGGATGCTTCACGGCGGCCGCCGGCCGATCGACATCTACCGGCGGATCTATTCCGGCATCAACGGCACCCCGATGCCGTCGTCGAAGGACCCCAACACGGCCATCGGCGAGACTCCCGAGCAGCGGAGCGACCGGATCTGGCATCTCGTCCATTTCGTCCAGCAGGTGATCGAGAGCAACGAGGTGCCACCGGACCTCCAGTCCGCGATCGACGAGGCGATCGCCCGCTCGACCGAGGCCTCGAAGGCCGCGTCGGTAGACCGTCGGTCGGACATGACTCAACAAAACCCGGAAGCCCG
>DHLZ01000231.1:6857-17489 GCA_002405515.1 Planctomycetaceae bacterium UBA4655
GGCGCAAGCCGAGAGGGGAGTGGAGACCGAGAGGCCAGTGGAGAGAAAGCCTCAATACCGGCGCGGCGCCAAACGGCCTCTCGGCTCGCGCCTCGGGCTTCCGGGGCACGGAGTCCCGCAGGGAGCTAGTGTCCGATGCCATCCACCGATCTGCTCGCGGAGAAACGCGCCAGGCTCGCCGACCTCCAGGCGGAGGCCGCGCGGCTCGAGTCGGAGATCGCGGCCGAGTCGTTCGGCTGGGCGACTGGAGACGGGGCGACTGGAGACGGGGCGACACGTGACTGGGCGACCAAAGGCTACTACACGGCCTACTACGCGACGGCCGGCTTCTTCCTGGGGATGGTGGCGGCCCTCGTGAGCCTGATGTTCAACGTGATCGGGGCCAGTCTCGCGGGCGAGAATCCGCTCCAGCTCATCCGGGTCTATCTCACGTTCGGCCTCGGCGAGAAGGCGCTCCACGTGGAGCCGGGGCTCGCGCTCGCCATGGGCTGCGTGCTCTACATCGCCACGGGCATGCTGCTCGGCATCGTGTTTCACATGATCCTGAGCCGGTTCGCCCCGCGGGCGTCGCTTGCGGGCCGGCTCTTCTGGGCGAGCCTGATCGCCGTCGCCGTCTGGTTCGTGAACTTCTACGGCCTTATCTCCTGGATCCAGCCGCTCCTCTTCGGCGGCAACTGGATCACGAGCACCGACCCGGTCTATCTCCCCTGGTGGGTCGCGCTCGCCACGCACCTGGTGTTCGGCTGGACGATGGCCCTCGTCTATCCCTGGGGCGTCTTCCAGCCCTATCGCCTGCAGACGGAGCAACCATGACCGCAATCCCGGCCCACGCCGATCTCGTCGATGAGAAGATCATCTTCCGGTACTACATCGCCGCGCTCGCATTCCTGACCATCTCGATGGTCGCCGGGCTGATGGTCGCGCTCCAGCTCGTCCACTGGAACCCGTTCGGGGGCGTGGAGCTGCTCTCTCCCGGCCGCTGGCGGATGATCCACACCAACGCGATCGCCTACGGGTTTCTCGCCAACGCCTTCCTCGGCACGCTCCACTGGGCCGTGCCGCGGCTCACGTTCCATCCGGTCGCCAGCCGGGCCCTCTCCTGGTTCATCTTCTACGCCTGGCAGGTGATCGTGCTCTCGACGGCCGTGGGCATCGTCGTCGGGCCGTCGCTTCAGGATCAGCCATGGCTCCTGGATCTCGCGAAGCGGTGGCGGCTGCCGATGAACCTCGGGGCGCAGGGGCTCGAGTGGGGCGAGACGCCGTTTTGGATCGATCCGGTGGCGCTCCTCGGCCTCGCGCTCGTCGCCATCAACTTCATGGTGCCGATCGGCAGGAGCAAGGGGCCGATGTACGTGACGCTCTGGTACTTCATGGCGGCCTTCGTCTGGACCTTCCTCACCTACGCGATGGGCAACCTCCTGCCGGAGTACGCCGTGGGCGGCACGAGCGCGGGCGCCATCGGCGGCCTCTTCATCCACGACCTCGTGGGCCTCTTCGTGACGCCGCTCGGCTGGGGGCTCATGTACTACTTCGTGCCGATCCTGCTCAAGAAGCCGATCTGGAGCCACGGCCTCTCCCTCGTCGGCTTCTGGGGCCTGGCCTTCTTCTATCCGCTCCAGGGCATCCACCACTTCCTCTACACGCCGATCCCGATGTTCCTCCAGTACGGGGCGGTGATCTCGACGATCGCGGTGGAGCTCGTGGTGGCGACGGTCGTGATCAACTTCTTCGGCACGCTCGGCAGCAGGGGCTACGACCAGTTCTTCAACAACCTGCCGATCCGCTACTTCTACACCGGAATGGTCTTCTACTTCATCACCTGCTTCCAGTGCGCCCTGCAGGTGACGCTCACCTTCCAGAAGCTCATCCACTTCACCGACTGGGTCGTGGGCCACGCCCATCTGGTGATGTTCGGCGTGTTCAGCCTCTGGCTGTTCGGCATCATGACCTACCTCTTCCCGCGGCTGCTCGGGAAGCCGTGGTACAGCCGCAAGCTCTGCGAGTATCACTACTGGCTCTCCGCGGGCGGGCTGTTCGTGATGTTCATCGACCTCACGCTCGCGGGGGTCTTCCAGGGCTACTACTGGGCGTCGCTCCAGCAGTGGGACGTGTCCACCAACGGGTCGCAGCCCTTCTGGATCACCCGCGTCTTCGCGGGCCTCGCGATGTTCGGCGGCCTGCTCTGCTTCCTCTACAACCTCTGGATGACGATCCGCTCGGCGGAGGAGCGCGTCCCCGAAGCGGGCACGGCGCCGGGCGGCGCGAGCGTCCTCCCCTCACCCGCCTAGGACGGCCATGTTCGAAAGCAAGTCGGGCATCTTCTTCATCGCCGGCATCGGCTTCTTCCTCCTCGCGTTCCTCGGGAACGGCGTGGTGCCGATGATCATGTACAAGGACCGCGTCGAGCAGACGGCCGAGCAGGTCGTGAACAAGCGGGTCATGGCCCAGTTCCGCGACCTCGCTGAGCGGTATCCGGAGTCGTTCAAGGAGGCCTTCGGCGAGCCGACCGAGGAGGCCTGTGCCGAGGCGTTGCGGCTCGGCCGGCAGGTCTACGTGGGCGAGGGCTGCTGGCACTGCCACAGCCAGTTCGTTCGGCCGGTGTCGAACGAGTCGCGGCGGTGGGGGCCGGTGGCGAAGACGACCGAATACGACAACGAGCTGCAGCGACCGGTGCTCTTCGGCACCCGCCGGGTCGGCCCCGACCTCTCGCGGGAGGGGGGGCGTCGCGGCAACGACTGGCATGCCGTCCACTTCCACCGTCCAAAGGACGTGCAGGTCGACTCGCCGATGCCGGCCTACCCGTGGTTCTTCGAGGGAAGCCCCGACCGTCCCAACCGTCGCGGCATCGCGATCATCACCTACGTGCAGTGGCTCGGCTCGTGGCTGCCGAGCTATCCGTACTACGAGGAGCTCGCGGAGGTGCAGGATGACTGACCGCCGGCGGCAGTTCTGGGTGACCGTGGCGATGGCCGTGCTGATCCTGATTCCCAGCATGTACGGCTTCGTCGGGAAGTTCGTCGAGTTCGTCCACATCTACCGCGGCAGCGAAGGGGGCGGGTTCGCGGTCGCGCCGATCGCCAACTATCTGCTCGCGAGCGCCGGCTTCTTCTGCATGCTGCTGTGGGCCTCGTGGAACGGCATGTTCCGCGACGTGGAGCAGCCGAAGGTCGAGATGCTCGAGAATGAAATGCGACTCGACCAGGAGAGACCCGTCCATGGCTGATCCCCATCTCGCCGCCGGGCCCGCCAAGCCCGCCGGGCCTACCGTTTCGGCCGACGGTCCCGGTCCGCTGCCCGAACGCGGCACGCCCCAAAACGAGCACCGCTTCCACGACTACGTCGGCAACGCGATTCCGTGGTACGTGCGTGTGATCTGGATCGGGTTCTGGATCTTCGCCGTGGCCTACACGATCCGGTTCCTGCTGCCGGCGATGCAGCTGGAGCTCATCCAGCGGCCGTGACCGTTTCCCGCGATGCCGGCTGCGACTACTGCGGGCTGCCGGTCGAGCGGCCGGCGACGCCGGAGGGAGTCGAGCCGGGGCCGTGCTACTGCTGCTTCGGCTGCCGCTTCGCGGCGTCGATCACGGCCGCCGGCGGCGACGAGGGGGCGTTGCGGTGGATGATGACGCGGCTCGGGCTGGCCGTGTTCTTCTCGATGAACGTGATGGTCTTCACGATGGTGCTCTGGTCGCAGCGGGATGCGGCGGCCGAGCCCGCGGCGGAGGCGTTCTATGCGCTCGCGCGGCATGCGTGCCTGCTCTTCACGGCGCCGGTGCTGCTCCTGCTCGGCGGCCCGCTTTTGGAGGAAGCCTGGCGGGAGGTGAGGCTGCGGCGGCCCTCGATCAATCTTCTGCTCGCCGTCGGCGTCGCGGCGGCCTTTCTCCTCTCGGTCGACGCCGTGCTGCGGGGCGGGCACGTCTATTTCGAGGTGTCCTGCATGGTGCTCCTGGCCGTCACGCTCGGAAAGTGGCTCGAGGCGTCGGGCAAGCTCCGCACGACCGAGGCGCTCCGCGAGCTCGAGCGGCTACTGCCCGACCGCGTGCGGAAGCTTTCGGCCGATGGCGAGCGGGAGGTCGGCCTGGCGACCGTGCGGCCGGGGGATCGGCTGCGGGTGTTGCCGGGCGAGCGGGTTCCCACCGACGGCACGATCGAGTCGGGCCGTTCAAGCATCGACGAGCAGGCGGTCACGGGGGAGAGCGTGCCGGTCGTCAAAGGGCCGGGCGACGTCGTGCACAGCGGCACGGCCTTGATCGACGGGCCTCTCGTGATTCGCGTCGCCTCGGAGCCGGGGGCCGGCACGCTCGAGCGGCTCATCAAGGCGGTTGCCGCCGCGGCCTCGCGTGGCACCCGCGAGCAGCGGATCGCCGAGCGGGCGGCGGCCTGGTTCCTGCCGATCGTGATTCTCGCCGGGCTCGCCGCGGTGGGAGTTCACTGGGCGCGATCCGGCTGGACCGCCGCCGGCCTTGCCGCCGGCACGATGGCGGGCATCGCCGTGGTGGTGGTGTCGTGCCCGTGCGCGCTCGGGCTGGCGACGCCGATGGCGATGTGGTCGGCGATCGGTCGGGCGACCCGCCGCCACGTGCTCATCCAGGATGGTGACGCCTTCGTCGGTCTCGCCCGGGCCCGCCGATTCTGTTTCGACAAGACCGGCACGCTCACGACCGGCTGCCGGGTCGTGGGGATCGAGGCTCTGCCGCATGGCAGCGGCAGTTTGCCGCAGGCCAGTGACACTGCGGAAGCAGACCGCCTGCTCGCGGTGGCCGCGGCGGTCGCCGGTGGCTCCACACATGTGCTCTCCCGCGGGATTCTCGCCGAGGCCCTGGCCCGCGGGATCGAGCCTGCGGGCGTGACCGACGTTCGGGTCGTCGCCGGGCGGGGCGTGGAGGGCGTGCTTGCCGATGGCAGCCCTGCCGATGGCAGCGTGGTGCGGCTCGGGAGCGCGGCGTGGCTCGGGGAGGTGGGGCCGGAGCCCGATCACCCGGAATGCGTGCTTGCGATCGCGGGGCGGCCTGTCGGCCGGATCCTCTTCGATGAGTCGTTGCGGCCCGAGGCGGCGGCCGCCGTGGCGGCGATCGCGTCCCGCGGTGCGGAGGTGTGGCTGCTGTCGGGCGACCGGGCGAGCCGCGTGTCGGCGGTCGCGTCGCGGCTGGGGATGGCGTGGAGGGCCCCGCTCCTGCCGGATGAAAAGCTCGCCTTCATCCAAGACGGGCAGGATGGCCGGCGGGTCGTGATGGTCGGCGATGGCATCAACGACGCCCCGGCCCTTGCGGCGGCCGACGTCGGGGTCGCGCTCGGCTGCGGCGCCGACGTCTCCCGATGGACGGCCGATGTCTGTCTCCTCCGCGACGATCTCTCCGATCTCCCGTGGCTCGTGGGGCTCGCGGAGCGGACGAGCCGGACGATCCGTTGGAATCTCCTCTGGGCGTTCGGGTACAACGCTGCATGCATCCCTGCGGCGGCCGCCGGCTGGGTCCATCCGGCGATCGCGGCGGCCGCAATGGTGGCCAGCAGCCTGCTCGTGGTGACGGGCTCGCTCGCGCTCGGCCGGGAGGACGAGGGCTGACATGGTCGTGCCTGCCGGAGTCGAGTGGCCGCTCTTGATCGCGTCGGGCATGCTCGGCTCGGCGCATTGCCTCGGCATGTGCGGTCCGTTCGCGGTGGCGATCGGGGCCTCGTCCGCCTCGTGGCGGGGCAACCTCCGGCGGCAACTGGCCTACTCGGCCGGCCGAATCTTCACCTACGCGGTGCTCGGGGCTGCGGCCGCGTTCGTCGGGATGCGGGCGGCGGGCTCACTCCCCGCATGGACGAACGTGCCGGCGCTGCTGGCGGTCCTCGCGGGGGTGCTCCTCGTCGTGCAGGGGCTGTTTGCCGCGGGCGTGCTGCGGCATCGCGCGGTCACGGGGGAGGCGAGCTGCCCGGGAGGGGCGGCCTTCCGCGGGCTCCTTTCGGCGAAGGGAACGCTCGACGTCTTCCTCGCGGGGCTCTTCACGGGACTGCTGCCGTGTGGCCTGCTCTACGGCATGCTCGCGCTCGCGGCGAGCACCCACGACATCGCCCGCGGCCTCGTCACGATGGTGGCGTTCGGCGCGGGGACGGTTCCGGCGATGGTGGCGGCGGGCTTGGGCGGGTCGCTCCTCGGCGTCGCCGCCCGCCGTCGGATCCACGCGATCGCCGCCTGGTGCCTCGTGCTCACGGGCGTGGTTTCGATCGCCCGGGGCGCTTCGCACGTCTCGCTCTCCGGCGAGCCTCCGGCCGGGTGCCCGATGTGCCGAGAGGTCGAGTGACCGGTCGGCCGAAGGCCCGGCGCATGAAAAAGCCGCGCCGGTGGTCAGCCGGCGCGGCCTTCGTCGTTCGTTCGTCAACCAACCATCATCCATCAACCATCGACGTTCGAATCTTCGACCGTGTCATGGCCGGAGGCCGTCGCACGAGCCCGACGCAGCCGGCGGGTGCGGTTGGCCACGGCGACGCCCACGATGCCGAGCCCGGCGAGCATGATCGTGGAGGGCTCGGGGATGGCCTGCACTTCCACCAGTGCGGTCGAAGCAGGGGTATTCGCAGTCCAACTGGAAACGGGATTGGCCTGCCGCCTGCCGCCGATGGCGGCATAGCCAGACGTGTTGGCCTCGGTCGGAGGATTGCCTGAAGCATTCTCCCATTGAAAGGAGCCGGACCCGGCCGCGGACAGGACGACCCAGTAGTCCGTGCTGGCAACCATCTGATACGAGCCTGTGAAGGTGAACGTCTGAGGAGTCACATTGCTGAACGTCGTACCACTCAGGGTGATGAGGGGCGAATTGGGAATCTTCGTCCCACTGACAGTCGTGCTGCTGAAGAGCTGCACGACAGGATTCGCCGTCCCCGAAATCGCCTGGAGCGACAGTTTCACGGCCGAGAGTTCGAGAAAGTTCACGTCTGTGCCGGTCGTAAATCCGGTTGCGTACGTGTTCGTGCCGGTCGCGGTAGTAAAGGTAAAGCCATCGCCTGCCGAGAAATTACTGCTGAAAACCGTCCCGGCCTTCGCCGTCGAGATGGCGATCAGCAGGGCGGCAAGGGCGAGTCCAGCGGCGGTTACCGGGGAGGATCGGGATGAAGTCGATCGGGAGAACATGAAAAACTTCCTTTCAGGCAGCGACCCGGAAATGACCTTTTCCAGGCCGATTGGTGGTGGTTTTGGAACGAACGAACAAAGTGGTGAGGGTCTCACCAAAATGGTGAGACGGGTTTCCCTGCCGGCCGATGGACCGGGGCCGCAGGACAAGCCGGTGAGGCTGGCCGCGAAATCGGATCGGTGGCGGGGAAACGCTAAAAAACACGAAAAACCTGCAAAAACGGTTCTGCGGGGCCGATTTCAGGCGTCGTCCGGGCTGTCCCGGAACCTGCTTGAAACAGGCCACGAAGCTCCCCACGCGGGCGGTCGGCGGCCGTTGGATGGCCAGCAACCGTCTGAGTGAGGAAAAACGGTGAAAAATCGGCGGTTTCCCGCCGGTTCGACGAGGCTGGGGGCGTCGAAAAGACGCCCGGTCATCGCATGGGCAGCTCCTCAAAACGGATGAAACAAGACGGCAGCCGCCGATCGGCCTGGTCCGTCGTCCCGGGCGGCCTTTCGGCCTCCCGCGACGGGGAGGGAGAAAAGCACTCGCCATGCCAAACCGAAAAAATCTTCAAGAACGGCGAGATAGCCGAGAAAAAAGCCGTTATTCAGAATCCGTCGGCCAGAAGACCGGGCGACGGGTCGCACCACTTTGGTGGCCCCCGGAAGGCGGAGGCTCAAGCCCGTGTCAGGGCCGGTGGATCGTGAGGAAGGCGGCGGCGACGGTGATGCCGATCACGTTCAACAGCACGATCAAGAGCCCGACGCCGTAGATCGTCTGCAGCCCATCGTCGACGCGGGCCTTGCGGTCGCCGGAGAGCCGCGAGGCGAGCACGTTGCAGACCCACGACCAGTGGAGCATCACGTGCACGAGGATCCCGATGGCGAGGCCCGCAAGCAGGCCGAACTGGATGCCGCTCCAGGCGTCGTAGTCGAGGCCCCAGAGCGTCCAGCCCTTCGCCGCCGGCCCCGGCGGAAAGACGAACCGCACGATCACCGCGACGGCGCAGACCGCGACGAACGCGACGAGCAGGGCCGCGTCGAGGACGAAATTGATCTCCGTCCACGACCAGGGCTTGCCGTTCGGCTTGCGGGCAGGTGACTGATTCATCCGTCTCGTACAATACTGCGTCCAGAGACCGTCCGGAAGCCCGAGGCGCGAGCCGAGAGGGCGCTTGACGTCGTATCAACTCAGGGGATTTTCCTCGACTCCCCTCTCGGCTCGCGCCTCGGGCTTCCTTTTGGAGCCTGGCTTCCGTGAGCGATTCTTGTCAGGGAGCCGTGGTGCCTCTCGGCTCGGGGTCGGACTCGATCGTCGCGGTGCGGCCGCGGCGGACGACGTCCACCACGATGCCGCCTTCGATCGGGACCTCCTGCTGCTCGGCCGCAAGCGACGCGGTGAGCTTGAGCGACACGGCGTCGCCGTCTTCGGCCAGCCGGCCGCGGGCGAGGATCGCGTCGAGGTAGGGCTTCACGGCGCCGCGGAGCGTCTTGTCGGTCGCGGGCCGCGAGGTGTCGCCGACGAAGTTTCGCAGGTCGCTGCCGCCGAGCCGGTAGCCGCCGCGGCGGGCGTCGAAGGGAAGCGACGAGGTGCCGAAGGTGCCGACGATCGTGCCGGTCGCCGTGTCGGTGAGCGTGCAGGAGAGCTCCGCCTTCGGCGGCGGGATGAACGTGTCGGGAACGCGGATCAGGATCGTGGCCGAGTCGGCCGAGTAGAACTCGTCGACCTTCGCCGTCTCGGTCCGGCCCGCCGAGGTCTTCGTGGGAGCGAACGTGAGCCCGAGCCGGTAGCCCTCGCCGAAGGCGAGCGTCGAGGCGGTCTGCCGGCTTCCGTCGCGGACGACCGGCACGAAGAGCCGGCTGCTCACGCCGTACGGGGTCGCGAGGTGGATGTCCACGACCTCGCGGTCATTGCAGCCCTCGCCGCAACTCGGGCAGCCGGCCTCCTCGACGTAGGGCAGTTCCTCGGCCGACGGCTCGCCGGGACGGGCCGGCGAAGGCAGCGGTGCGGCGAGCGGTTCCGCCGTGGCAAGCGGTTCGGCCGACGCGGCCGCCCGGCAGGCCTGCCGGATCGTCCGCACGCCGGGCGGGATCTCGGCCTTGAGTAGCTCGCGGCTGACGAGCTGGATCGGAACCTTCCTCCCACCGGCGATGGCGCTCGTGTCGTGCACGCTGAAGCCCTTGCCGATGAGATAGAGCGAGGTCGTGCCGTCGGGATCGACGCCCTGCGACCCGTACCAGGCCACGAGATCGGGCGCGAGGTCGGTGATGCCGGTGTTGAAGAGCTCGAAGCCTCCGGACGTGTTCTCGAAGGGGATCGGCGACTGCATCAATTGCGTCGGCAGCCTGCGGTCGAGCTTCCGCACGGTCTGCATGAGCTGCTCGAGTTCGCACGGGCGGTAGAGGTGGGCCTTCGCCTGGCACTCGACCACGCCCGTCTCGATCGCCTTGAGCGACCGCGAGAAGAGCATCGTCTCGCGGGTGCTCGGCTTCGTGTCGGCCGGATGGGTGAGCGAGTACCACCGCGTCTTCACGTCGAACACGATGAACGGCACGAACGCCGGCATCACGACGATCGCGGTGCATTCCCGCTGGCCCGCCTCGAGCCTGCGGTGCTTCCGCTCGGCCTCCTCCGACGGGCCGCCGCAGATCGTCTCGGTGAAGGCGGCGAGGGTGTTGCGGGTCGGGGGCGGCTGGATGCGGGGCTCGAACCGCCAGCCGAAGGTGTCGGGGCCGTGCGCGAATCCGACGGCCGTGCGGTTGAGCGAGATCGTGGCCATCTCCGTCTCGAGCCGGCGGGTGAACCGCGTGAGGGCCTGCGCCCCCATCCGACCGCTCGCAAACGCCATCGCCGCCGCGATCTGCAGCTCGCGACGCCTCGCGAAGGCATCCTCGACGTTCTGCTCCTGCACGACCGGATCGAGGGCGAAGACGCGGATCGGCCAGCGGCGGCAGACGTAGTCGTTGAAGGCCAGGCGGGCCTCGGGCGACGGGCAGGGGCCGTAGAACGGTCCCCGCGAGCAGCCTCCGTCGAAGCCACGCGCCGTCGCCGACTCCCGGATGTCGTCGGCGAGCCGTTCGCTCAACAGCCCGCTCTCCACGAGGATCGCCCAGCCGAGCACGGACGTCGTCGTCCGCCAGGCCTCGGGGCCGACCGCCGCGAAGTAGCCCTCCCGCAGCCGGGCAAGCTCGTTCACCCGTCGGCTCCGCACCGTCTCGGCGAGATTCCATTCCGGCAGCTCGGCCCAGATCGGCTGCTGGCGCGACTGCGCGAGGAAGTCGTAGGCTGCGTCGAGTTCTTCCGACAGATAGTTGCGGACCTCGGCGTACGGGATGCACGGCCGGGCGGTCGGGTGGTTGGCAAGCGCCTTGCGGGCGTCGTGGATGAGGATGCCGATCTCGCGAACGCCCGCCGCGTCGGCGAGCTGGGAGAACGGGATCGGCATCCGCGCCCGCCGGGCCTTCACGGTCGGGGCCGCGGCGGGGGTGATCGTCGGGAGCCGTGCGGCCAGCGAGCGGACGGCGACATCGAGGCCGGC
>DHLZ01000231.1:17761-22738 GCA_002405515.1 Planctomycetaceae bacterium UBA4655
GCAGGCCTCGTCGTTGACGCACCAGGTGAGCGCCGGCGCGATCACGTCCACGAGGTCGTTGATGACGAGGCTGCGAAACGTCGTCGGCAGCAGGTCCTCACCGAGCACGAGCCTCGCGGAGAGCTCGATCTCCGCGCCGTGCCCCTTGTGCGTGAGCTTTCCGGGCGTAATGGAGACGGGCACCCGCACGAGATTGAGCGAGTAGCCCGGTGAATCGGCGATGTCGTCGCCTTCGTTGATCCGCCGCAGCTCGTGGAGGTGGTTGAGGTAGCGGGAGAGCTGGTCGAGCCGGATCGTGGGCTCGAGCGTGATCGGGGCCGCCTCGAACTGCATCCCCGGCGGCGCCTGCGGGATCTGGAACGGCGACGTCCGCCCGATCACGGCCTGCCCTGCGCGTTCGATCTGCTCGTTGCCCGAGGCGATCGTCGCGCCGAGCGCCGGCAGCAGCTCCGGTCCGCGGCGGCGGTTGGTGGCGGCCTCGAGGGCCATGGCCATGCCGAGGAAGGCCTGGTCGCTGCGGCGGATGGCGGCGTTGCTCCGCAGCTCGAACGCGCCGAGTTCCTTGCGGAGTTCGTCCTCGTATTCCTGGCGGTGGCGGGTGAGCCGGCTCTGGCCCCAGATGTCGGGCTGCTTGGCGACGATCGAGCCGTGGAGGTCGAGGAAGTGGTTGAGCCAGTCGATCTCGTCCACGACCCGGTCCATGCAGGGATCGCACGCCACGACCGGCGGCTTCCGATGAACGGCCCGTTCGGTGGACGCTGCGCCCTTGAAGATCCACCCCAGGTCGGTTCCGCGCGAGGTTGCATGCGGCAGCGTTGCAAGCAGGACGCCGACGAGCACGCAGATGGAACGCGTTACGGAAGCCCGAGGCGCAAGTTTTCCTGCAGGCGGATGTTGGCATAAGCCGGAAGCCCGAGGCGCAAGTTTTCCTGCAGACGGATGTTGGCATAAGCCGGAAGCCCGAGGCGCAAGCCGAGAGGGCGTTTGGCCTGCCATCAAAATTCGGGTGCGGATTTGCATGTCGCTCATCGGGAGGGAAGACTCCCCTTTGTGTGGACCCCTTTTCTGATCGGCCTGGAAACCTCAGAGGTTCACGAGAACCCGGACGACTTTCCCGGCTTCGCGCCCGGCTGCTCCCTGCCGTTTCCCACGCTACCCAACCTGCCATTCCGGAGCTCTCGCATGACGCGGCCCCTTCCGAATCGGTCCCCCCGGAGCCCGCTGCAGTGCATCGTCCCGCCCTACATGATCGAGGCGATGACGCGGTGCGGGGATCCGGCCGTCCGCGGCCGCGCGGTCGGGTCGCTGGCGTGCGCGGCGGCGATCCATGCCGTTCGCGACCTCTCGCAGAAGATGCCGTCGATGATGGCCGTGCCCTCGCCGACGGGCCGGCGACACCGCCTCGTCTACGACGCGAAGAAGAAGGACCGGCTGCCCGGCAGGCTCGTGCGGAGCGAGGGGCAGAAGCCGCGGAAGGACGTCGCGGTGAACGAGGCCTACGACCACTCCGGCGCCACGTTCGACTTCTTCCACGAGCTGTTCGGCCGCAACTCGCTCGACGATGCCGGCATGTCGCTCATCTCGAGCGTGCACGTCGGCGAGGTGGACGACCGCGGCCGCTACGTCCCGATGGACAACGCCTACTGGGACGGCTCCCAGATGGCCTACGGCGACGGTGACGGCGTCGTCTTCACGCGATTCACGCGGTCGCTCGACGTCGTCGGCCACGAACTCACCCACGGCGTGCAGGCCTTCACGAGCAACCTCGTCTACCGCGGCCAGTCGGGCGCCCTCAACGAGCATTTCTCCGACGTCTTCGGCGTGCTCGTGCGGCAGTGGAAGGAGGGGGTGTCGGTCGAGAAGGCGAGCTGGCTCGTGGGAGCCGATGTGCTCATGCCGGCCGCCACCCGCCGGGCGATCCGCGACATGGAGCACCCAGGCACCGCGTTCGTCGACGACCCCGTCCTCGGCACCGATCCCCAGCCGGCCCACATGGACGCGATCTACACCGGCCCGGCCGACCGCGGCGGTGTCCACATCAACTCGGGGATTCCCAACCGGGCTTTCGTGCTCGCGGCGCAGGCGATCGGGGGCAAGTCTTGGGAGACGGCCGGTAGAATCTGGTACGACGCGATGCTCCAGCTGTCGCGGTCGAGCGATTTCAAGGAGTGCGCCCGGATCACGGCGCAGGTGGCATCCGACCGGTTCGGCGCCGCGGAGCGGAAGGCGGTGGCGGCGGCGTGGAAGAAGGTGGGCGTGGCATGAGGATCGCGTGCACGATCTCCGGCGGCTTCGCGGGGCTCGTGAAGGAGTGCCGGATCGAGACGGCTTCGCTCGAGCCTCCCGAGCGGGCGCGGGTGGAATCGCTCGTCGAGGAGAGCGGCCTCGTGGAGAGCTTCGAGCGGTTTTCGGAGTCGGCCCGCGACGAGAAGCAGTTCGACGTCACGATCGACCGCGACCATCTGATCGTTCACGTCGTCTGCGACGAGAGCTGCGTGCCGAAGCCCGCCAAGCCCCTCATGGCCTACCTCGCAAGCCATGCATCGCCGGCGCGATGATGAGCGGAATCCCACCGACGGGAATATCGTAGTTCTACGGAAGCCCGAGGCGCGAGCCGAGAGGGCGTTTGGCGTGCCATCACATCCCGGGGCTTTCCTCAACTCCCCTCTCGGCTTGCGCCTCGGGCTTCCGTTATTTTCCAGACACGACCTGCAGGGAAACTTGCGCCTCGGGCTTCCGTTATTTTCCAGACTCAAGACCCGGGAAAAAGACGCGGAAAAGGACAGGCGGATGACGCGGCGAGGCGAGTGGGGGCGGTTCGAGGGGCGGGTGGTCGCGCGGTGGCATGACGACGGGCGGGAGATGACGCTCGTCGAGCCGTTCGCCTACGTCGATGCGGCGGAGTCGCGGTGGCTTGCGCCGGCGGAGTCGGTCGTCAACGGCGCGAGCATTCCCCGGGCCTTCTGGTCGGTGATTGGCAGCCCCTTCACGGGAAGTTTTCGCAACGCTTCGGTCTTGCACGACGTCGCCTGCGTGTCGCGGTCGCGGCCCTGGAAGCTGGTGCACCGGATGTTTTACGAGGCCTGCCGCTGCGGCCGCACGAACGTCGTGCAGGCGAAGATCATGTACTACGCCGTCTACCACTTCGGCCCCCGCTGGCGACTCGCCGGCCGGTCGCTCCGCGACGAAACGCCCACACCTCCTTCCGCCGCCGATGCCCGCCGAATCGCCCGCTACTTCGCCACCCACGACATCGACGCCGCCGCGATCCCGTCGCTCGAGATTCCATGAAACGTTTCGGGTTCAGGCGGTTGCGAACACGGAACAACCGGATCACGGAACAACCGGATCACGGAAGCCCGAGGCGCGAGCCGAGAGGGGAGTTGACGATGTGCAGAAAGCCGGCTTTGAGTCACTCACAAACGCGCAGAACCGACGTTGTTGTGCCAAACAATCCGGCTTTTCGCTCGACCCTGACGCCCCTCTCGGCTTGCGCCTCGGGCTTCCGTTATTTTCCATACTCGACCTGCAGGGGAACTTGCGCCTCGGGCTTCCGTGTTTCTGGCCTATCGGTCTGCAGGGGAACTTGCGCCTCGGGCTTCCGTTATTTTCCATACTCGACCTGCAGGGGAACTTGCGCCTCGGGCTTCCGTGGAAACGGGGTTTCAGTCAGTCATTTGAAAACGAGAGTCAACAACATCGCGCTCGGGGTAGTATCGTTTCACCCTAGAACATCCCTGCCATGAAAAAAAGCTTACAACGCAAGCAACCGCCCAAGCCGCCCGCGGCCCGTGTTGAATCGGCGGGCTCGCCCGCGGCCCGTGTTGCTTTGGCGGGCTCGCCCGCGGCCCGTGTTGCTTTGGCGGGCTCGCCCGCGGGCCGCGTGGCTCGCCACCGGGGGAAGGCGGAGGAGCTGTATCACGGGGTGCGGGAGTGCGAGGCGATCTTCGCGCGGCGGCCGCAGGAGATCGTGCGGGTCTACGTGGCCGAGCCGCAGCGGAAGCGGTGGGGGTCGCTGCTCGCGTGGTGCGCGAAGGAGCGGAAGGGCTACCAGCTCGTCGGGGCCGACAACCTCCAGCGGCTCACGGGCTCGCTCCACCACGAGGGGATCGCGATCCTCGCGAAGGCGATCCGCCGCTGGACCCTGGCCGACCTGCTCGCGGCGATCGAGAAGGGTCGCTGCACCGGGCCGCTCGTCTATCTCGACGGCGTGCAGAATCCCCACAACCTGGGCTCGATCCTCCGCACGGCCGCCCACTTCGGCGCGGCCGCCATCCTCGGCCGCTCGGGCGAACTGCCGCCGCTCTCCCCCGCCGCAGTCCGCGTCGCGGAGGGGGCCGCGGAGATCGTGGCGGCCTGCGACGTCGCCGACCCGCCGGCGGATCTCGCGCGGCTCAAGAAGGCGGGCTACTCGATCGTCGCGGCGTCGAGCGGCCGGGGCGAATCGGTTTATGCGGCGAAACTCTCGAAGAAGAGCGTCATCGTGCTCGGCAGCGAGGGCCACGGCATCTCGAAGGGAATCGACGCGGTGGCCGACCGGCGTGTGAAGATTCCCGGCACCGGCGCCGTCGAGAGCCTCAACGTCTCCGTCGCCTGCGGCATCCTGCTCTCGGAGGCCGTGTAGGGCTGAACCGACGGGCGAGGAGGGACTCACGCACGCATACGGAAGCCCGAGGCGCGAGCCGAGAGGTGAGTTGAGGAAATCCCCGCAGGTTGACGTTCGGTCGGTTGGAACCGTTCCCGCAACGTCGCCAGCATGAACCCGGCCCGGGCGGTGGACGTCACGTCAACGCCCCTCTCGGCTTGCGCCTCGGGCTTCCGTGTGAGGTGGGGGTTCGGTGTGAGGTCGGGGTTCGCTCGGAGGACCGCGATAGGTGTGAGGTCGCACTTAGATATAAAGTGGGACATAGTGTGCTAGAAACACGTATGGAGGGGGGAGGGGGAGAGGGGGGGGGGGGGGGAGGGGGGGGGGGGGGG
>DHLZ01000233.1 GCA_002405515.1 Planctomycetaceae bacterium UBA4655
CTCGCGGGGCCTTGTCAACGCCCCGCTCGGCTCCCGCCTCGGGCGTCTGGGGATTTCCAGCGATCGCCTGCAGGGCAACTCGCGCCTCGGGCTGCCGCGGAACCGTGGTGGCGATCAGTCAGCCAAAAAACCGCCGTCCACTACATCGTGCTCGGGGTAGTATTCTTCACTCCACACGACGTTTGGTTCATCGAGGAGCGTTCGCATGCGACTTCGTTTGTTGACGGCCTTGGCCGTGGGTTTGGCGGCCGCGGCGGCATTCGCACAGGGTGATGATGCCGGCAAGGCGAAAGGCCACCGCTTCATCGGCGCCTCCTGGCAGGGAACGGGCACGATCTGGATCGTCGATGCCGATGGCAATGTCGAATGGGAGAAAAAGGTCGGCGAGTGCCTCGACGTCAGTCTCCTGCCCAACGGGAACGTCTTCTATGCAGCCCGCTGGACGACCCCCCACAGACGCAAGGAGCCCGCCGTGGCGGAAGTCGATCGCGACGGAAAGTCCACCGTGGCGGAAGTCGATCGCGACGGGAAGGTCGTCTGGGAGCACACGGTCAACGGCGAGATCTACAGCGCCCAGCGGCTCGCCAACGGCAACACGGTGATCAACGAGAACACGCAGCACCGCATCACCGAAGTCGACCCCCTCGGCAGGATCGTGCACGAAGTCCCGATCGTTCCCAAGAGCCATCCACACAATGGCCCGCGGCACGTTCGCAAGACCGACGCCGGCACGTATCTGTTCTGCCTGAAGGGGGAAGGCGACGTGCGGGAGTATGACCCGCAGGGCAAGATCGTTCGGTCCTTCAAGGTGCCGAAGCCGATGGGGGTGTCCCGGCTCGCCAACGGCAACACCCTCGTCGCGACGGCGGATCGAACGATCGTCGAGTTCGACAAGGACTGCAAGGAGGTCTGGAAGATCACCGACGCGGACCTGCCCGCCGACCTGCGGCCCCAGAAGGGTGCCTATCGCGGGTTGTGCGCCGAACGGTTGAAAAACGGCAACACGGTCGCCTCGTTCGAAGGCGTGCTCGTCGAGTTCGCGCCCGACAAATCGATTGTCTGGCGAAGCCGCTCCTTCAGAGGTCTGATGGGTTTCCAGCTGATTGATTGAGTGCACGGCGGCGGCTCGAGGCCGGGCTGAGCGGGATCGCCGGTGTCGAGGTCCTTGGCCGACGGACGGCCAACCCCGTCTTCGCCCGGCTGACGCCCCGTCCGGCGGGCCAGACCGTCGAGGGCGGCACGGGCTCGGGCTGGCCGGCAGCCGCGCTGGCCGGCAGATTGTTCAGGCAGTCCCGGCAAGATATGATGATTCTGTGGGGCCCCATTGGCGGCGGAGCCGACGACTCTCCGCCCCGGTCGATGATAATGATGAGTGGCGGTCGGCATGTCCGGC
Organism: Planctomycetaceae bacterium UBA4655; assembly: GCA_002405515.1. Lineage (GTDB taxonomy): Bacteria > Planctomycetota > Planctomycetia > Pirellulales > UBA1268 > UBA4655. Next base: position 1,394 of record DHLZ01000233.1, read on the forward strand.
CGGTTCTGCGGCCTTCCGATTTTGATCGAGTGTGCTTTCCGTGAGGAGGTGCCGGAAAGATCGCCGTGGGCCGATGCGGGAGTCTCGCGCCGCCGGCTGGCCGCGTTCAGGCGACCATCGTCGCCTCGGCGGCCACCTGCTGCCGGCCCTCGTGGGTCTCGCCTGGGCGGTGGTCGGTGTGCCGGCAAGCGGCGAGACGAGCGGCCCCGCGGCATCCGCCGAGGACACGTTCGCGCAGCTCGCGCCGATCCTGCAACGCTCCTGCGGGGCCTGCCATGGGGTGGAGAAGGCGGAGTCGGATCTGCGGATCGACCGTCTCGATCCGGACCTGGTGAACGGCGTGGATCACGCCCGCTGGCGGGAGGTGTTCGACCGGCTGAGCATCGGCGACATGCCGCCGGAGGATGCGGCTCCGCTGCCGGCGGCTGACCGCGAGCGGCTGAAGACCTGGCTGGCGCGGGAGCTCAAGCGGGGCGAACTGGCCCGCAATCCGCCGGCCCACTTCCGTCGGCTGACGCGGCTGGAGTACGAGCGGACGATGCAGGACCTGCTCGGCCTGCCGCTGGCGTTCGGCAGCCGGCTGCCGGAAGACGGCCGGGCAAAGAGCGGGTTTCGCAACGACGGCGACATGCTGCGGATGTCGCCCGAGCAGGTCGAACTCTACCTGCAGACCGCCGCGGAGGCGCTCGACCGGGTGATCGTCGAGGGACCGCCTCCCGCCGTGCACCGCTATCGATTCACTCCGGCGCTCGTCACTCCCGACGGTCTGTCCATTACGGTGCTGCCGCGGCCGGATGGCCGGCCGGGCGAGTCGCGCGACTATGCTCCGAAAATCGGCAAGAAAGCCCAGGTCACCCGGTTACGCATTTCGAACATGTCGAAGGGCGACCGGCTGCTTCCGCCGGATGTCGTCGCACGAAAGGGGAACATTCCCGGTTTCAACCCGCCGCAGCATTGGTTCGCCGTCGGGCTCTTCGGGGAGACGTTGCGCCAAGGAGAGGCGCTGATTCGCGTGCGGGCGGCCAGGGTTGCCGAGGACGACGGCGGGGGCGATCCCGCGCGTCCACCATGCCTGACCGTGGTGATCGGCGCCAACAATCTCAAGGGTGTGGAGTTCAAGCCGCTTGGGCAGTCGCTCCCCATCGACCACGACGAGCCCCGCGTGTACGAGTTTCGCGTGCGGATGGAAAATGTCCCGGCCCCCGTCGGGATCGAAGGGGGCCTAAACGGCTTACCCGGCGATGCCAACGTCGGCAACTTGATCGCGGCGTGGAACTCAGCCCGGGTGGTGAAGAAAGAGCCCCGACCGCCGCGGCTACGTATCGATTGGATCGAACTGGAGACGCCGTTCCTCGAGCAATGGCCGCCGCCGCCCCATCATGCGATCGTGGGGGATGAAGGCGGCGGCGACGAGGAGGCCCGAGCCCGGCGGGTGATCGAGCGGTTCGCGACCCGTGCGCTCCGTCGGCCGGCGGAGCCGGCCGAACTCGACCGGCTGTGCGGGCTCTGGAGGATGGCCCGGGTCGACGCGCCGAGCTTCGAGGCGAGCCTGCGAGAGCCGTTGGCGGTCGTGCTCGCCTCGCCCCAGTTTCTCGCCCTGCCCGCTCCCCGTGACGAGGCCAGTTCCGGCGGTGCGACGGCGGCGACCGCGTCAGGATCCGCCACACCGCAGCGGTTCGATGACTTCCAGTTGGCCGCCCGGCTGTCGTATTTTCTCTGGAGCACCATGCCCGACGAGCCGCTCATGGCGCTCGCCCGGTCCGGCCAGCTCCGCACGCCGCAGATCTTGTCCGAGCAGACGCGGCGGATGCTGGCCGATCCGCGGTCGTGGCAGTTCATCGAGCAGTTCACGGAGCAATGGCTGGAACTCGACCGGCTGCAGCGGGTCGTCGTCGACAGTCGCCAGTACAAGGGCTTCGGCGACGAACTGGCCGCGGCGATGCGGCAGGAGACGGTGCACTTCGTCGCGGCGCTGGTTCGCGAAAACCGCAGCCTGTTCCAGCTCGTCGATTCTCCGGACACGTTCCTCAACGAGATGCTGGCGGACCACTACGGCATCGAGGGCGTTCGCGGTCCGGAGTTTCGCCGTGTGGCCCTCGCGCCCGAGCATCGTCGCGGCGGCGTGCTCACGCATGCATCCATCCTGACGGGCAACTCGGACGGCGTGGAAGGCCATCCGATCAAGCGAGGCATGTGGCTGGTGAAGAATCTGCTGGATGAGCCGCCGCCGCCGCCGCCGCCGAACGTGCCGGAGCTCGAGCGGAAAGACCCCAGGAACAAGGGGCTGACCGTGCGGCAGATGCTGGCACAGCACCGCGATTCGAAGGCCTGTGCCGGCTGCCACCGGCAGATCGATCCCTGGGGCCTGGCCTTCGAGGAGTACGACGCCGTGGGCGGTTGGCAGCGGGATGGGGCGGGCGCCGAGAGACGGCGAGGGCGGACGAAGCAGCCGGTGGACGCCGTGGCGGAACTGCCGACCGGGGTGAAGATCGACGGCCTGCGGGAGCTCAAGGCCGAACTGGTCCGATCGAAGGCCGACGCGATCCGCCGGGCCGTCGCCCGCAAATTGCTGGCCTACGCCTTGGGCCGCAGGTTGAACATCGCGGACGTCGAGGCGGCGGATGCCTTGGCCGCCCGGCTCCGCGACGACGGGGACGGCCTTGGTGATCTGGTGGCGATGGTCGTGCAGAGCGAGGTTTTTCAGGCGCGGTGACGAGTGTCGGCGGGGATCGTGGCTTGACCGATGCGAGGATAAGGGGAGATCGACGATGTTCAATTCAGCATGGCGGTTGAATCGGCGGACGGTGCTCCGCGGCCTGGGCTGTGGCATCGCTCTGCCGTGGCTGGAGGCGATGGGGCCGGCGGCGGCCGCCGGGGCGGATGCGCCGACGCGTCCGCGGCGGTTCTGCGGCGTCTTTTTCGCCAACGGCGTGGGCCTGCCCGGGAATGACAAGCCCGAATTGCGGGATTGGCATTGGTTTCCGTACACCGCCGGGGCCGACTACGAGTTCAACAAGCCGCTCGAGCCGCTCGCCCCCCATCGGGCCGACATCACGATCCTCGGCGACCTGTCGCATCCCTCCAGCCGGGAGATGGTCGGCCATGCCACGGGCGACCTCTGGCTGACCGGGGCCGACGTGCGATACAGCCTGACCAACTCCATTTCACTCGACCAGATGATCGCCCGTTCCGTCGGGCACCACACCCGGGTGCCGTCGCTGGTGATGTCGAGCCACGGCGGCGTCGGTCCGCAGACGCGGGCGACCACGATCTCGTTCGACGGCGAGGGGCGGGCGATCCCGGCGGCGTCGAAGCCGCGGCAGATCTTCGAACGGCTTTTCACCCAGGGGGCGGATGGCGACAAGGCGGTCCGCCGGCAGGCGCTCGCCCGCGGCCGCCGTCAGGTCGATGTGCTGCTCGAAGACGCTGCATCGCTCCGCCGTCGCCTGGGGAGGCCCGACCAACGGCGGCTCGACGAGTTTCTGCAATCGCTGTCGGAGGTGGAGAGCCGGCTCGCGCGGGCCGAAACGTGGATCGACAAGCCGCTGCCCCAGGTCGACGCCGACCGCCTCAACCTGGAGGTCTCGCCCGAGGGGCCGGCGGATTTCATCCGCACGATGTTCGACCTCATCCTGCTGGCGTTCCAGACGGACACGACCCGGGTGGCGACCTACCAGATCAGCGCCGAGGACGGGGTCGGCGTCTGCGAGCGTTTTCCGGCCATCATGGGCCTGGGGAAAGGGCACCACTGGCTGTCGCACCACGACGTCCCCACGCTGGCGAAGTACGACCGCTTCCTGTCCGAGCAGTACGCCTATTTCCTGGACCGGCTGGCCAACCTGCGTGACGGCGACGAGCGGATGCTCGACAACACGATCTGCCTGTATGGCAGCGGGACGAGCACGGTGCACAACGCGCGGAACTATCCGCTGGTGCTGGCGGGTGGGAAGTCGTTCGGCCTGAAGCACGGCCGTTTCCTGCGGCAGCCGGCCGAACGGCCGCTCGGCGACCTGTTCCTGACGCTGCTCCACAGGTTCGACATTCCCGCGGAGAAGTTCGCCGACAGCGCCGGCGAGTTCACCGAGATCGTGGCCTGATCCGCCATCGTTGCCAGATCGTCCAATCACTCAAGTCGACCTGACGCCGTTTGAGTTTCTCGACCGGCTTTCGGATCTCGTGCCTCCGTGGCGGCACCGGACGGCCCAACCGTCCGATCTCGCTGCTCACCAGCCGTCCGTCAGCCGCCAGGCCGTTGCGAAGCCGTGACTGAACGGGCTACCCTTACGCTCGTCATCAACACAATGATGCTCGCCAGACTGAAAGCAGGACCATGAATCGACACGCCCCCACCCTCGCTCTTCTGCTCCTGGCCGTGCTGAACACCGCCTGGGCCGCCGAGTACACGACCGTCGACGTGCAGAAGGTCCCCGTCAACGGCGACCCGACCGTCGCCGTTGTCAAAGCCGTCATTCCCGACTCCGTCCCCGAGATCACCTGCGACGTGCTCGTCGCCGGAGCCGGTATGGGAGGCATCGGAGCCGCGCTCGCCGTCGCCCGCCACGACCTCTCCGTTTGCTTGACCGAAGAAACCGACTGGATCGGTGGTCAGGCGACGGCCGGGGGTGTTTCGGCGCTCGATGAAAACAAGTTCATCGAGATCTCCGGCGGCACGCGGCGTTACTACGAATTCCGCAACCGCATCCGAGCCGCCTACAACGGCACGTTCAACCCCGGCGGCGGCTATGTATCGGCCCTCTGCTTCGAACCGAAGATCGGCGTGCAGGCCCTCGAAGCCATGCTCGCTCCGGAGAAGCGCATCCGCATATTTCTCCGCACGCAAATCGTCGACCTGCACCAAACGAACGGACAGATCACCACCGCCACAGCCTGGCAGTTCGACAAGAAGACGGCACTCCGGTTCCGCGCGAAGTACGTTCTCGACGCCACGGAAACCGGCGACCTCCTGCCGCTCGCGAAACTCCCCTACGTCGTTGGCTCCGAAGCAAAAGCCGAGACCGGGGAGACCCACGCAGCCGACGAGCCGAATCCCGCCTGCGTCCAGAGCCTGACCTACCCGTTCGCCATCGAGCGGCGCGATGGGGAGAACCACACCACCCCCAAACCCGCCGACTACGAATCCATCGTCAAACGGCAGGGCTTCTCGCTGCGCATGAACTACCCCGTCGAGCACGGATGGCGAGGAGCGTTTGAGTACAGCTTCTACGGCGATGACCCGCCGATCCCCAACAACATGTCGCCCGGTCCGTTCTTCTCGTGGCGCAGGCTCCGGGCCGCCAAACCCGAGATCGCACTCATGAACTGGCCCCGCCAGGATTACGAAGCCGAGTCCATTCTCGACCGTACCCCGCAGGACCTCGCGCGGGTTCTGCAGGACGCAAAACGCACGTCCGTGGCCTTCCTTCACTGGATCCACACCGAACTCGGCCACCCGGAAGTCAAACTCCGCCCTGACATCATGGACACCGCCGACGGCCTGTCCAAGTATCCCTACGTCCGCGAATCCCGCCGCCTCCTCGCCCGCGGCCGCGTCGTGGAACAGGACATTGTCGAACAGTACCAGCCCGGCCCCCGCGCCCGCTGGTTCCCGGATTCTGTCGGCATCGGCTTCTACATGGTGGACATTCACCCCTGTGGCGCGAACGAGCGCGGCCGCATGATGATGCCGAAGCCATTTCAAATCCCCCTCGCGACGCTCCTGCCGAAGCAAACCATCAACTTCCTGCCTGCCGGCAAGAACATCGGCGTCACACACCTGACCAACGGCGCCTTCCGCCTGCACCCGATCGAGTGGATGGTCGGCGAAGCAGCCGGCACGGTCGCCTCGCTCGCCATCGCCAAAGGCAGCCTTCCCGAAACCCCCGAAATCCAGAGGGACCTCGCCCGCAACGGCGTCCCCCTGGTCTGGTTCGACGATCTCCGCGTCGACCACCCGGCCTTCGCCGCCATTCACCTGGCCGCAATCCGGGGAGCCTACCCGCTCGGTCAGGATCTTCACGCCTCACCCGACGCCCCCATCACGCGCGCCGAAGCCGCCGCGGCCCTCGCCGCCTGGTACGGTGAGAAATCCGACCGCGACGCCGCCGTCACGGCAGCCATCGAGAAAGGCTGGATGGCCGTCGATCACCGCAACTGGTTCCACGGCGACCTTCCTCTCATCTGGACCGACATCCGCGAGAGCAAGCTGCCGCGCCCCCTCGCCTCCGGCGACCGCAAGCCGGGTCCGGTGACCCGCGCCGACTTCGCCACAGCGTTCCTGGAAACACCGTAGTCGCCGGTACAGTCCGCTGAAACGACTGCGCTGACGCAAAGCGACCCTCCAACGGCGTCGTCCAACTCTCGCCGTGTGACTTCTTGGACCGGCTGGCCGATCTCGTGCCGCCGCCGCGAAAGCACCGGCATCGCTACCACCCCGAGCACGATGTTGTTGACTGTCGTCTTCCCATGGCTGACCGACACCCCGTTCACACGGAAGCCCGAGGCGCAAATTTCCCCGCAGGCCGAGTTGCGAAAAACACGGAAGCCCGAGGCGCAAGCCGAGAGGGGAGTCAGGGGTGCTTGAAGAACCGAATAGTTTGGCAAAACAGCGTTCATTCCGAGATTGATTGAGCGACTCGCCGCCGCCTTTCTGCGCATCGTCA
>DHLZ01000188.1:0-3897 GCA_002405515.1 Planctomycetaceae bacterium UBA4655
ATTCCCGGAAGCCCGAGGCGCAAGCCGAGAGGGGCGGCAGGGTCGCGCCAAGAGCCGGGTGATTTGGCAAAACAGTGTCCATTCCGAGCGTTTTTGAGTGACTCGACGCCGCCTTTCTGCACATCGTCAACTCCCCTCTCGGCTCGCGCCTCGGGCTTCCGTATTGGGCAACTGTTCGCCTGCAGGGAAACTCGCGCCTCGGGCTTCCGTGAAAGTCAGCAGGCCGAGTTGCTCGCAGAACAATGTCAACTACTTGATGCTCCCGGTAGTAGACGTCCGGATCGACTCGCGGGCAGAAGGAGCACGTGCGATTGAACAGCTCGGTCGGATTCAGTTCGACCGTGGCCAGGCCGAGCAGGCACGAATCGCCGACCGGGACGGTCTCCGAGCGGTGCCACCTTGGTAGCGTTCGGCGCAATACAGCGCCAGCCCGCGTTGCCAAAGTTCCGGCTCCGCCGCAGGCACGGCCACCACGAGCTGATCGAAGACGCGGGCGGATTCAGCGGGCTTGGCCGCGAAGAACAGCTCTACCGCCTGGCTGAATAACTCGTTGGGCGTCGGCTCGGCGGCAAGGCTCGCGCTGCCTCGCAGCAGAAGCGCCAGGGCAGAAATAAGCAGCTGAATAAAAAGCCGACACGTTGAGGTGTGGTTCGCGTAAGGTCGCGAGCCGCTGACTGCCGACGTCCGGGGCCGCCGTCGCGGCGTTGATCCAGTGAAAGCCGCTCGATCGCGAAGGCCGGCCAGGCACAGGCTCCTCGAGTAACACGGCACGTCCCGGTCCACGAGGGCGATGCGGACGCTCGCGTCGATGGAGAATCCGCTGTTCTGCCAGGCGAGCATGTCGGCGGCGGCCTCGGCGTCGAGGAGTCCGTGGCGGAGGAACCAGCGCACGAGCCTCATGCGGACGCGCTCGGTGAGCGCCAGGAGGTCGGCAGGCGTGACGGGCCTGGCGGGCAGGAAAGCGGTCGACGCGGTCGAAATCACGCCCGTAAAAGTGGCTTGGCAACTGCCATATTTACGGCTACGATAGTCTCGTGAAAACGACCATCGATATCCCCGACGAGCTCCTTCGGCTTGCCAAGGCCCGGGCATCTCTTCGCGGCGTCAGTCTGCGGCAGTTCGTGACCGACACGCTGCGCGCCCGTCTCGAGCGCGAGGAGAAGCGGGCCCGGGCGACTGATCCGCCTTGGATGAAGGGGTTTGGTGGCCTCGCCGACCTGGCCGCCGAGACAGCCCGCATCCGCGGCATGATTGAGGAGGAATTCGAGTCGATCGAGGCGGAGCCTGAGGCGTGATCCTCGACACAAACGCCCTTTCGGCATGGGCCGAGGGGGATCGATCGATCGAGCCCGTGATGCGATCGGCAACCGAGGTCGTGGTGCCTGTCATCGTGCTCGGCGAGTTTGATTATGGCATCCGGCAGTCAAGGCACTACCAACGGTATGCCGACTGGCTCGACGCCAGCCTCGACTCCGTTGAAATCGCGCTGATCGACCGTGAAGTGGCGCACGCCTACGGTGCGGTGCGGCTGGAGCTCAAGCAGGCGGGCACGCCGATCCCGATCAACGATGCCTGGATTGCCGCAATCGCTCGGCATCGACGGCTTCCCGTCGTCTCCCGGGATGGCCATTTCGACGCTGTGTCGGGAATTCAGCGGGTATCCTGGTAGGCAAACGACTACGCCTCGGCCGCCTTCGACTCGGGGCAAACCGTCGTCGAACTGATCTGAACGCAGGCTGCGACGCCGGGAGGCTGTCCCAAACTCAAACCCAAACTCGGGCGGGTTTGGGCGTGAGGTCTTCGTGTCAGGATCGTCGACGTTGTTGCGCACCGTGTTGCCATACGGATACTCGTCGCAATGCAGGTGCAGGCCTGGGTGAGGGTGCCCGGAAGCGGTTCGCGGCAGCACCTCCCCGCCGCATGTCGCGGCGCTCGCTGCCCCTGACCGCCTCCGCATCCGTCTTCCCTACCGGGAACTGTCCCGGCGGAGGATGCACGCGTGGTCTCGGTCTGCATACGCCGGTCTCGACCCTGCCGCCCTTCCGATCCGTGGCGGCCACGACGTGCCGATCGCTACGAACGCCGTCGTCCCGAGAAGACGCCGCTTCATCGGTTCATCAGCCGCCACCTTGAGATCTGGCTCGCCGCTCGCAGCCTCGGCGAACGGCCCGTCCCGACGCACGTCGAGGCGGAGTTGCGGGAGTATCTCCGCTGCGGCATCCTCTGCTGCGGCTTCGCCCGGGCACGCTGCACTGGCTGCGGCCACGGCTTCCTGGTCGCCTTCTCCTGCAAGGGCAGGGGCGTCTACCCGTCCTGCACGGGCCGCCGCATGGCCGAGACGGCGGCGCACCTCGCCGACCGCGTCATCCCCCCGGTGCCCGTCCGGCAGTGGGTGAGATCGGGACGTGCCGAGTTACTCGAGGAGCCTCGAGCACCTCCTCAGGTATTGTGCCCGGCCCGCCTTCGCCCTCGAGCGGCTCTCCCTACACGTGTGCCGAATCGCTTGGGCCAAGTTCATGGCGAAGATCGCAGAAGACTTCCCGCTCGCGTGCCCTGCCTGCGGCGGCGACATCCGGCTCATCGCGTTCATCACCGACCCGGCCCCGATCCGGAAGATCCTCACGTATCTCGGCGAGCCCCTTGAACCGCCACCGCTCGCGCCGGCCCGAGGCGGGTCTGCCCGCAGGCTGAAAATCACCTCGCAATCGACTTCCATCAGCGCCCGGCGGAGCGCCGTCAGGCTCCACCATCGGGTCCGTGGCGGCCAAACTCCCGATCACCGGCCAACCGTCACCCGGCCATCGCTTGCGAAAGTGCCGTTGACCGTCCTATCCGTGTCGAACGGAGTGAAGATCGTCCTCGTCGAAAACGCTACTCGGCTCGCCCGCGATCTGATGGTCGGCGAGGTCATCCTCCAGCAGCTCACGAACGCCGGATGCCAGGTGATCGCCGCCGACTCCGGCCCTTCGGCGTGATCACGAGCCAGGCCGAGCCGTCGGCAAGCCGCCGGCAGATTTCCGCGAACAGCGTGTGGAAGATCCGCTCCTCTTCGTACTGGCCGTCGGCAGCGGTCGCACCATCGTCGAGGCCGAGCTCGGCCTGCGCTTCGCCGTGCCCCCGCTTCCGCTGCTTCGGCTTCGGGATCGGCGTGACGAACTCGGCGCGGCGACGGCTCTCGATCACCCGCTGCGTGGGCTGGCCGTTCTCCAGCTCCCAGTGCCGATGCGGGCACTCGTAGGGTGAGTTGATGACGGGACGGGCGAAGAAGGCGTCGGACATGGGCTGGACCTGCCGGGCGACGAGTCCGCGACAGCGTAGCACGTGCCCCCTCCCCCGGTGGAGTCGGTGCGGTGCCCGCGCCGTGACGCGCGGCGAGTCGCGGGGACGGGGGCCTACTGCCAGGTGGCGGCATTCCGCGAGTTGTGTACGGGCGATCACTTTCCTCGTCCACGCCCCGGTCCGCTCATGGTCGCTGCCCTCTGCGGGTTTCCCGCGCGGCGCCGCCTCCGGCCGCACGCGGGCCCCGCGCCACGCCGCCGTTACGAACGTCGCCGCCCGGAGAAGACGCCGCTCCACAAGGTCATCTCCGAGAACCTCGCGAGCTGGCTCGAGTGGCGTGACCAGGCCGAGCGGCCCGTGCCGGGCTCCGTCGAGGAGGAGTTCCGCGCGTATCTCGAGTGTGGCATCCTCTGCTTCGGCTTCGGCCGTGCCCTCTGCATGGGCTGCGGCCAGGGGTTTGTCATCGCTTTCTCCTGCAAGGGAAGAGGCATCTGCCCGTCGTGCAACGGTCGGCACATGGCGCAGACCGCCGCGCATCTTGTCGATCACGTGATTCCAACGGTGCCCGTGCGGCAGTGGGTGATCTCGGTGCCAAAGCGGCTGCGGGGATTTCTCGCT
>DHLZ01000188.1:4052-11036 GCA_002405515.1 Planctomycetaceae bacterium UBA4655
CCGAGGCCGTCAGGGCCCTCACGAAGATCTTTCTTGACGAGATCGAGCGGCTGCTCTGCACTGCCGCAGGCGTGACATCGGCAGCCAAGACTGTCGCCTCCGCTCGCCCACGGCTCGGCGCCGTCTCCTTCCTGCACCGCTTCGGCTCGGCGCTCAACCACCACGTGCACCTGCACGCCTGCGTCGAGGCCGCGGCGAACGGGCTCGCGCGTGACGGCAACGGCACCGGAGGCTGCTGCGACTCCAGTCACGCGACCCAAAAGCCCCGTTCGCATGACACGTCGCGGATTGCGTGGGCCAAGCTCATGGCGCGGGTGGGTGAGGAGTTTCCACTTGCATGCCCGAACTGCGGCGGCGACATCCGGCTGATTGCCTTCATCACCGAGCCGGGGCCGATCCGGAAAATCCTCACGCCCGTGTTGCTTCATACAGAGCGGCGAACCGCTCGAGCCGCCACCGGTGTCGCCCGCTCGTGGCCCGCCCGCCGAGTGGGGCGAGCTCGTGCAAATCCATGACGATCGGGCATTCTTCCAAGCTTCGCCCGACGATCTGCCCGCGATCGACATCCACAGCCTCTGAACGGTGCCGGACGCAAAGCGTCGAAACGCCGAGAACGGCAATCAGGGACGCGGTCTGCGCCGAGTCAAGAAAAACGCCACTGCAGAGGGGTTCGGGGAGCTCGCGGCAACGGGCCCGAGCCGCCCGCAAGGACCGCTCTCGCTGCTCATGAGCAGTCCGTTAGCCCCGAGACCGCTGCGAAAGTGCCGTTGACCGGGCTATCCTTTTTCGGGAAACCATCGGCGTTTCCTCGGCTCTGCATGCGGCCTGCGAATCCTGCCGTCGATCCAGAGGAGCTGCTGCTGCTCCGGCCGCGTTGACATATTGCTGCATGAGCTGTACATATTGATGCATGCGAACGACACTCGACATCGACGATCGGCTGCTCGCCGCGGCCCGCCGCCGCGCCGCGGAAAGAGGCACCACGCTCACAGCTTTCGTGGAGCACGCCCTGGCCGCGTCGCTGGCCGACCGCGGGTCCACTGACAAACGCTATCGGCTCCGCTGGATGACCCACCGCGGCCGCACGCTCCCCGGCGTCGACCTGTCGGATCGTGATCGGCTTTTCGAGAGGATGGAAGGACGGTCGTGATCGCCGTCGACACCAACATCCTCGTCTACGCCGACCGCGAGGAGTCGGCTCAGCATGCCGCGGCGCTGCGTGCGGTGCGGCAGTTGGCGGAGGGAGACGAAGCCTGGGCGCTGCCGGTCTTTTGCGTCGGGGAGTTTCTCCGCGTCGTGTCGCATGACCGCCTCTTCGATTCGCCGACACCGATCCTCGACGCGCTCGCTTCGATCGACTCGTTGCTCGCCAGTCCATCGGCCCGGCTGCTGGTGCCGGGGGATGGGTACGTCCGGCTGTTGCGCAGCCTGGCTGACGAGTCGCAGGTGCAAGGCAATCTGGTCTTCGATGCCCAGATCGCCGCGGTCTGCCTCGAGCACGGGGCAACGACGCTGCTCACCGAGGATCGGGATTTCGCCAGGTTCCGCAGCCTGAAACCGCTCGCGCTGCAGGCCTTCCTGGGTCGGTGACGGCCCACGCACGATGGTGCGCGGGCAGGCGTTCCCGGTTGACCGCCCCATCTCCGTCCGCGCGCCGGCGAGGCCCCGCCACTTGCGAACGTGCCGTGGCCCCGGATATTCTCCGCCAGCGTCACGTCCGCAGCCCAAGCCGCGCGTCTGCGGCCGCGACGGATGCGCAGGAGTCCGGCCTCGGAAACCGATGCGTCTCTTCGCCCTGCTGTCCGCCGCCGTGGCCACGCTCCTGCCGGCGTGGGCCGCCGCGGATCAATCCGCCCTGCGTTCGCAGGTCCGGTGGCAGGAACTGGCGGCGATCGACAGCCTGATCACGGAAGGCGAATGCGACATCGCCGTGGCCGGGGCTCGAGAGCTGGCCCGACAGGTCGAGGCCCGACAGGGACCGCGGTACGTCGGCCTCGCCGAGATCCATGCCGCCATCGGCCGCGCCTTCCGCCGCCAGTCCCGCTTCGATGACGCGATCGTGGCGCTCGGCCAGGCCCTCGAACTCTGGCAGCACAACCTCGGCGAGGTGTCCGCGCCGACGCTCTTCACCCTGCGCGACCTGGCGGCGGTGCACCGCGAGGCGGGCCGGCTCGATGAGGCCCGCCAACTGGCCGAACGGGCGAAGGATCGGGTGGAGCGACTGCCCCCGCATGAGCCGCTGGAGGCGGGCATCCTCGTGGAACTCGCCCGTGTGATCATCGCGCAGCAGAAAGATGCCGACGCCGAGCACCTGCTCGTCCGCGCGCTCGCCCTGCAGGACGAGTTTCTGGGGGCCGCGCATGCCGACGCGGTCGAGACCGCGCGGCTCCTGATCGAACTCCACGAGCGGCGGCGGCAGCCCGACAAGGCCGCGCGGCTCCGCGGCCGGCTGTCCGCCGAGACTTCCCCCGACACCGCGGCCCGGTGCATTCTCGTGGTCACGGCGCTGCGGCTTGTCGCCGATATCCACCGTGCCGGCGGCGACCTGCGGACGCCCGTCGAGCTTGTGCGGCATGGACTCGCCGTCACCGAACAGGAGTTCGGCCCTGACGATCCCAACACGGCCGTGATGCGGGATGTCGTGGCGGACACGGAGGCGGCTGCTCGCGGCGCGCCGCCGGCCGGGCCGGCTGCCGGCCCGGCGCAGCAGGGAGCGGGCCCATGAGGATGTCACCGGGCCGCCGCGCGCCGACCATGTTCGTCGTGGCCGTTCTGACCGCAATCCCATTCGCCGTCGCATCACGCCCCGCGGTCGCCGACGAGCCGACCGGGAAACCGCCGGCCCCAAATGCGGCGGCGCAGAAGACCGAACCGCAGGCTGCGAAGCCGGCCACGATCCCGCTGCCGCGGAAGCGGCTGCACCTGCTCCCGCGGCGGGTGAGCGACAAGCAGCCCGAAGGGCGTCCGGCGCATTGCGGCCTCCTGGCCTCGGAGTTGGCACGGCAGGCAGTGCTGATCGCGGCCCGCGACGAACTCGGCCTTCCCACCCGCGACGCATTGCTTGGTGACGCCATCGCCAAAAACGATCCCGACGCCGTGAGCGTGACCACGATGGTCGATCCCGGCGGCCGATTCGCGGTCTTGCTGGGGCCGGATCGGCAGAGTCCGCGGCAGTTCGAGGCGTTGAGTCGGATGTTCACGTTCGCGGAGGCCGACGGCCTCGTCAACTACGCCGAGCTGTCGGCGAAGCTCGAGCACCTCAGCCGCGAACTGTTTCCCGAGTTCCTGGAGCAGTCAGGCTTCGCCCGGCTGCCGTCGGCCCCGCAGGCCGGTGCCGGCGAGGTCGACGCCACCACGGCCAAGCTGCTCACGCGGTTCAGCCCGCTGGCGCAGCTGACCGCCGTCCGCCGGCTGCACGCCATCCGCGCAGCATCGGTCCGGACCGGCCCCGGACAGTCCGCCGACGTGCTCGAGGCGCTCGCGGAGGGCTACGCCAACCTGGCGATGCTCGCCCAGCAGGTGTGGAGTGAGCAGCCGGTGGTCTACGAGGCCCGGGCGCTGCTCTACGCGCAGCGGCTCTGGGCCCTCGACCGCAAAGCACCGCGCGGCCTGTGGCGGCTGGCGTACGTGCTCGACATGATCGGAGCCGACTGGCTGGCCCTGCCCCTGATCGCCGACGCCGACGAGCTCACGAAGGAGGCGGGCACGCGGCCGCCGGCCTGGCGGGGAGCGATGCTCGCCAGGCTGCACTACGATCCCCCGAAGGTCCGGGACTGGATTGCCGCCGAAGGCTCCGACGACGACTACGCCGCCGTCCAGCTGTTTCGCAGTCAGCCCGGCGAGTGGTGGCCGACCGCGTTGTCGGCCGCGACCGCGGCGGCCTTCCTGGAGCGGAGGCACGGGGGCTGCACGCCGATCACGCGGCGGCTCGCGGGTCGCAATGCCACGATCGGTGAGCAGCACCTTGGCAACGGCGTATCGGAGGAAGCGCTGGCAGAGGACGTGGGCCTGTTCGTGGAGCATGACGGCCAACTGCCGGGCCCCGTCAAGGCTGCGGTCGACGCCGCCAACCTGCTGGGAACGGTGCCCGCGGCGCTGATGAAGACCGGTGCGGGCACGCCCGGCGAGCCGTCCTGCCGGGCGGTGGGGCGGTTGATGGCGGAGCTCAACATGCTCTCGATCGCCGATGAGTTGTCGTTCCGCAGTTGGATGCTCGGAGTGGACGTCACCGACGTGATGAAACGCCGGATGCCGATGCTCGACCCGCACGAAATGAAACTGTTCGTCATGCTGTCCGCCAGCGAAAAGCGGGCTGGAAAGATGCCCCCGATGACGCTGCCGAAGCCGTTTGTCACGCCCCAGCTGGCGGCACACGCGGCGACGGCGTTCATCGGCAATCGCGTCGGAGGGATTGACTTCGGCATGGACCTGCTGCTGCATGCGATCGCCTCCGGCGACGACCTCGGCCCCGACCAGGCGATGCTCACCCGGGTGGCGGAGTCGCCCCGTGTGCGGACGTTTCCCGGGAATCCGGTGAAGCTCGCGGACCTGGCCGCCCGCTGGGCCCGGGTGAGCCCGCACCGGGCGGCGGCCCAGATGCGGGCGGCCTGGCCCGATCGCGAGGGCCGCCTGCCCGAGGTCGAGCAGCTGCGTCGCTGGGTCCGCAACCCGGAGACGAGCATGCGGGTCACGAAGGATCTGACGGCGATTGGAGAGAACACCCTCGCCGTGCGGTTCCTCGAAGAGGCAGTCGCGCTCCACCACGCCGCCGATCAGTACCAGGCGCTCGCTACGTTCTACTACTCCCAGGGCCGCATGACGGCCTGGCGGCAGACGCTCGACGACTACCTCCGCCATCCCGACTCGGGACTCGGCCCGGCCCACGCCCGGGCCGACATCGCGCAATACCTGGTCGATGAGGGCCGGCCCCGGGAGGCGCTGGAGTATGCCCAGGCGGCGGCCGAGAGCTTCTCGCAGCAGTCGCTGCAGGCGCTGGCGTACGCCTTCGAGGGCCTTGGCGAGGCCGATGAGGCGCACCGGATCTACGCCATGATCCACGACCGGTACGGCGGAAATGGCTTCGACTGGTACTGCGCGATGATCCGGTTGCAGGCCGACCGCACCGCGCCCCGCGACCTGGTCGCCGCCGCCGCCCGGCATCCGCAAGCCCCGCAGGAACACCCCTGGCTGGGAATCCTGTTGGCCGAGGCCGATGGCACTCAGCCGCAGGCGATCGAGGCGATCGAGCGCCACGTCCGCGGCGTGCAGCAGCCGAACATCTCGCACATCGAACTGGCGCTGCTGCTCGGCGAGACGGCCGACCGGGAGCGGCAACGGCGGCGGACGCGGGAGATCGCCATCGAGGTCACCCAGACGACGTCGCCGGTCAGCACCCTGCTCGGCGATCTGTGCAGGGCCATGGAGCACCCGGACCGCTACCCGCCTGCCCGCATCGAGCGAATCATCGCCGCGCAGCCGCGGTACCACCGCCCACTGTTCGACTACGGCTTCGGCTGGTGGCTCGTGCAGAACGGCAACCGCGACCTGGGTCGGCAGCTCCTGGCCCGCGCCGCCTCGCGTCCGACGACGCAGCCGCTCATATCGACTCTCGCCCGCCTCCGGCTCGATGCCCTGGATCAGCCGCGCCGCTGACGATGAGCCTGGGGCGAGCAGTCCGGGGAGTGAGGCAAACCCCTCCCACGGAGATTTCAGGTTCGACGGGAGCAAGGCACAAGAGACCGGACGAGCCGATAGTGTTTTGTGATCTGACTGTCCAGGAGACACTCGCATGCAGGCTGTCGATACACGCGTCAGGCCCGGCTTCTCGGCATTCGGCCTGGCGCCTGCGGAAAAAACCGGCCCCTTCCTCATCGCCCGCCCCGGCCGAACCGTCCACCGGGCCGAAATACGCTCGCGTCGCCGGCCACGTAGGGGATCGGCGGCGGCGGTCCTCGTCGGCGTCTTGGTCTGTATCTGGAGTCAGCCGCCCATGGCGGAAGACCGGGTGATACCGGCCCGCGCCGCCCTGCCTCCCCAGTGCATCCACGACGCCAAGACAAAACCGATCTGGCAGTCAGTGGACGGACACTCCATCCGATATCTGCTGTCGTTGCCCAAAGATTGGTCACCCGATCGGAGATGGCCGGTGATTGTCGTGATCACCGGGTCGAGTTCCAATTTTCTGATCATTGCCCAGGGATATCATGACGTTCGCGGCGACCGACCATTTATTTTGATCACGCCGGCCACGGTTTCGAGCGGTAGCAAGATCGACACGGACCTGTATCCGCACCTATCTCAGGACGACCTCGCGAGTCTCGCCGCGGCTTCCGTTCGCGAGAAACTGGCATACGACATGGGCGGCCTGGAGCGGATCCTGGCGGAGGTCGGCGAGAAGTTCGCCGGCGACCCGAGGGCCTATCTCAGCGGGTTCTCCATGGGCGGCACGCTGGCGTGGCAGATGGCGCTGCTTCGTTCGGATCTGTTGCACATGGCCTTTCCAGTCTGCGCCATGTACAAGGAGGAGGCGAGAGAGCTGATCCCGGCGGGGCATAGGCCCGCCAACCCGGCGTTGCCGATCCGGGCGTTCCAGGGCGAAAAGGACCCCTGGCTGAATGGCTTCGACAAGCATTGGGAACGCGCGTCGGGGCTCGCGAAGCAGGCGGGCTTTCAGGACGTCACACGGACTGTCACCGGCCGCGGCCACAGTTGGTACTACGGGGAAATACTCGGACTCTGTGCCGAACATCATGCGGCACTGCAGCGCGCCGCACCGCCGCAGGCGGTTCCGACCGAGTCACGTCCGTAGGCGGAGACACGGGTTCGTCGTTTTCGCCACGGGAACTTCGGAATCGGTGAAGGATAGCCCGGTCAATGGCACTTCCTCAACGGTCTTCCGGCCTATGCGCGACTCGTGAGCATCGGGAGGAGCTGCCCGGGCGTCCGGAGCGGTTTTCTCGAAACGCCCCGCACCCCCTACGGAGG
>DHLZ01000046.1:0-13403 GCA_002405515.1 Planctomycetaceae bacterium UBA4655
CCTCGCCGTAGCGACGATGCGTCTGCCCCCCGGGCGGCAATGCGGTGTCGTGCAGGCGGGCTCGTGACCGGGCATCCACTCGCGGGGCCTCGTCAACGCCCCTCTCGGCTTGCGCCTCGGGCTTCCGGAAATTTCAACGCAACGCCTGCAGGGCAACTTGCGCCTCGGGCTTCCGGGAATTTCCAGCAAACGCCTGCAGGGCAAACCTGCGCCTCGGGCTTCCGGGAATTTCCAGCAAACGCCTGCAGGGAAACTCGCGCCTCGGGCTTCCGCGGGACCGGGGTGCCGCTCAGTCAGCCAAAAACCACAGTCAACAACATCGTGCTCGTGGCAGTATCCCGCCGTCGGCTGTCCGTCGAGAGACTTACCAGGTTTGAACGTGGGCCGGCAGCATGGCGAGCGGACGGCCGGAGGAGAGAAGCATCAAGGCGCCGGCATGCGGCAGGATCGCCTCCACCACGGCGGGATCGAGCCGCAGCATCGCGGCGAGCGGCTCCCCCGTGCGGCTCATGCCGAAGAGATCCTCGAAGATCCCTTTCGGCTCGGGCAGGAGCATTCGGTCGAACGCTTCGTCCTTGCCGATGCCGGCGAGGTCCCTCGCTTCGTCGATTGCATCTTCGAGCGTGCCGAGTCGGTCCACGAGCCCCGCCTCGCGGGCCATGCGGCCCGTGTAGACCCGTCCTTCCGCCAGTTCCGGCATCTTCGCCGGATCGATCCGGCGGCCCTCGGCCACCTTCGTCGTGAAGAGCCGGTAGACGTCCTTCATCGTGCCGAGGAACGCCTGCCGCTCGTGGTCGGCGAACGGCTTCTGCATCGACTTCCAGCCGGCGTTCCGCCCTCTGCTCACGACGTCGCTGCGGATGCCCAGCCGCTCGAGTGCGCCGCCCACGGCCACTTTTCCGCCGACGACGCCGATCGAGCCGGTGAGCGTGCCCGGGGCCGCGACGATCCGATCGGCGGCCACGGCGGCGTAGTAGCCTCCGCTGGCAGCCGTGTCGGAGAGGCTCGCGACGACCGGCTTCGCGGTCCGCTTCGTCTCGTGCCAGATGAGGTCGCTCACGAGCGCCGAGCCGCCGGGCGAATCGATCCTGAGCACGATCGCCTTCACCTTCTCGTCCTTGTCGGCATTTCGCAGCGCCTCGATCACCCGGTCGGAGCCGCCGGCAGGCACGAGCTCGCTACCACCCTGCTCGCGGATCATCCCGTTCAGGTGGATGACGGCGATCTTCTTCGAGCCGGAGCCCGAGCGGCCCTGCTTCGAACCCGCGAAGATGTCCATGAGCTTCACGAGCCCGGCAAGGCCCGAGAAATCGTCGTCGATCGACTGTTTGCCGTAATCACGGATCACCTTCGGCGACGGCGTCTCCCCAGCCTCGTCTTTTCGCACGAGCTTCGCCCGCTTCGCGAGGGAGGCGATCGCCTCGTCCTCGTAGGCCACCGCATCGACGAGACCGGCCTCCTTCGCGGCGTCGGCCGTGAATACGCCCTGATCGAT
Source organism: Planctomycetaceae bacterium UBA4655 (assembly GCA_002405515.1). Taxonomy (GTDB): domain Bacteria; phylum Planctomycetota; class Planctomycetia; order Pirellulales; family UBA1268; genus UBA4655. The sequence goes on from DHLZ01000046.1 coordinate 1,496, forward strand.
GAGCTCGCGGACCCGCGGGCCGGGAAGCCTGCGATCCTCGGCGACCCGCTCGACGAGCTGCTCGAAGAGGTCGCCGACGAACGCCTCGTACTGCTTCCGCAGCTGCGGGCTCATGCTGGACCGTGTGAGCGGCTCGCCGGCCCCCTTGAACTCGCCCACCTGGAGGATCTCCGCCTCGACGCCGAGCTTGTCGAGCATCTCCTTGAAAAACGTCACTTCCGTCCGCACGCCCGTCAGCTCGAGCGTGGCCGCCGGCGACATCGTGATCGCGTCGGCCGCCGAGGCCAGGGAGTAGCGGACCGGATTCGCGTCGAGCAGGTACACGCCGACCGGCTTTCCTGCAGCCTTCACCCGACCGATCGCGGCCCGGATCTCATCGCCCCTGGCACGGCCGAGCGATGGGGCCTTCACGGACAGGAGCAGGGCGGCCACCCGCTTGTCGCCAGCCGCCTTGTCGATTCGCTCCACGAGCCGATGGAGCCTCGGGGAAACGTCCGCAAGCACCCCGGCCTGCCCGACCCCCTCGGGGAGCGGTCCGTCGATCGCGATCACGGCCACCGCAGCCGGCGGAGCCTTCGGAGCCTGGGCTTCGTCCGCCCCGTCGGCCGTAAAACCCGCCGCACCAACCAAGAACCCGAGCACGAGACCGAGGATTCCACGCCGCATGCCAGAGCCCTCCGGAGCAACGGCCCCGACCAAAAACGTCCGGGGCCTCTTGACTATGAACGACTGTATACTAAGATACCGTCGTTCAGAAAAACGTGTCGTTCGACCGATCCTTTCCCACGAACACTACGAAGCAACAAACAGTCGGAAGCAGCAAACAGTCCGCAGGAAGCACAGAAAGTACACGAGGCATAAATATCATGGCGACCAAATCCCCACGTGCCAAGAGAGCCCCCCAATCACGGAATCCGCGTGCCAAGAACTCCCCCCCTGCAAAAGCCGCCTCGGGAAGGACCGCCACAGCTCCCAAGCATGCTTCATCCCCGAAGGCAGGCAGCCTGAGCGACCTTCTCAGCGGAAAACCGCTGTCGCGAAACGGCGTGGAAGGGGAGGACGCCGGACCGACCGAACGGCAGCTTGCGATCTACGAATTCATTCGCGACAAGATCCAGACCCGCGGCTACGGGCCGACGGTCCGAGAGATCGGCGCAGCCTTCAAGATCCGCTCCCCCAACGGCGTCGTCTGCCACCTCAAGGCCCTCGAGCGGAAGAATTACATCACCCGCGGCAAAAACATGTCGCGGGCGATCGAGCTCGTCTCGGAGCCGGCTCATGTCAGGGGGCTGCCGATGGCCGGCTGGGTGGCAGCCGGCACGCTGCGAACCGCGGAGGAGCAAAAGGAGCGGATCGACTTCGAGGATCTCTTCAACCGTGACAATCACTTCGTCTTGAAGGTGATGGGGGATTCGATGATCGACGCCCAGATCTCCGATGGCGACTGGGTGGTGATCCGCAAGGCACGGTCGGCCCACTCCGGCGACATCGTGGTCGCCCAGACGGAAGATGGCGAAGCGACGCTCAAGCAGTGGTTTCCGGAACGGGATCGCATTCGGCTGCAACCGGCGAATGCATCGATGAAGCCGATCTACGTCAAGAATGCCCGGGTGCTCGGCGTGCTCGCCGGGGTCGTCCGAAAGACGTAGATCCGCAAAGAAGCGGCTTCGCACGGCCCAGACATCAGGCGGACCGGTCGAGCTTGCTCGCCTGCACCTGATGAAGCTTGTTGTAGAGCGTCTTCAGGCTGATATCGAGCTCCTCTGCGGTCTTCACCTTGTTTCCACCGTTCCGCTTGAGCCGTTCGACGATCTCCTTCAGCTCGATCTCGCGGAGCGTCGGCGGACGATCCGCTGCTCCACCCCCCGCACTTTCCGCAGCGGGAGTGGCGGGAGTCGTCGGACTCGCACCGTGGTCTGTCGGGCTTGCAGCCGCTGGAGCTCGCTGGGCCGGACCGGGCCTGCCGAGACGCGCCGGCAGGTGCTCGACGCCGACGGGAAGCTCGTCGCACAGCACCACGGCGTGCTCGAGCACGTTCGCGAGTTCCCGCACGTTCCCGGGCCAGTGGTGCGCGGCGAGCACCTCCATCACGCCTGGCCCGACGACCGGCATCGCGGGAGGCGAGTGGGGGCGTGCGCGGCGAATGAAGTGATCCACGAGGGCTGGCAGGTCGTCCACTCGCTCCCGGAGCGGCGGCACGACCACCTCGAAGGTGTTGATCCTGAACAGGAGATCCTCGCGAAAGTCGCCGACTGCCGCCATCTCCTCGAGCTTGCGATGGGTCGCGCAGATCACCCGGCAATCGACACGGACAGGCGTGTTCTCGCCGACCCTGCGGATCTCGCCGGCTTCGAGGGCGCGAAGCAGCTTCGGCTGGAGGGATCTCGGTAGTTCGCCGATCTCGTCGAGGAAGAGCGTGCCGCCGTCGGCCACCTCGAACAGCCCCGTGCGGTGCTCTTCCGCCCCCGTGAAGGCGCCCTTCCGATGGCCGAAGAGCTCGCTCTCGACGAGCTGCTCCGGCAGCGCGCCGCAGTTCACCGCGACGAGCGGCCCGCCCGACCGGCTGCTTGCCTCGTGGATCGCCCGGGCCACAAGCTCCTTGCCGGTCCCGGTCTCGCCGCGGATGAGCACGGTCGAGTCGGTGCGGGCGACCCGCGCGATGAGCTGCCGCACCCGCTCGAGCGAGGCCGACCCCCCCACGAGGTTCGTCTCCCCCTCGGCCCGCCTCACCCGTCCTTCCAGGGCGCGGAGCCGGGCCGTGAGCTCCCGCTTCCGCCGCACCCGCTCGAGCACGGCCTGGATGTCGGCGAGCTTGCATGGCTTCGTGAGGTAGTCGCACACGCCCTGCCGGACGGCATCGACGGCCGTCTCGAGCGACGACTTGCCCGTGATGATGACCGATTCGGTGTCGGGGGAAATTTCCCGCAGACGCCGAATGACGTCGAGCCCACCGACGCCCGGCATGTCGAGATCCACGATCACGCAGTCGTACGCCGTTCGCTCGAGCGCCGCTAGCGCCGTGCGGCCGTCGGGGCAGACCGTCGCCTCGTGCCCCATGCGGGGAAGTTCGATCCGCATCAGTTCCTGGATGGAGGTCTCGTCGTCCGCAAAGAGCACGCGGAGCGACCTAGGCTGCCTGGTTGCGATGATCCACCTCCCGTGAAACCGGCTGGACGACGGCCGCGGCCGAGACGTCGGCGAGCGGGAGCGTGACGCGGAAGACCGATCCCTGGCCCGGGCCTGTGCTTGATGCCTCGATCCGTCCACCGTGATCGCTCACGATTCGCTGCACGATCGAAAGGCCGAGCCCGGTGCCCTGGCCGTTCTTGCGGCGCGTGAAGAAGGGTTCGAAGAGGTGCTCGAGCACCTCCGGCGTCATGCCGCAGCCGTCGTCGGTGACCTCGAGCACGGCATCGCGGCCACTGCGGGCGAGTGCGACGGAGACGCGACCGTCGGGCTCGATCGAGTCGAGGGCGTTCACGAGCAGGTTGAGCACGACCTGCTTGATCTCCTGCGGGTTCACCATGACGAGCTGGTCCGGGCCGTCGGCGATCTCGATCGAGCGGCCGGAGAACCGCCCGACGTGCCGCAGCATCTCGGCCACGTCGCTCGCGATGGCGAGCAGCGCGGTCGGCTGCCTGCGCACCTCGCCGAGCCGGGAGAAATCGAGCAGCTTCTCGGTGATCTCCTTGCAGCGGAACGCCTCCGACTGGATCAGCTCGAGGTAGCGGAGGGCCAGCTTCGCCTCCTCCTCCGACGGCGCCGGCGCCGCCAGGCGGCTCTCGAGCGACTCGGCGCACATCGCGATCGACGCGAGCGGATTGTTGATCTCGTGGGCGACTCCGGCCGCGAGGAAGCCGACGCTCGCGAGCTGCTCGCTGCGTATCACCTCCCGCGTTCGGAGCTGCACCTGGTTGTCGAGATCGTCGCGGATCGCCTGGAAGCGTTCGGTCATGCCATTGAGCGCCGCCGCCAGTTCCGCCATCTCGTCGTGGGTGTCGAGCGAGAGACGGTAGTCGAAGTCGCCGGAGGCGACCCGCCGCGATCCGTACGCGAGCAGCTTGAGCGGCCGGAACACCCACCGGTAGGTGAGCACCGCCAGGGCCGAGAGCAGCACGGCGGCGGCGATCGCCGAGGTCCAGGCGGTGACGATGAGCGAGCGGTATCCGGTGCGGACCTCGCCGGCGAGCAGGTGGAGCTTCTGCTGGAGGAACGAGGGGAGCTTCGAGGTCCGCTCGACGAGTTCGTCGAGGTGATGCTCGATCAGCGCGAGCCGGGCCTTGCGGGCCGTCTCCTCCTCCGGCTGCCCGGCCGACAGCGCGGCCCGCAGCGATTCGAGCTCCCCGCGGATCGCCGCGGCCGTCTCCTGCTCGTGGCTGCGGTCGGCGAAGGGCACGTCGTCGAGCTCCCCGGCCGCGAGATCCTCCAGGTACTTCGTGAGGGCCGCCGACGCGTCGGCCAACTGCGACTGGAAGCGGTCGCCGTCGCAGTCGCCGGGATCACGGGCGTGCGACAGACGGATCGCCTGGATCGTGTCCTCGAGCCGGCTCGCGCTCGGCAGCTCCGCCGCCCGGCAGGAGACCGCCCGCACGAGCCGACGATAGGAGTAGAGCCCGAGAAAGCTGCTCGCCGACAGCACGGCCACGACGAAGCCGACCACCACGGCGCCGAGCAGGAGCTTGTTGCGGATCGGTCTGCTGTTGGCCATCGTGGCCGCCTCCGGGGCAAGGGAGGCTAGCAGCGCAAATCCCGGCGCCCTACACCAATCCGAACCGCTTCCGCAGGGCCCATTCCGAGCAGAGAAGCCCGGCGAGCAGCAGAAAGACGGGCCATTTGTCCCAAGGGGTCATCGACCACTGGGTGGTCGTCTCGTAGGCGGCTGGGGTCGCCGCGATCTCCTCGAAGATCAGCGGCACCTCCTCGGGCGACCGCGGACCGCCGGGCGGGTTCGCCACCTGCGCCATGATCGCCAGGTTCGCGACCGGGTTGGCGAGTTCCAGATCCTGCCTGACGACGGTGAACCTGGCCCTCCGCGAGATCGCCGGCGGCCCACCAACGCGGCGCAGCTCGATCGTCCAGTCGCCCGGCTCCGAGCAGCCGCCTACCGTTCCCGCGAAGCCCTCGCCCCGACGATCCACCCGAACAGGCCGCTCGACTCCCGATGGCGAGATCGCCACCGCGTCGATCGAGGCGTCGGTAGCGGCGGTGCCGTCGGGACGCATCACACCCGCATCGAACGAGAGGGTCGTGCCCGGGGAAAGCCGCCGCTGCGCCAGCTTCAGCCAGAGCGAGTCGGCCTCGGCCCCATCGCGGCGGGCGAGCCAGAGCACGAGCTGTCTCCAGAACCTGCGGTGCTCGCGGGCGGCCCCCTTCATCGCCCACCGCCAGGTCGAATCGACCGCGAGGGCCGCGACGCGGCCGATGCCGTAATCGCGGGCGACGAGGAGCGGCCTGCCGTCCTCGGTGGCGGCGAGCGGCTTCGCCTGCGGCGCGAGCTGCCCGATCGCATTCGCCCCGTCGAGCGGAGGAAGCTCCCCCCACTTCGCGCGGAGCTTTTCGCCTGCGAGCCCCTCCCCGAGGTTGAAGATCGACACCGCAGTGAACCGCGGATCGGGCACCATCCGCAAGGGACCTTCGAGGTGGAGGCTCCGCCGGATTTCTCCGCCGCGGTCCTGGCGTGCAAGCCGGTCCGGTTTCCACGGCACGAGCGGCCCGAGCGGCGTGAATCCCCAGCCGCCGGCGTCGAAAGCGTGAAACCCGCCCAGGAATCCAATCCCCGCGCCGGCCTCGACCCGCCCGCGGATCGTCTCGAGATCCTGCGGCCGGAACGCCGCCGAATCGACGTCGCCGACGAGGAACACGTCGTACTGTTCCGCGAGCCGCCCCGAGAGATCGACGGGCCACCGCTCCGGCCGCGACGCGTTGACCCACTGGTAGTCGACCTGGATGTCGGGGCTCGCCGAGAGCACCCGCCGCAGGAACCGTTGCTCGACCCTGACGGCCCCCTCGACGTAGAGCAGCCGCAGGCCGCCCTCCACCACCTCCACGAACGTGGAGAGCTCGTTGTTGGTGGCCACCGTCTCGCCGTCGATCGGGTCGACGACGATCGCGATCTTTTGCTCGCCGACGCGGTCGGGCGTCCAGGCGAGCCGCACGGCCTGTTCGCCGCCGGTCGGACCGCCGCGAATGGTCGCGCGGGCCGCCTCGACAAGTTTCCCCGAGCCATCCTCCGCCAGGAGCCGGACGGTCGCGTCGCGGTCGGCGAGGCCGTCGAGCCGAACGCGACCGGCGACCTCGATCGTATTGCCGAGGAACGCCGTCTCCGATGCGGTGAGGCTCACGACCGCCGCGTCCCTCGCCTGAGCGGCGGCCCGCCGCTCACCGTAGGTCACCGTCCAGATCGGCGCGGCACTCTCGCGGACCTTGCGGGCGGCCGCCTGGGGCGGCAGATCCCGCGGCGGGTAAGCGTGCTGTGCGCCGTCGCCGAGCACGACGAGGCCGACGACGTTGCGGCCGGCCGAGGCCCGCAGGCTGTCGTCGATCGCCGCCCCGATCGCCGTCTCACCCGATGAGTCCCGCCGCTCCCAGCGGCGGCCCGGCAGCGGATCATCGGACGTCGTCGCCACGGGATGCGTAACACGGTCGTAGTCGAACAGGAGAAACTCGACCCCCCCCTCGGCGGCCATCCGCCGCACCGTCGGCGCCGCCGCGGCGAGCGACTCCTGCATCTCGTCCCATCGCCTCCGGCCTCCCCGGCCGTCGGGCACGGTCATGCTCTCCGAGGCGTCGGCAAGCACGATCACGGTGCCTGTCCGCCGCGCCTTCGACGAAGAGACGAGCGTGGGGCGGATCATGCACGCCACGAGCAGCATGAAGGCCGCGATCCGCAGCGCCATGAGCGTCGCGAAACGTCCCGGCGTGAGCCGCGAACGGTCGGGGCCGAGGAAGACGAGCACCGCGACGAGCGCCGTCGCCAGGACCGCCACGAACGCCCACGATCCCACCGGATCGAACTGGATGGCGAGTTCGCCGACGGCCGGATCGGTCGTCATGTCGGAGCCTCGGCGACCGGCGGGTAGAAGCGGTTCGCGAGCGCCCAGTCGAACGCCATGAACGCGGCGACGGCCACGATGATCCAGCCGTAGAGTTCCGCGCCGACCCGCTCGAGATTGACCTCGCGGACGAGTTCGTCGTCCGTGCGGGCGACCCGGGCCGCCGGACCGAAGAGCCGTCGCGCGGCGTCGGACTCGAGCCGCCTCACGTTCGTCGCCGACGCGGCGAGATTGACGCTGAAGCCCCTCGCGGGGGAATCGGCCTCGCCGCCGGAACGCACCCGGTAGTTGCCGGGCAACCGTGTCTCCGTCATGGTAACCGTGCCGCGTGCCTGGTCCACCGCCACGGGAAACGACTCGCCGACGGGATTCTCGACGAACGTCGCCTGGCCGTCCCGGCGCCGCAGCCGCACGATCGCCGGCTCGCCGGCGATCACGTTGGTGGCCTCACGGCTTCGGATGGCGTGCATGAGCGTCTCGTTGGCGAGGATCACGAACGGCCATGCGTCGAAGCCGGTGGCGAGCACGTTCCAGGCGTCCCGATCGTCGGCCGATTGCGAGACGGGCGTCGTCACGACGACGACGGTTCCCTCGCCGATTCGGTGCTCCACGATCGCCGGGAGGCCGTCGCGATACCGCATGACGACCGTCGCCGGCTCGGGTCCGGCGAGCCCGGGCTCCGGTCTCGGACCGGGCTCGAAATCCCAGTGCCGCTCCACGGGGAAATCCTGCCATGGGACGGCGTCGGCCACGCGGCGGAACGGCGCGAGGATCGGATGGTCGAGCGACGACGGGGCGAGGCAGTTGGCCCCGCTGCGATCGCTCCAGACGCGGTCGATCCGGCCGCCGAGCACACGGGCCGAAGCGTCGCTGTTGAATGCCTCGCCGCTCACCGCGGCAGGACCGAGCCAGACGACGAGCCCCCGGCCGCCCGCCACCCAGGCCTCGAGCAGCCCCCACATTTTCGGGGAGAGTGGCGGAGGATCGAGAAGCACCATCCCCACGAGATCGTCCCAACCGGCCTTCTCGAGAGCCCCGACATCGAGCACGCGACAGCCGAACCTCGCCTTCCCGGCCGTCTCCATTGAATCCGGCGCGACCGCCTGCTTCACGAGGAGCGTCGAACGATCCGCGGGCGGCGGACCGACGAAGAGGACCGGCGGCGGCGGCGCCACCTCCACCGTGAAGCTCCGATGGTCGTCGGCCTCGAGGTCGTCGGCACCCGTCACGACGACGCGTCCCTGGTGCGTGCCCTCGCCGAGCCCCGTCAGCTCGAACGACATCGGCTCACACCCCTTCTCGCTCCACTCCGCCGGCTTCTCCGCGCGGCGGACGTACGATCCGTCCTCCGAAACGAGATCGACGGCGACCGTCCGGGAGGCGTCCGGCCCGAGCCGGCTCCGCACGACGCCGAGCACGAGGGTCGCTCCGGCCGCGATGCGTTCGGCCGGCAGCGTCACGGCATCGATCGAGAAGTCGCGTGGCCGCTCGACTCCCACGTCGACCACGATCACGGTCAGGTCCGGATGCTTCGCGAAGAGCTCCGCGGGCGGTTCCCCGTCGCTCCAGCCGCCGACGGAGAGGTCGGTGAAGATGGCGAGTTCCCGACGGGGGAGCTGGCTCGAGTCGAGCAGCCGGACGGCGTCGGCGATCGTGTCGGAAAGCGTGACGGCGGGCGTCGCGGCGGACAGCCTCCGCACCGCCGCGGCGGCGGCCTCCATCGACGGCGCGAAGGCCCGCGGTCCTCCCGCCGTGTCGAGCACGGCGACCTGGCTCTCCTTCGGCAGCTTCCCGGCGAGCGTCGATGCCATCTCCGCCGCCCGCTCGATCCGCGTGCGGTTTCCCTCGCGCAGGAGCATTCGCGGCGACGTGTCGAAGACGAACGCCGCGGCAACCGGCGCCTCGCGATCTCCCAGCCAGCCGGCTCCCCGGAGCGTCGGCCTCGCGAGCCCCACGGCGAGGAAGGCGATCGACGCGGCCCGCAGCAGGAGCAGCAGCAGGTTGTTGACCCGCAGCTTCCGTCGATTCGCCCGCAGCGACTGCTTCAGGAAGATCGTCGCCGGAAACTCCCGCTTGACCGGCTTTCGCCGCATGATGAGGTGCAGCACGAGCGGCACCGCGACGAGCGCCGCCCCGGCGAGCAGCGCGGGAGTGAGGAATGTGAGGCCCATGAATTCATCGTAACGTGCCGGGTCACCGCGGCGCAAGGTTCCCCGCAGGAGAACGCGACATAAACCCATGAAATACGGAAGCCCGAGCCGCGAGCCGAGAGGGAAGTTGACGGACCGCCGCGTGTCGAAGTCACATCCAACAACAACCGTCTGCGCTCGTTCCGTATTGCAAGATCACCCGTCTCACCGCCGACACCCTGCCTCCCCTCTCGGCTCGCGCCTCGGGCTTCCGTGCTGACGGCTTCAGGGCTGACGGGTTCCGTGTTCGACATGTTCCGATCGGCACTCAGATGCTGAACGCCGGGGGGGGCGGCTGCGGAGGAGCCTCAGGCGTATCCTCGCCGAAGCGACGGAGCAGCTGCCCTCCCGGCGGCAATGCGGCGTCGTGCAGGCGGGGTTGTAACCCGGCATCAGATTGGTGATCCGCGTCAAATCCCCTCTCGGCTCGCGCCTCGGGCTTCCGTTTTGGGCTTAAGTTTCCCGGTTTGGGTTCAGGCTTCCGGGTGTGCCCGGTTCAGAACCGGTTGCGGCGGCTCGTGAGGTAGCCGGTGAGGGCCCGGTCGAACTGCATGCTCGTGTCGAGCGGCACGTAGTCGACCCCGGCCTTGAAGCACCACGATCGGTAGTCGTCGCGGAAGGCCGTCACGCGATCGACGTAGTCCTTCCGTACCGCGTCGGCATCGACCACGACCTTCTCGGTCGATTCGGGATCCGTGAACTCCGTCGTGCCGGAGAAAGGAAACCGCACCTCCGCCTCGTCGAGCACGTGGAAGAGGATCACGTCGTGGCCCCGGTGCCGCAGCCGTGACACCGACTCCCGCACCGGCGCCGCCTCGGCGAGCAGATCGCTGAAGACCATCACGAGCGAGCGGTGACGCAGCATCGCCGCCACCTGCCCGAGGCTCCTCGCGATGTCGGTCGTGCCAGAGGGCTTCACCTTCGCGAGCGCCGAGAGCACGTTGCCGATCTGCGACCGCCGCGACTTCGCCGGCAGGCTCGCCTTGATCTTCTCGTCGAAGACGAGAAGGCCGCACGGATCCTGCTGGTGCACCATCAGCCAGCAGAGCGCCGCGGCGAGCGAGATCGAGTAGTCGAGCTTCGTGAGCTCCTGACGGTACGTGTAGGCCATCGAGCCGCTGGTGTCCACCGCGAGGTAGCCGGTGATGTTGGTCTCGGCCTCGAACTTCTTCACGTAATACTTGTCGGTCTTCGCGTAGACGAGCCAGTCGATGTCCTTCGGCTCGTCGCCCGGCACGTACTTGCGGTGCTCGCTGAACTCGACCGAGAAGCCCTGGTAGGGGCTCGAGTGAAGTCCCTGGAGGAAGCCGCGGACGATGAACTGCGCCCGCAGGTCGAGCCGCGAGATCTGCCGGACGACCTCCGGCTTCAGGTATTCCTCGACGGCACGGACCATGCGACTAGCCCCTCGAGGTCACTTCACGAGCTTCGGGATCTCGGGCTCCTCGATCTCTCGCACGAGCCGCTCGACGATCGACTCGCTGGTGAGGCCGTCGGCCTGGGCCTGGAAGTTGGTGGCGATGCGGTGCCGCAGCACGGGCACGGCGATCCGCCGCACGTCGTCGAGCGACACGCTGAAACGGCCGTCCATGGCGGCGAGCGCCTTGCCTCCCTGGATGAGGAACTGCCCGGCCCGCGGCCCGGCGCCCCAGTCGACGAGCTCCGCGACGTACTTCGGCGCCGCCGGATCCTTCGGGCGGGTCGCCCGCACCAGCCTCGAGACGTACTTCACGACATAGTCGCTCACGACCACGCCCGCAACGAGCTTCTGGATGTTCACGATCGCGCGTCCCGAGAGCACCTTCCGCACCTCCGGCCTCTCAGACCGGCTCGTCGCCATGAGGATCTGCTCCTCCTCGGCAGCCGTCGGATAGCCGACCTTGATGTTGAACATGAATCGGTCGAGCTGGGCCTCCGGCAGAGGGTAGGTTCCCTCCTGTTCGATCGGGTTCTGCGTGGCGATCGTGAAGAAGGGATCGGGCAGCGCGAGCGTCTGCTGGCCGACGGTCACCTCACGCTCCTGCATCGCCTGCAGGAGGGCCGCCTGTGTCTTCGGCGGCGTGCGGTTGATCTCGTCGGCCAGGAGGATGTTCGTGAACACCGGTCCCTCGACGAACCGGAAATGCCGCCGCCCCGACTCGTCCTCCTCGAGCACGTTCGTGCCCGTGATGTCGGAAGGCATGAGGTCCGGCGTGAACTGCACCCGCTTGAAGCCCACGTCGAGGATCCGGGCGAGCGTCGAGACCATGAGGGTCTTCGCGAGGCCGGGAACGCCCTCGAGCAGGCAGTGCCCGCGGGTGAAGATCGCCGCGAAGAGCTGCTCGATCACGTCGGACTGCCCGACGATCACCTTCTGGAGCTCCTCCTGCATCAGCCTGCGGTGCTGCGCGAACTCCTGCAGGACGTCGTCGATCGTCTTGGGGCGTGCGGTGGACACGTGGGAGGTCGCCTGGGATTCGGAGCTTCCGGGAGCCCTTCAGTATCGACGAGCCGGCCGAAACCGGCAAACGAACGGCGGCGTGTGCGGCCCGAAGGCGTGGCGTCGGGCCGGAGGTGTAAACTGTGTTGATGCCGATCGGCCGCCCCCCATGCCGTGGTTTCCTCTCGATCGCCCTCGTCGTGGCGGTGTTGAATGTCGGTGTCGCTCCGCCGACGAGGGCGGCCGAC
>DHLZ01000046.1:13656-15771 GCA_002405515.1 Planctomycetaceae bacterium UBA4655
GCGACGGCGCTCGTGACGCTCGCCCTGCTGAACGCCGGGGTGCCGGCGAAGCACAACGGCATGCGGCGGTCGCTCGAATGGCTGCGAGCCCAGGTTCCCGACGAGACCTATTGCGTGTCCCTCCAGACGATGGTGCTCGCGATGGTGCGGTCTCCGGCCGACCGAGTGCTGCTCGAGCGGAACGTGAAGTGGCTCGAGCTGAGCCAGGTCTCGGAAGGGGCGGCGACGGGATCCTGGGGATACGCCCCGGGCAGGGGATCGGGCGACAACTCCAACTCTCAGTTCGCGGTTCTCGCCCTCCACGAGGCCGACCGCGCGGGCGTGAAGGTGAGGCAGGAGGTCTGGAAGCGTGCCCACAACTACTGGGTGGCCTGCGGCAACGCGAACGGCTCGTGGGGGTACCAGATGGAACTCGACGGCCGCAACGAGATCAGGGGCAGCCGCGCGGCCTCGGGCAGCATGACCTGCGCGGGGATCGCCAGCGTCTGGATCACCTCCCAGCACATCGGCAGCCCGGCCGCCAGGGCCGGGGGCGACGCGATACGGTGCTGCGGCGGTTCGAACTCGCCGCAACCGATCGAAAAGGGACTCGAATGGCTCGCGTCGAACTTCACGGTGACCCAGAACCCAGCCTATGGGCCGACGTGGCACTACTACTATCTCTACGGTCTCGAACGGGTGGGCCGATTCACCGCCAGACGGTACATCGGCGAGCACGACTGGTTCCGCGAGGGATCGAAGTTTTTCCTGGCCAGCCAGGACGGAATCACCGGCTCGTTCCGTCCGGGAAGGATCGAGGACCCGGTCGTCGCGACGAGCTTCGCGTTGCTCTTCCTCGCCAAGGGCCGCCGGCCGGTCATCGTGGGGAAGAGCCGCCACCTTCCGGAGGCCGACTGGAACCGTCACGGCCACGACATCGCCAACCTCGTCGAGCACCTCGAATCGCTCGACACCTGGCGGGCCGACTATCCCGCCGGCCTCTCCTGGCACGTGGTCGAGACCCCCTCGGCGCGGCTCGACGACCTGATGCAGGCGCCGGTGCTCTGGATTTCGGGGAAGGACCGCTTCGACCTCGGCCCGGCCGCCGCAAAGCGGGTGAGGGAATACATCGACGAAGGAGGATTCATTTTCGCCGAGGCCTGCTGCCCGAGAAGCCAGGAGTTCGACTCGCGTTTCCGTGAGTTTCTCGCCGAGGTCTTTCCCGAGCCGGAATACCAGCTCCACCTCCTGCCCCCCGAGCATCCGGCCTGGCACGCCGAGACGATCGTGAAGCCGGATTTCCAGCGGCCGCTCATGGGCATCGACTACGGCTGCCGCACCTGCGTCATCTACGCCCCGCCGGACGGTGCCGCGGACGCCGCGGCCGTGAGCCTCTCCTGCCTCTGGGAGCTTCGCGGCAACCCTGCGGCGTCGAAGGCTGGCCGCCTGAAGGAGGAGGTCGATGCGGCGCTCGCCATCGGCGCGAACGTGCTGGCCTACGCCACCAACCGCGACGTGAAACGGAAGGACGAGCTTCTCGCGATCGACAGGAGCGGGTCGAATCCGCAGGCCCGCTTCGAGCGGGGGCACGTCGCGATCGGCAAGCTCAAGCATTCGGGGATGTGCGACGCGGCACCGGCGGCGGTCGCCAACATGCTGCGGGCCGCCGCCAGGGAGCTCGGCGTCCGCGTCGATACGACTCCCTCCCGCGTCGAGCCCGGCGACCCGAAGATACTCGACTACCACCTTCTCTTCATGCATGGCAGGCAGGGCTTCGCCTTCGACGGACGGGCGCGGGACGGCCTCCGGGAGTTCCTCACCCGCGGCGGGATGCTGCTGGCCGACAGCGTCTGCGGCTCCCCGGCCTTCACGGCGGCGTTCCGCACGGAGATCGAGCAGGTGATGAAGGGAGCGAAGCTCGAACCGATTCCCGCGGACGACCCGATCTTCGCGTCGGCCGAGTACGGCGGCTACGACATCCGCGAGGTCGTGCTGCGGGTTCCGGCGGGCGGTGACGGCCCGCTCGAGGCGAAGATCCGGCGGACCGCCCCGCGGCTGCAAGGGATCCGCCTCGGCGACCGGTGGGCGGTGATCTTCTCACCGTACGACCTCTCCTGCGCGCTCGAAAAGCAAAAC
>DHLZ01000212.1:0-9862 GCA_002405515.1 Planctomycetaceae bacterium UBA4655
GGCGGCATGGGTGGCGGCATGGGTGGTGGCTTTTGCTGGGTCGCCCGCGAGGTCTATGGCGCATCCAATCCGAAGTGGCTGCTCTTTCGTGAGTGGCTCACGACCGAGGCGCCGGAGTGGCTTTTGCATCTCTATGCTCGGCACGGCGAGGCGTTCGCGAAATGGATTCACGACAAGCCGTCGGCGAAGGCCGTCGTGAGGACGCTCATGGATCAAGCCATTGCCGATCGGACCACCGACGGGGCTGCTTCGCCATGGCCAACTACGGAGTGATCCTGGCGGCGGCGGGTCGGAGTTCCCGATTCGGCGACGCCACCTACAAGAAGCCGTTCGCTCCGCTCGCGGGGCGGCCCGTCTGGATCCACTCGGCGGAGCGGTTCCTGGAACGGGACGACGTGAAGAAGGTGGTGATCGTGGTCGCGCCGGAGGACCGCGAAGCCTTCCTCGAGAAGTTCGGGGCCAACATCGCCTTCATGGGCGTCGTGCTCGCCGAAGGGGGCGCCGAGCGGGCCGATTCAGTTCGCCGGGGTCTCGAGAAGCTCGGGCCGGAGATCGACATGGTCGCGATCCACGACGCGGCCCGCCCCTGCCTCGCCGCGGCCTGGATCGACGCGGTGTTCGAGGCCGGTGCGCGGACGGGCGCGGCCATCCTCGCCTCCCCCGTCACGAGCACGCTCAAGCGGGTGTCGGCGGACATGACGATCGCCGAGACGGTGAACCGCGACGGGCTCTGGGAAGCGCAGACGCCCCAGGTCTTCCGCCGCGACCTGCTTGAAAAAGCGTTCGCACACGCGGCCGGCGCGACCGCCACCGACGAAGCGCAGCTCATGGAGGCGATCGGACAGAAGGTCACCGTCGTCCGCGGCTCGCCGATCAACCTCAAGATCACCTCGCGGGAGGACCTCAGGCTCGCGGAGCAGGCGATCAAGGCCCTGCCGAAGCCGAAGCTCGCCGGCCCCGCCCATCCCTTCGCCGACGACGGCATGTGGCGGTGACCCCGCCCGGCTTCCCATGACACGACTGCTTCTCGAAGAACTCGACGCCCGCGGACTCATCCACCAGTCCACCGACCGGGGATCGCTCGCCGCGTGGCTGGCGGGAGGTTCGCGAAAGGTCTACGCAGGATTCGACCCCACCGCCGACAGTCTCCATGTCGGCAGCCTGCTGCCGCTGATGCTGCTCCGCCGCGTCGCGATCGCCGGCCACGAGCCGGTCGCCGTCGTGGGAGGGGCGACCGGAATGATCGGCGACCCGAGCGGCCGTAGCGAGGAGCGTAACCTGCTGTCGCCGGAGCAGCTGGCCGCCAACGTCGCCGGCATCGAGCGTCAGATCCGCGGCCTCCTCGAGCCGGCGGCGGGGCCGAAGACGCGGGTGCACGTCGTCAACAACGGCGACTGGATGCGGAGCGTCGGGTATCTCGAATTCCTGCGGGACGTCGGCAAGCACGTGCCGCTCTCGCAGATGCTCGCCAAGGACTCGGTGAAGAGCCGGCTGGAGCGGCCTGACGGCGGACTTTCCTACACCGAGTTCAGCTACATGCTCCTCCAGGCGTGGGACTTCGTGCACCTCTCCGACGCGGTCGATTGCCGGATCCAGCTCGGCGGCAGCGACCAGTGGGGCAATATCACGGCCGGCATCGAGCTCGGCCGGCGTCTTCGGGGCCGGGAGCTGCACGGCATCACCTGCCCCCTCCTCACGAAGTCGGACGGCACGAAAATGGGCAAGACGGCCGAAGGGGCCATCTGGCTCGATCCCGCCCGCACGAGCCCCTACCGCTTCTACCAGTACTGGATCAACCTCGACGACGACGACGCCGGCCGCTGCCTCCGGCGAATCTCGGAAGTGCCGGTCGAGGAGATCGAATCGCTCGACCGTGCCCGGGCGGAGTCGCCGGCCGCCCGCGACAGCCAGAAGCGGCTCGCCGAGGATCTGACCCGGCTCGTCCACGGCGAGAGCGGACTGGCGGCGGCCCGACAGGCGACCGCCGTGTTCTTCGGCGCGGAGATCGCCGACCTCGACGACCGCCAGATGGCGGAGATCTTCGCCGACGTGCCGAGCAGCGAGTTCCCCCGCGACATGGTCGAGCGGGACGGGGTCGCGGTGGTCGAGCTCTTCGAGCGGACCGGCCTCTCCGCCACCCGGTCGGCCGCCCGCCGCACGATCGAGCAGGGAGGTGGCTACGTCAACAACCGTCGCGTCACCGACGTGAACCACCGCATCACGGCCGCCGACCTCGCCGGTCGGACATCGATCGTGCTCCGCAGCGGGAAGAAGTCGTACGCGATCGCGCGGTTCCGGGAAGGGGGTGCCGGATGATCGGGTGCCGTGCCCTGCTCGTGGCCGTGGTCCTCGGTGTGCTCGCGGCGCCGGTCGATGGAGCCGAGCCCGCCGTCGTCCGCGCCGAACCCGGCACGCTCGAGCACTACCTCGCCAGCCGGCTGCTCGTGACGAACCCGCGCGACGCCGCGTTCCTGGAGGATGTCGTGGAGGCCGTGAGGAGCGGCGATCTCCCGGAATCCCTGGTCCGCGGAACCTGCGAGTGGGCCGCCGTCCGGTCGATCCGGCACGGCGTGCGGTACCCGTTCCCGTCGTTCCGCAAGGCGATCGAGATCAAGGCGAAGCGGCTCGGCGTCAAGCTGTGAACGCGGTGTTTGCCCGGAAGCCCGAGGCGGAAGCCGAGAGGGGCGTCGACGATCGCGCTCGAAGTCGATGTCACGTCCATCGAAAATCCCCGGGCTTGGTTTGTTGCAAAACAACCCGGCTCATGGACGCCACGCCGAATGCCCTCTCGGCTCGCGCCTCGGGCTTCCGTGAGCATCGCCGGTCGCGGCCCGCATGAGTCGCTCCTCGGTCGCCTCCTCACGACGGAATTCCCCGGTCAGCCTCCCCTCGGCGAGCACGATGATCCTGTCCGACAGGGTCAGGAGTTCGGGCAGTTCGCTCGAGGTGAGGATCACGCCGATCCCGTCGCCCTCCCGGCAGAGACGGTCGATGAGCGAGTAGAGCTCGGCCTTCGCACCGACGTCGATGCCCCGCGTCGGGTCGTCGAGCAGGAGCACCTGCGGCGCGGTGAGAAGCCATCGGGCGAGGATGCACTTCTGCTGGTTGCCGCCCGAAAGCCCCGTGATGGCCGCATGGAGACTCGGCGTCCTGACGCCGGTCGCCCGCACCTGGCCTGCGACGAGCGACTCCTCCGCCCGTCGGCCCAGGAGTCCGCCCCGCCCCGCGGCGGCGAGCTCGCAGATGCTCACGTTGGCCGTCACGTCGAAGTCGGGAAAAAGGCCGAGCCGCTTGCGATCCTCCGTGACCATCGCGATGCCCGCGTCGCGGGCCTCCTTCGGGTGACGGAACCGCACGCTCCGGCCCGCGAGGCGGATCTCGCCCGTCCAGTCGTTGCCGCCGGCGCCGAAGATCGTCTCGAGCAGCTCGGTCCGTCCCGCCCCCATGAGGCCGGCGACACCGAGAATCTCCCCCTTCGCCAGTTCGAGCGAGACATCGGCGAGCCGGTAACCGCGGG
Organism: Planctomycetaceae bacterium UBA4655; assembly: GCA_002405515.1. Lineage (GTDB taxonomy): Bacteria > Planctomycetota > Planctomycetia > Pirellulales > UBA1268 > UBA4655. Next base: position 3,518 of record DHLZ01000212.1, read on the forward strand.
CGTGTCCGGGCCACGGCACGGTGAGGTTGCGGACCTCGAGCAGCCGCCCGCCAACCGACCGTCCTCCCCGAGGCCCGGCGGCGATCTCGCGTCCGACCATCCAGCCGGTCACCTCCCGCGGGGTCGTCTCCACGCGGTTCACCGTCCGCACCGTCCGGCCGTCGCGGAGCACCGTGATGCGGTCGGCGAGCCGGAACACCTCGTCCATCTTGTGGGAGATGTAGAGGATCGTCGTTCCCTTGGCCCGCAGCGACGCGATCACCCGCTCGAGCCTCGCCGACTCGCTCTCCGTCAGCGCGCTCGTCGGCTCGTCCATCACGAGGATCGAGGCGTCGAGCGAGAGGGCCTTCGCGATCTCCACGAGCTGCTGGTCGCCTATCCGCAGGCTCCCGGCCCGGCAATCGGGGTCGATGCGTCCGTCGAGCGGCTCGAGCAGCTGCCGGCATTCCTCCCGCATGCGGCGTTCGTCGAGCAGGCCGAGGCTTGTCCGCTTCTCCCGTCCGAGAAACACGTTCGCCGACACCGGCAGATCCTCGACGATCGCGAGCTCCTGGTGGATGATCGCGATCCCAGCCCGCTCGGCATCGCGGGTCCCCTCGAACCGTCGCGGCTCGCCATGGATCACAAGCTCCCCCTCGTCGGGACGATGGACGCCCGAGAGGATCTTCATGAGCGTGCTCTTGCCCGCGCCGTTTTCGCCGCAGATCGCGTGGAGCTCGCCCGGCATCACCTCGAGCGTCACGTCGCAGAGCGCGACGACGCCGGGGAAACGTTTCGTGATCCCCCGCATCCGCACGATCGGCGACGGGCTCGCCTGCACGTCTCCCGCCCGCGCCGGACTCTTCGGGTCGGGCGGCCGGGCCGCTCCCGATGGGGCTTCTTCGCGGCTCATCGCCGCCTCGACCACGGCAGCACGGCGAACCGCGATCCCAGCTGCCCGAGCGCGACCGCGAGCACGACCACGACCCCGACGATGAGCCCTTCGTAGACGTCGGCGCCCGTCTTGATGATCTTCGACACCGCGTCGATCACAACCCGCAGGAAGATCGTTCCGAGGATCGTGCCCGGAACCGTCCCGACGCCGCCCGAAAGCGAGCTGCCGCCGACGACGGCGGCGGCGATCGCGTTGAGCTCGTGGCCGCGGCCCTGGTTGACCGGCGCGGCCACCGACTCGTTCGCCGCGTAGAAAATTCCGGCAATCGACGCCGTCATCGCCGCGTAGCAGTAGGCGAACCACTTCACCCGGTCCGTCCGGATGCCGGCGAGCCTGGCGGCCTGCTCGTTGCTGCCGAGGGCGTGGATGTGGCGGCCGAGAACCGTCCGCGTGAGGAGGACCCAGGTGATCGTCGCGAGGACGGCGAAGACGCCGACGGGAATCCAGACATTCTCGCGGATCGTGCGGAAGACGGGATCGGAGACGTTGACCAGCGCGCTCTTCGTGGGCGTGAACACCGACGTGGCCCCCTCGCAGAGGGCGCGGGCGAGGCTGCGAAGCCCCACGAGCGTGGCCAGCGTGGCGATGAACGGCGGCAACCGAATCGCCGTGACGAGCCACGCATGGAGCGAGCCGACGCAGAAGCCCGCCGCGAGACTCGCGACCATCGCCGCCCCGACCACCCACCAGCCGACCGGCTTGAAGGCGGTCATCTGCTGCGGTGCGAGGGCGAGCATCGTCGTCGCGCAGACCGTGGCCGACAGCGCGATCATCGATCCGAGCGAAAGGTCGATCCCCCCCGAGATGATCACGACCGTGGCGCCGACCGAAAAGATGCCCAGGAGCGAGGCATTGCGGGCGATGTCCCGGAGACTCTCGACGGGACGGTGGAAGTAGCTGTGGTTGGCATCGACGAGCGTCGTGATCGCGACCGCGAGCAGGACCGCGACCACGAGGGCCCACTCGCTCGGCTTCAGAACCTTGTGCATGCCGCGTCCCCCCCCCTCGTCACCACCGGCGTCGGACGGCCTTCACGAACTCGAGAGCCCGTACGTGCCGAGCCACTCGCGGAACCGGGAGAGCGGCATGACCTCGATGCCGGGCACCTCGAACTCCGCTGGATCGATCGACACCCCGTCGCCCCCCTTCCCAGCCGCGGTGCCCCGCGGATCCGGAATCACGAGCCGCAGGCCGGTGGTGTGCAGGTCGCCGTCGGGCTTGCCGGCGTTCGGGAAGAGCTCTTCAACAGCCCTGGAATCATTCTCGTGCATCGCGAGCAGCAGGCGGACCGTCTTCAGTCCCATTTCGAACGGATTCTGGACGATCATCGCGTCGATCCGGTCGGCGGCCATGTGCTCGATGGCGGCCGCGTGGGCGTCGAACGTCACGACCGTGGTCTTCTGCCGGACGCCCCGCTCCTGCACGACCTCCGCGATGGCCGGCGCGTTGTAGGCCCAGATGCCGACGAGCGCCGCAAGGTGTGGATGGTTCACCAGGCTCGACCGCACGTTGTCTCGTGCCTTTGCGAGGTCCATTTCGTCGCTCATGCGGTCGATCTCCTTGAACCCTCCGCCGACCGCCTCCCTGAACCCGTTCATCCGCGACCGCGCGTTGTCGTTGTCGGTGAAGCCGGCGAACTGCACGTAGCCACCGCCCGCCACCCCGCGGGACTTCAGCAGCTTCGCCGCGGCACGCCCGAGGGCGCGGCCGGCCTCGACGTTGTCGGTGCCGATGTGCCAGGGCCTCGCGTCGCGGAAGCTGTCGCGGTTGACGTCGCCATCGACCGTGATCACGAGCACTCCCTTCGTCGCGAGCGACCTCATCTCCTCGACGATCGCGGCGTTGTCGGCCTGGATCACCGAGATCGCCACGCCCGCGATGTCTCCCTGGCTGCCGAACTGCCGGAGCTTCTCGATCTGCCCCTGTGCCGTGCCGTTGTTCTTTTCCATCACGACCCGCAGCCCCTTCGACGCGAGATCGCATTTCTTCGCCCCCTCCACGAGCCCGGCGTTGCAGGCGTCCCAAAACGGATCGTCGCCGTTGGTGAGGAAGATGAACCGCTTCACGCCCGAGGATCCGGCTGCGGGGGAACTGCCTTCAGACTGGGCCCCGCCTCCGGGACGGCCGCAGCCGACGGCGATGGTCGCGATGGCCGCCAAGGTGATGAACGACGACGAGCGACGATGCATGGAACGTTTCCTTGGTTCGGGGTGTTCGTGAATGGAGTTATAAAATCGGGGTTTGGCTCCACCAATCGGCCCGAACATCATCAGTACCGCAAGCCATTCTTGCGGATGTGGACGATCGGGCCGTCATCGCCAGCCGTCGGCAGACTCATACCAGCCGTCGGCAGACTCATACAGCCGGCCGACCGGACAACCGCGACCACGATTCGATGATCCGTGACCGTGACGTCGCCCGCCGCGACGCACTCGAGCCATGCCGAGCCGGGGCCGAGGATCGCCGCACCGCACGGAGCGCGTTCGACGGCAAGGCCATCGAACGGGTCGTACCGCCCTTCACCCTGACCGGCCTGGCCGTCCTTGGCCGGCGTGGCGGGCCGACCGAACCGCCCCACCATGCCCCGCTGCCCCTCGGCGAGCAGGTTCACGACGAACGGAGTTCCCGCCGCGATCGCCGCCGCCAGCCCACGGGATGGCGCCACGGCGAGGCTGATCGAAGGCGGTTCGAAACCGGCCTGCATGACCCAGCTGGCGAGCATGCCCCGGTCGCCGCCGCCGTCCGGATCGAGCCACGTGACGACGAACAGACCGCTCGGAATCCGTCCCAGAACGGCGGCGATTTCCTCGACTGAACCCCGAACCTTCGATTCCTGAGACATCGATTTCTTTCGCGAAGGTTCCTGGATTCATCACGAATGGTCATTCTTGACGAAAGCCGGCGATCCCCGCAGACCTCCCAGACACCCCCGCCTCGTCCGAAAAACTCCGGCCGGCCGACGAGGGCACCGCAGAGCTTCGGTTTTTAGCGGCCGGCTGCCGATCAGTCTGTGGACGACCTGCGGACGTCCCTAGAGTGTCTCACCGCACGAAACGGATGACAAGCCACCGGATTTCGATCGACCTCGAACCAGCCATGACCACTTCGAGACGGCGAGCGGCGATCCTCCTGTCGATCGCGGTGGCGGGAGCATGGGCCGCGTCGGCGGCGGCACAGCAACCGTTGTCGGACCTGCCCTCGGTGAACCGTGGCCCGGTCGTCCTCGACGTGCCGTACGACGAAGCGGCTCCGAATTCGCAGTCGCTCACGAGCGACGGCTTTCCCCGCGTCCTGGACGACCTCTGGGCCTCGCGGCCATGGTTTTGGCAGATCCTGCCGAACAACCTCATCTACTCGAGCTATCTCGCCGGGCCGAAGGAACCTCGCATCGGATCGGTGATGTACGAGGACAACGTCGACGGAACGCTCTGGGACACGACGCTCGGCGGCCGGGCCTCGATCCTGCGGTACGGATCCGACGCGACGGTTCATCCGCAGGGATTCGAGGTTCAGGTCGAGGGCGCCGCGTTCGTGAGGCTCGACCCGGAGGATGAACGCGACATGCGGAGCAACGACTTTCGCTTCGGCGTGCCGCTGGTCTACGGGATCGGACGTTGGCAGTACAAGCTCGCCTACTACCACAACAGCGCACACCTCGGCGACGAATACATGCTCAAGTATCCGCCGCCCATCGGCTACACGCGGATCAACTACGTCCGCGACTGCATCGTGCTCGGCGCGAGCTGGTATCCGCTCGACTGGATGCGGCTCTACGGCGAGGCCGGCTACGCCTTCTACAACGCCGGCGGCTCCGAGCCCTGGGAATTCCAGTTCGGAACGGAACTCATCCGGGCGAGGCCCACCGGGATCCTCGGGGCTCCGTTCCTGGCGGTGAACGGCATGCTCCGCGAGGAGCTCAATTTCGGGGGCAACGTCTGCACCCAGGCCGGCTGGGCATGGCGGGGCGACCGCAGCGAGAAGCTTTTCCGGATCGGCGTCGAGTATCTTTACGGGTCCGATCCGCAGTATGAGTTCGCGTTCCTCAGACAGAACCGCTTCGGCTTCGGGATGTGGTACGACTTCTGACCGTCCTTGAAGCTTCCGACGTGCCTCTGCTGGCGATCGAAACGACCTGCGACGAGACGGCGGCGGCGGTGATCGACCGCTCGCGGACCGTGCTCTCGAGCGTGGTGGCGAGCCAGGAGGCGATCCACGCCCGCTGGCGGGGCGTCGTCCCGGAAGTCGCGTCACGGGCCCACGTGGAGCGGATCATCCCCGTGATCGAAGAGGCGATCCGGCGGTCGGGGCTCGAGATTCGGGCGATCGAGGCCGTGGCGGTGGCAGTCACGCCCGGCCTCGTGGGCTCGTTGCTCGTCGGGCTTTCGGCCGCCAAGGCGATCGCCGCCGCCCGATCGATCCCGATCGTCGGCTACGACCACATCGCCGCCCACCTCTACGCCTGCCGCGTTGCGCACCGGGACCGAATGCGGTATCCCTGCGTCGGGCTCGTCGCCAGCGGGGGCCACACGTCGCTCTTCCACGTCCGCGGCCCCATCGACCTCGTGCGGCTCGGCGGCACGATCGACGACGCCGCGGGAGAGGCGTTCGACAAGGCCTCCAGCCTCCTGGGGCTCGGCTACCCGGGCGGGCCTGCGATCGAGCGTGCCGCCATCGGCGGCGACCCGCGGGCATTCCGGCTGCCGCGACCATTGTCGGCCGACACCGACACGCTCGACATGAGCTTCAGCGGACTCAAGACCGCCCTGCGGTATCTCGTGCGGCCGCCTCATGCGGCGGAAGGCCCTCCACCGTCAGGGCAACGGCTTGCGGACCTCGCCGCCTCGTTCGAACAGGCGGCCGTCGACACGATCCTCGCGAAGGTGAGGCTCGCGGTCGAACGCACCGGATGCGATCTCATCGCGATCGGAGGAGGCGTGGCTGCCAACGCCCGCCTGCGGGCCGCCGTCGAAGCCCTTGGCGCCGAACTCGGCCTCGAGGTGCTCGTGCCCCCGCTCTCCCTCTGCACCGACAACGCCGCGATGGGCGCGATCGCGTGGGAGCGGCTCGAACGCGGCGAGGACGACGGCCTCTCGCTCGACGTGCGTGCCGGCACCGACCGCAAGCAGCGGCCGTGATGCGAACACCCGGGCGCGCCACCGCCTCGGTTCGCGTGTCGGCACACCGCTCCGTCGGCTCGGCATCAACGGGCCTTCGTGCAGCGACGTGCACGCAGGCACTTCGATGCTGAACGCCGGGGGCGGACGTCGAGGAGCATCAGGCGTATCCTCGCCGTAGCGACGAGGCGTCTGCCCCCCGGCGGCAATGCGGTCTCGCTCGGGAGGATTCTCGACCGGGCATCCATCTGCGGGGCTGCGTCAACCTGCAGTGCTGCGTCAACGCCCCTCTCGGCT